>RFXC01000030.1 GCA_009921765.1 Betaproteobacteria bacterium | reverse complement strand
GCGAGCTTGATCACGCGGATGGCGCGCAACACCCGCAGCAGGCGCACCACGCGCAATTCCGCCAAGTTCGGTGGCGACAAGCCTGGCTCTCGTGGCGGATTTCCTGCAGGTCAGGGCGGCCCGCGGCCGGTTGGCAACGGTGGCGGTCGCGCATCCACGCCGGCGCGTGCGGCCGCAGCGCCTCACCAGGGAGCACCTTCGCGCTCGAGCGCGCCGTATGCTGCGGCAGGACCTGCTCGCGCCGGATCGTCTCGTCCCGGCGGCGCGCCGGCAGGCCAGGGCTTTGGCCACACGCGCGCCCCGGGTAGAGGGATGAGGGGGCGTTAGCATCTCGGTTTGTACCCATCCGGGAGACTTCCTTGAGTGACCCGACGCTGTCCGACCTTCGTAAAGACTACGAGCGCGGCGAATTTGACGAGACCATGGCGGCCGAGGTGCCGCTTGATCAGTTCCGGCAGTGGCTGAACGAGGCGATGGCGGCCAAGGTCCCTGAGCCCAACGCGATGACGCTTGCCACCGTTGGCGCCGATGGGCGGCCGTCCACGAGGGTGGTGCTGATCAAGGGGTTCGATGCGCGGGGCCTGGTCTGGTACACCAATTACCAGAGCCGTAAGGGCCGAGAGTTGGCGGGTAACCCACATGCAGCGCTCCAGTTCCACTGGGTGGAGTTGGAGCGCGTGGTGCGGATCGAGGGACGGGTTGAATTCGGCGATACCGCTGAGGCTGACGCTTACTACGCCTCGCGGCCGCTCGCCTCCCGGATCGGCGCCTGGGCGTCCGATCAGAGCGAGGTGTTGGTTTCTCGAACCGATTTGGTCAAGCGCACGGCCGAAATGGGTCTTCGGCACGGGCTCAACCCGCCGAGGCCGCCGCACTGGGGTGGCTATCGGCTGGTTCCCGATTACTTCGAGTTCTGGCAGGGCCGACGCTCGCGGCTGCACGACCGCATCTGCTATCGCCTGCAGCCAGATGGCAGGTGGACCCGCCAGCGGCTGTCACCCTGACGGGGTGCCCCGCTTTCGAGTTACTTCACGAGCAGGGTCGGAACCGCTGACAGCTCGATGACCCGCGTAGCAACCGAGCCGACCAGCAGGTCGGCAAGCGAACTGCGGCCCTTCGATCCCATCACGATCATGTCGAAACGCCCGCGTGCAGCGGCGTCGGCGATTTCTGCGGCAACATGACCGCGACGGATGATCATGTCATGGGCGATGCCAGCCTTGTCGAGAGCCTTGCGCGCCGCGGCGAGGTCGGTTTCGGATTCTTCGCGCAGGTAGTTGTCGATCGCATCCTTGCCGACGAAGCGGCTGGCGTGGCGCAGCGCGATGTCATCGTGCACGCTGATCAACGAGATGCGAGTGGTGCCGGTCAACGCGCCCGCGAGTTTGATGGCGTGGCGCACCGCGCGGAGCGAGGTCTTCGAGCCGTCACAGGCAACGAGCAGTTTCATTCAGATTCTCCATTGGATGGCTGGCGCAACCCGGTCCACCTGGGCGCGAACGGTTGGGCCACGCCGATCAGGTCGAGCATGCGGGCGCAACTGTGGTCAATCAGCGCCTCGATGCTGTCAGGTTGCAGGTAAAAGGCGGGCACCGGCGGAAAGATGATGCCGCCCATTTCGGTGACCGAGGCCATGTTGCGAAGATGCGCGAGGTTGAGCGGGGTTTCGCGCACGGCGAGCACCAGGCGGCGACGTTCCTTCAGCATGACGTCGGCCGCGCGGGTGATGAGGTTGTCCCCGTACCCCTGAGCGACCGCTGCCAGCGTCTTCATCGAACACGGCGCGATCACCATGGCGTCGATCGGGTACGACCCCGAGGCGATGCAGGCGCCAACCTCGCGTACCCCGTGAACCTCATCGGCAAGCGCTTCGACCGCCCGGCGTCCGCGCCCCGTCTCCTGCTCGATCGTGAGCCAGCCGGCCGGCGAGACCGCCAGATGGGTTCGAATACCGCCGACTTCGCGCAGCATCTCCAGGAGGCGCAGTCCGTAGGCAGCGCCCGAGGCGCCGGTCATCGCGATCGTGATCTGTTTCTGATCCATCGGCCCATTGTAGCGGCACGCCCACACTGAAACGATTGTTCGGCACTGCCCATTCGGTGCGACCCGCATCGATGTGTCACGCGGGCAAGCATGCACGAGGCGGCGGGCGTGGCGGGGGAACGCCTCCTCCAATGGTCGACCCTGGTCAAGGTTTTGTCTTTTTGGCGGCCTACACCTGCTTGCGGCGATAATCCGCCCGCGTATCGCAGACCTGACGGGAGTAGCCCATGAATCGACGCACGCTGATTGTTGCCGCAGCCTTCACGCCCTTTGCGCTCGCCACCCCCTGGGCACGGGCTGATACGCTCTCCTCGCGCCCGGTCCGCATCGTCGTGCCGTTCGGCGCCGGCGGCATTGCGGATCTCACCGTGCGTGCCGTTGCGCAGGCCATGGGCGAACAGTTGAAGACCCAGGTAGTGATCGAGAACAAGCCTGGCGCCGGGGGTATTGCCGCCGGTGAGACCGTGGTGCGGGCCGCAGCAGACGGCCACACCCTCCTCCTCATGTCGAATGGCAATGCGGTGAGCGTCAACCTGTTCAAGTCGCTGCCGTTTGACACCTTGCGGGACTTCGCCCCGGTATGCGGACTCGGCAGCTTCGGGCTCGGCGTGGTCGTACCGGCCAGTTCGCCGCATCGAACGCTGGGCGATCTGCTTGCCTATGCACGCGCCAACCCAGGCAAACTGAACCTCGGAACCATCAACATCGGCAGCACCCAGAACCTGGCCGGCGAACTGTTCCGGACCCGCGCGGGCATCAACGCACAGATCGTTCCTTTCAACGGCACCCCGGCACTGCTCACCGCGTTGCGCGGGGGGCATGTTGACGCCGGTGTTGAAATCCTGGGCCCGCTCAAGTCGCAGCTGAATCCGGGAGGGGTGCGGCTTCTCGCGGTCACCTCGAGGCGCCGGGCGGCGGAGTTCCCCGACGTGCCCACCGCCATCGAGGCCGGGGTGGCCGACTACGAGGCGTCCTCCTGGAATGCGCTCGCCGCACCCGCGAAAACGCCACCGGCGATCATCGCCCAGCTCAACCAGGCCGCCCGCGCCGCACTCGAGACGCCCGATGTCCGCAAGCGTCTCGCCGAGCTGGGTGTCGAACCGATCGGCGGCACGCCGCAGGCGCTGGGCGAGCTTCTTGCGAGCGAAATCCGGCGCTGGGGCGAGGTGATCGAGCGCGCCGGCATTCCGAAGCAGTAAGGGTGCCTGAGCGCGCGCAGCGCGTGGGCGCGAGCGGGGCCTTCCGCGCCGACGTAAAATCGCGGCGTTTGCCTGCCACGGGCCCCGCCCCGGCGCGGTGTATTGCCGCTGAGAGGGCTTTTTTGATGCCGGAGTTCTCATGATCATCGACTGCCACGGACACTACACGACCGCCCCGAAGGCGCTGGAAGACTGGCGAAACCGTCAGGTTGCGGCGCTCGGCAATCCTGCCGACATGCCCCGGGTTTCGGATCTCGTCATCAGTGACGATGAGCTGCGCGAGTCGGTCGAGACCAACCAGCTCAAAAAAATGCGCGAGCGGGGCTCCGATCTCACCATCTTCTCGCCGCGCGCGAGTTTCATGGCCCATCACATCGGCGACTTCGCCGTGAGCTCGACCTGGGCATCGATCTGTAACGAGCTGATTTATCGCGTCACGAAACTGTTTCCGGACCAGTTCGCAGGCGTAGCGATGCTGCCGCAGTCGCCTGGGGTTCGCCCGGAGACCTGCATCGCGGAGATCGATCGCTGCGTGCGCGAATACGGCTTTGTCGGCATCAACCTCAACCCGGATCCGTCGGGGGGCCACTGGAAAGAGCCGCCGCTGTCTGATCGCTGGTGGTATCCCATCTACGAAAAGATGGTCGAGTACGACATTCCGGCCATGGTGCATGTCAGCACCAGCTGCAATGCCTGTTTCCACACCACCGGCGCGCACTACCTGAACGCTGACACCACGGCTTTCATGCAGTGCCTCACCTCGAATCTGTTCAAGGATTTTCCGACGCTCAGATTCGTGATTCCGCACGGCGGTGGCGCGGTGCCCTACCACTGGGGGCGGTTCCGCGGCATTGCGCAGGACATGAAACTTCCGCCGCTTACCGAGCATCTGCTGAAAAATATATTTTTTGATACCTGTGTCTATCATCAGCCGGGCATTGATCTGCTCCTGAAGGTGATCCCCGATGACAACATCCTGTTTGCATCGGAGATGATCGGTGCGGTTCGCGGGATCGATCCGTACAGCGGTCATGAATACGACGACACGCGGCGCTATATCGACGGTGCGAGGGAACTCACCGAGGCGCAGCGCAGCAAGATCTTTGAGGCCAACGCCCGCCGTGTCTATCCCAGGCTGGATGCCCAGCTGAAGGCGCGCGGTCGCTAGGCAGTCCGCCCTGCTCGCCTGCCCCTTTTTCGGAGACTTTTCCAATGAGCCAGCCGATGAACAATCTTGGTGTTGTTGTCCGCAACTATCAGCGCCCCACGCTCGCCGAAATCGATCGGCTGGGCGCGTTCGGCGTGGCCACCATCCATGAGGCCATGGGGAGGGTCGGGCTGATGAAACCGTACATGCGCCCAATCTATCCGGGTGCGCGGGTCTGCGGCGCTGCGGTCACGGTGCTGCTCCAGCCCGGTGACAACTGGATGCTGCATGTGGCGGCGGGCGAACTGAAGGAGGGCGACATCGTGGTGGCCGCCTGCACAACCGATAACGAAGACGGCATGTTCGGTGATCTGCTCGCCACCTCGTTTCGTGCGCTGGGCGCGCGCGGGCTTGTGATCGATGCCGGTGTACGCGACGTACGCGATCTCACCGAAATGAAATTTCCGGTGTTCTCGCGCGCGATCAATGCGCGGGGCACGGTCAAGGCCACCCTCGGGTCGGTGAATATCCCGGTGATATGCGCGGGCGCCCAGGTGAATCCAGGCGACATCATCGTGGCCGATGATGATGGCGTGGTGGTCGTGCCGCGCGAGCTTGCTACGCAGGCGGCCGACGCTTCGGCTGCACGCGAGGCCAAAGAGGCCGACAGCCGCAAACGGCTCGCAGCGCGCGAACTGGGTCTGGATATCTACAAGATGCGCGATCCGCTCGCACGCGCCGGCCTGCGCTACATCGAATGAGCATGTCGGGCCGCGCGTTGCCAGCGGGCGCCGATCCCAGGACCTGGCGGATCGGGTTTGTGGGATACGGCGAGGTTGGCCGCATTCTGTCGGAAGACCTACGGGCCCAGGGTCTGGCGGTCAGTGCCTTCGACATCAAGCTCGGGTCAGACGGCGAAGGGCCGCTTCGCGACCATGCGGCGGCGCACGGGGTGCGGCTTGCCGATCATGTGGCGGCGCTCACCGCAGAGGTGGACTTCATCATTTCGGCGGTCACCGCCAGCCAGGCGGTGGCGGTAGCCGAAGCCTGTGCCCTGACGATTCCTCGAGGCGTGTTCTTTCTCGACTTCAATTCGGCCTCGCCGGGCGCCAAACAGCGCGCGGGTGCAGTGATTGATGCGGCGGGTGGCCGCTATGTTGAAGGCGCGGTCATGACCTCGTTGCCGCCCTATCGCATCCGGGTGCCGCTCCTCCTGGGTGGCGCGCATGCACAGGCCCTGCAGCCGGCGCTGGCCGCACTCGGATTTGATGCCAAGGCGGTGTCCGATCGGCTGGGCGTGGCCTCGGCCACCAAGATGTGCAGGAGCGTGATGATCAAGGGGCTCGAGGCGATGGTGATCGAAAGCTTCACCACCGCGCGCGCCTATGGCGTAGAGCGCGAGGTGCTGGCCTCGCTCGCTGAAACCTTTCCCGGCATCGACTGGGAAAAGCAGGGCGACTACTTTTTCATGCGCGTGATCCAGCACGGCCGCCGTCGCGCCGAAGAAATGCGTGAAGCAGCGCAGACTGTTCGCGAGGCGGGACTTGAGCCCTGGTCGGCCGCGGGTACCGCCGAGCGCCAGGCCTGGGTGGCCGACCGTGCTGACGAGCGCCTGTTTGGTGAGCGCGCGAAAGCGGGCCGCCCCTGGCGCGAGCATGCCGATCAGATCCTCGGGCAGATCCGGTCGGAAAACGACAAGAGGTGAACATGGATCCCGACTGGCTGGTTTTTCATCCCAATCCTTCGCGTCCGACCTTTCGCGTGCCGGCGGGCGCGGTCGATGCGCACTGCCATGTTTTCGGACCGGCTGCGCAGTTTCCCTATGCGCCCGAGCGCAAGTACACGCCGTGCGATGCGTCGAAGGATCAACTGTTCGCGCTGCGCGACTTTCTCGGTTTTGAGCGCAATGTGATCGTGCAGGCCACCTGCCACGGCACGGATAACCGCGCGCTGGTTGACGCACTCCAGCACTCCGGTGGCCGCGCCCGGGGCGTGGCCACCGTGAGCCGCGATGTCACCGATGCCGAGCTGCGCGCCATGCATGAGGCGGGCGTGCGCGGCACGCGTTTCAACTTTGTCCGCCGGTTGGTGGATTTCACGCCGCGCGAGGTGCTTTCCGAGATTGCGCACCGGATCGCCCCACTTGGCTGGCATGTGGTGATTTATTTCGAGGCGCAGGACCTCCCCGAGCTCTGGGACTTTTTTACCGCGCTGCCCACCACCGTGGTGGTTGACCACATGGGGCGGCCTGACGTGAGCAAACCGGTTGACGGTCCGGAGTTTGCATTGTTCATGCGCATGCTCGCCGAGCATCCGAACATCTGGTCGAAGGTGAGCTGCCCCGAGCGGCTGTCGAAATCAGGTCCGCCCCGCTACGACGACGTGGTGCCGTTTGCGCGCCGCATTGTGGAAACCTTTCCAGACCGCGTGCTCTGGGGCACCGACTGGCCCCATCCGAACATGAAATCGCACATGCCGGATGACGGGCTGCTGGTTGACTATGTGCAACGAATTGCTGCGACCCCTGAGCTTCAGCGCAAACTTCTGGTCGACAATCCGATGCGGCTCTACTGGGCTGATTGATGGGACGGTTCGCCCGCCCGAAGGTGACGGCGGGTGAGCGTTCAACTTAAAGGGCCAACCGACATGGCGCTACATAAACCGTATCTCGATATTCCCGGCACGACGATCTTCGACGCGGATCAGTCCCGCATGGGCTACCACCTGAACCAGTTCTGCATGTCGCTCATGAAGGCGCCCAACCGCGAACGCTTCAAGGCAGACGAGCGCGCCTACCTCGACGAGTGGCCCATGACCGAGGCGCAGAAGCAAGGGGTGCTCGCCCGCGACTACAACGGCCTGATTTCGCTCGGCGGCAATGTCTATTTCCTTGCCAAGATTTTTTCCACCGACGGCTGGAGTTTCGAGCTGGCCGCCTCGCGCATGACCGGCATGTCGCAGGCCGACTACCGCGCGATGATGATCGCCGGCGGACGCTCGCCCGACGGCAACCGCACTATCGGAGAGCAATGACATGGCCCGCGTGACCGCCGGCGTTTTTACCTCGCATGTTCCGGCCATCGGCGCTGCCATGGATCTGGGGCGAACGCAGGAACCGTATTGGCAGCCGTTGTTTTCCGGCTATGAGTTTTCACGCCGCTGGATCGCGGCCAATCGCCCGGATGTGGTGGTGCTGGTGTTCAACGACCATGCCACCGCGTTCAGTCTCGACATGATTCCCACGTTCGCGATCGGTTGCGCGGAACGCTTCGAGCCGGCCGATGAAGGCTGGGGCCCACGCAAGGTGTTCGATCTCACCATCATCAACAAGATGGATGTCGACCACGGTCTTACGGTGCCGATGTCCCTGATGTTCGGTCAGCCCGAGGCCTGGCCCTGCAAGGTGATTCCGTTTGCCGTCAATGTGGTGCAGTATCCGCCGCCCACCGGGCACCGCTGCTGGCGCCTGGGTCAGGCGATCCGGCGTGCGATCGACAGCTTCGATGCCGATCTGAACGTACAGGTCTGGGGTACGGGTGGCATGAGTCACCAGTTGCAGGGGCCACGCGCCGGGCTCATCAACAAGGAATTCGACAACCGCTTTCTCGATCGGCTGCCGGGTGATGCTGCAGGGCTCGCGCAGATTCCGCACATCGACTATGTGCGCGAGGCGGGCTCTGAAGGCATTGAGCTCGTGATGTGGCTGATCGCGCGCGGCGCGCTCGATGAAAGCGTGCGCCAAACCCATCGCTTCTACCATGTGCCTGCTTCCAACACGGCGGTGGGCCACATGATTCTTGAAAACCGGAGTCAGTCATGAAGGTCTGCGTTGCAGGAGCCGGTGCTTTTGGTGCCAAGCATGTCGAGGGCATTCGCAACATTTCGGGGGTGGAAGTCGTCTCGGTGGTGGGACGCCTGCCCGACAAAACCCGCGAGTTCGCGCAGAAATATGGCATTGCGCATGCCACGACCGAACTCGATGAGGTGCTCGCACGCCCCGATATCGATGCGGTGATCCTCTGTACCCCCACCCAGATGCATGCGGCGCAGACCATCGCATGTTTGCGCGCGGGCAAACATGTGCAGGTGGAAATCCCGATGGCGGACAGCCTGGCAGATGCACGCGCCATTGTGGCGGCGCAGAAGGACAGCGGGCGTGTGGCCATGGCAGGCCACACTCGGCGCTTCAACCCCAGCCATCAGTGGATCCACCGCAAGATTGCAGCGGGCGAACTCAAGATCCAGCAGATGGATGTACAGACCTATTTCTTTCGCCGCACCAATATGAATGCGCTCGGCCAGCCCCGCAGCTGGACCGATCACCTGCTCTGGCATCACGCCGCGCACACGGTGGACCTGTTTCACTACCAGACCGGCGAGATCTCTCAGCATGCACGCGCGATGCAGGGACCGATCCACCCTGAGCTGGGTATCGCGATGGATATGTCGATTCAGCTCAAGGTGGCAGGAGGCGCGATCTGCACCCTGTCGTTGTCGTTCAACAACGATGGGCCGCTTGGCACGTTCTTCCGCTACATCTGCGATCAGGGCACCTTCATCGCGCGCTACGACGATCTGGTTGATGGTCGCGAAAACCCGATCGATGTGAGCAAGGACTACGTGTCCACCAACGGGATCGAACTGCAGGACCGCGAGTTTTTTGCGGCCATCCGCGACGGGCGCGAACCCAATTCGAGCGTGGCACAGGTACTGCCCGCCTACGAAACGCTCGATCGGCTGGAGCGCTCTCTGGTCTGAGCGGCGCGGCCGCGCAAGGGCAGGTGACCGCCTCACCCATTGTGCGCCCGCCCTGGAACGACGCGGCGCTCCTGCGCAAGGGCAGGCGGCACCGCCCCGTGCTGGCGGGCGGCGCTTGCCTGTCCTCAGTCCTGCTGGGACTCGGCAGGAACGATTTTCTGCAGTTCGCCCGACTGGAACATCTCGGCCATGATGTCGGAGCCGCCCACGAACTCGCCCTGGATGTAGAGCTGCGGAATGGTGGGCCAGCTCGAAAAGTCCTTGATTGCCTGGCGCACTTCATCGTCTTCAAGCACGTTGACCGTGACGAGGTTGCGCACGCCGCACGACTTGAGAATCTGGATCGCGCGTCCGGAGAAGCCGCATTGCGGGAACTGGGCGGTTCCCTTCATGAACAGGACCACCGGGTTCTCGGTGACGGTCTTTGCAATGAATTCACGTGCTTCCATTCAGAGGCCTCTTGATCAGAGATGGCGGGTTTCGCCGTGGGGTTGAGCACCGGCAGGAAACCGGTCGCGGCGCGCTGAAGCCCGCTGGCCCGGCGTGCCTGAAACCTGAAGTGTAGAGCGCGCGGTTATACCACGCACGGCCTGAGGTCGTTTCATGGCCCGCGGCCGAGCGTGAGCCGCTCATGGCCGGCCAGATCGGGCAGGGTGTGAACCTCTTGAAGCCCCGCCCGCAGAAAGAGCATGCGGACCGCAGCGCCCTGGTCCCAGCCGTGCTCGGCGATCAGCCAGCCGCCGGCTGCGAGGTGGGCCGGTGCGCCGGATGCGATCTCGCGAAGCGCATCGAGCCCGTCGGGGCCCGAGGCGAGCGCGCTGCGGGGCTCGAACCGCAGATCGCCTTCAGACAGATGCGGGTCGGCGTCGGCGATGTAGGGCGGATTGGCGACGATGATCTCGAAACGCTCGGCGGGGGCAAGTGCCTGCCACCAGGAGCCTGCGCGAAAGCTCAGTTGGGGCGCGGCAAGACCGTGACGGGCCGCGTTGTCGGCCGCCACGGCGAGCGCGTCGGTTGAGCGGTCGGTCGCCACGATCAGGAGGTCAGGGCGCGTGACCCCGATGGCGATGGCGATGGCGCCGCTGCCGGTGCCCAGATCCAGGACTGCTGCATGCGTCGGGGCAAGCTCGCAGGCGGCGTCCACCAGCAACTCGGTCTCCGGTCTTGGGATCAGCACCGCCCGATTGATCCGCAGGGCGAGGCCGTAGAATTCGCGCTCACCACACAGGTAGGAAAGCGGCTCACCTTTTATTCTTAGGGCTTCCAGCGCGAGGAAGTGCTCGCTTACAGGAGGCGCCAGCGGTTCATCGCCGTGGGCGAGCAGCCACTCCCGGCGCTGGCCAGTCGCGTGTTCGAGCAGGCGCCGCGCCTCCGTGCGCGGCAGCGGGCTGGCTGCGATCAGGCGGTCGGCGGTGGGTGAGGTCACCGGGCAGCCTCAGACCGCCTCGGCAAGCGCCTGCAGCAGCTCCGCCTGATGGGCGGTGGCGAGCGCGTCGAGCAATTCATCGAGATCGCCGTCAACCACCTGCTGGAGCTTGTAGAGCGTGAGGTTGATCCGATGATCGGTGACGCGGCCCTGCGGGAAGTTGTAGGTTCGAATGCGCTCGGAGCGGTCGCCCGAGCCGATCAGCGACTTCCGGTGTGCAGCCTCACGGGCCTGCGCTTCGCGCATCTGCCGGTCCTTGAGGCGGGCGGCGAGCACCTTCATTGCGCGATCGCGGTTGCGATGTTGTGAGCGGTCGTCCTGGCACTCGGCCACCAGCCCGGTGGGCAGGTGGGTGATCCGCACCGCCGACTCGGTTTTGTTCACATGCTGACCACCCGCCCCGGAGGCGCGGAAGACGTCGATCCGAAGCTCGGACGGATCGATATCGATCTCTCCCACCTCATCGGCCTCGGCCATGACCGCCACCGTGCAGGCGGAGGTGTGAATCCGGCCCTGTGCCTCGGTTTCCGGGACCCGCTGGACCCGATGGCCGCCAGACTCGAACTTGAGCCGCGAATAGACGGCATCGCCCGCAATCCGGATGATGACCTCGCGGTAGCCGCCCAGTTCGGAGACGTTGGCCGAGAGGATTTCGGTCTGCCAGCGCGCGCGCTCGGCGTAGCGCAGATACATGCGCAGCAGGTCGCCCGCGAACAGGGCGCTTTCATCGCCACCCGTCCCGGCCCGGATCTCGAGCAGCACGTCGCGTTCGTCGTTGGGGTCGCGCGGCAGCAGCAGCCGCTGCAGCCGATCGAGTTCGGCCTGCATGCGCGCCGATGCGCTCTCGGCCTCTGCGTCCGCGAACTCGCGAAGCTCGGGATCCTCGCGCATCTGCCGTGCGGTGGCGAGATCGGCTTCAGCCTGCTGATAGGCATTGAAGCGCTCGAGCAGCTGGGTAAGCTCGGAGTGCTCGCGCGTGAGGCGCCGGAATTCGGCGAGGTCGCGCGCGGCGTCGGGCCCGGACAGGCGCGCGTTGACCTCGGCAAGCCGGGGCTCCAGCCGCTCGAGGCGGCCTCGCATGGAATCATTCATGGGCGTCAATGGTACGCCGCCCGCCAGCGCGGCATAGCGGGCTCAGTGCCGGGGATCGGAGCCGTCGGTGCCCGGACTGGTGCGATCGGGTATCAGATGGTCAACCAGATGCAGCATGCGGTCACGGTCGTCGCCGTGGCCATGCAGCAGTCGGGTGGGGCCGTGCAGGAACTTGCTGGTCAGTGCGTGGGCGAGTGCCTCGAGCACCTGTTCGGGCGACTGGCCGCCCGCGAGCAGCCGGCGTGCACGCTCGAGCTCGGTCGCCTTCAGCGCCTCACCACGCTGATGGAGCGTGCGGATGGCCGGCACGACCGCGCGTGAGCTCATCCATTGCATGAACGCATCGACCCGGGTTTCGATGATGGCCTCGGCCTGGGCGACCGCCGCACGTCGGCTTTCCTTGCCGGCATCGACGTGGCGTCCGAGATCGTCGACGGTGTACAGATACACATCGGAGAGCCGCGAGACCTCGGCCTCGATGTCGCGCGGAACGGCCAGGTCGACCATGAAGATGGGGCGGCGGCGACGCGCCTTCGAGGCGCGCTCGACCATGCCCAGGCCGACGATCGGCAGCGTGCTGGCCGTGCAGGAGACGACGATGTCGAATTCTTCGAGCCGGGTGGGAAGATCAGCCAGCCGCATGGTTTCGGCGCCGAACTGCTGGGCCAGCCGGTCGGCCCGCTCGGCCGTTCGGTTGGCGATCACCACCCGACGGGGATGCTGGGCCGCAAAGTGCGTGGCGCAGAGCTCGATCATTTCGCCGGCGCCAATGAAGAGCACGCTGCTCTTGCTGATGTCATCGAAGATGCGGCGCGCAAGGCGCACCGCGGCCGCCGCCATGGAGACCGAGTGGGCACCGATTTCGGTGGACGAGCGGACTTCCTTGGCGACCGCAAAGCTGCGCTGAAACAACTGGTGCAGGTGCGTGCCGAGGGCGCCCGATTCCTGCGCCGCGCGCACGGCGTCTTTCATTTGCCCCAGAATTTGCGGCTCGCCCAGCACCATGGAATCGAGGCCCGAGGCCACCCGGAATGCGTGCCGCACCGCCTGGTTGTCGGGAAGCGAATAGAGGTGATCATCGATTCGGCCGGTGTGGCGATGCGCGCTCAGCCACTCGGTGACCGCTATCCGCGCTTCGCCCGCCTGGGGAGTGGCGCAATAGATCTCGGTGCGGTTGCAGGTGGAGAGGATGGCGCTTTCGGGCAGCAGCCGCTCGAGGCGGCCACGCAGATCGAGCAAGGCCTCGCGCAAAGTGTCAGCTGGAAATGACACTTTCTCGCGCAGCGACAGCGGCGCGGTTTGGTGGTTGAGTCCGAGCGTGAGGATTTGCATAACAGGTTGAATTTGCTTGGATTATAGCGGAGCCCCGAGAAAGAGTCGATAGGCGGGATGATCGGTTTCGTCCCAATGAGGGTAGCCAAGCGTGTCAAGAAACTCGCGAAGTTGACGCTTTTCAGCGGTTGGAACCTGCAGCCCGACCAGAATTCGGCCGTAGTCGGCGCCGTGGTTGCGGTAGTGAAAGAGCGAAATATTCCAGTTGGGGCTCATGCTGGTGAGAAAGCGCATCAGCGCACCCGGCCGCTCGGGAAACTCGAACCGGTAGAGGCGCTCGTTGCGCGCGAGCGGCGAATGCCCCCCCACCAGATGGCGGATGTGGAGCTTGGCGAGTTCGTCATCGGTGAGGTCGAGCGTGGGGAACCCCGCCTTCACGAAGCCGCGGGCGATGCGCGCGGCTTCCGCCGGACTCTGGACCTGGATGCCGACAAAGACATGCGCCTCGCGCGAGTCGGCGATCCGGTAGTTGAACTCGGTGACATTGCGCGGCCCGACTGTCTCGCAGAAGCGGCGGAAACTGCCCCGCTCTTCGGGGATGGTGACGGCAAACACCGCTTCGCGCCGCTCGCCCACCTCCGCTCGTTCGGCGACAAAGCGCAGGCGGTCGAAATTCATGTTGGCGCCGCAGGCGATCGCGACCAGCGATTCGTTGCGGATTCGCTCGCGCGCAACATAAGCCTTGAGGCCGGCCACCGCGAGCGCGCCCGCCGGCTCGAGCGTGGTGCGGGTGTCTTCGAACACATCCTTGATCGCCGCGCAGAGCTGATCGGTATCGACCAGGACGATGTCATCGACAAACTGACGGCAGAGGCGGAAGGTCTCTTCGCCTACCTTCTTGACCGCGGTGCCGTCGGAAAAGAGGCCGACCTCGGCAAGTTCGATCCGCCGGCCGGCAGCGAGCGACCGGCGCATGGCGTCGGAGTCGGTGGTCTGCACGCCGATCACCTTCACCTCGGGCCGGATCTGCTTCACATAGGTGCTGATGCCGGCGATCAGTCCGCCTCCGCCAATGGCCACGAACACTGCATGGAGCGGGCCCTGATGCTGGCGCAAAATCTCCATGCCCACGGTGCCCTGGCCCGCGATCACATCCGGGTCGTCGAAGGGGTGCACGAAAACCAGGCCCTGCTCGGCCTGCAGCAGGAGCGCCTGCGCATAGGCATCGCTGTAAGAGTCGCCGTGAAGCACGACTTCGGCGCCGCGCGCGCGAACCGCCTCCACCTTCACCTGGGGCGTGGTGACCGGCATCACAATGACCGCCCGGCAGCCGAGCTTGCGCGCGGCGAGCGCCACGCCCTGCGCGTGATTGCCCGCCGATGCGGCGATCACGCCCCGTGCCAGTTGTTCGGGGGGAAGCTGCACCATCTTGTTATAGGCGCCGCGCAGCTTGAAGGAGAACACCGGTTGCAGGTCTTCGCGCTTCAACAGCACGCGGTTACGAAGACGAGCGCTCAGGTTGACCGCAGGCTCGAGCGGCGTCTCGCGTGCCACGTCGTAGACGCGCGCGGTCAGGATTCGCTTCAGGTAATCGGTTGGCATCCCGCCATTTTAGTCCGGCATCCCCGATGGCTCCGCTGGCATCGGCGCGGCCCGTGCGCGTCGCTGCTAGAGTCTGAGCAGAATCAAGCCCGCGCACCGGCCGTCGGCGCGTTTGGATGGACGCTCAGGCGGTTCTGTCCTGCCCCGCTGTTCGAGGCCACACTCAGCCATGGAATCCTGGATCGCCCGTCTTCTCGAATGGTTTGCCCTGCCCCAGCACGGGCTCTCAACCGTTTTCGTGATCGCCTTCGTGTCGGCCACGCTGCTGCCTATGGGGTCCGAGCCGGCCGTGTTCGGTTATGCCAAGCTCAATCCCGAACAGTTCTGGCTGGTGGTGGCGGTTGCCACGGTGGGCAACACGCTGGGGGGCGCGGTGAACTACTGGATGGGCTGGGGGGCGCACGAGGCCGTTGCCCGGGGCAAGGAAACGCGATACCTGAAGTGGTTTGAGCGGCTGGGCCCGCGGGCGCTGTTCTTTTCGTTCCTGCCGGTGGTGGGCGATCCGCTCTGCTCGGTTGCGGGGTGGCTCAAGCTGCCCTTCTGGCCCTCGATGGCCTGGACGGTGGCCGGCCGGTTTGTCCGTTATGTGGTGATGACCGCGTTCCTGTTGTGGGTGCCCAATGACTGGTGGCGATGGTTACTGTCGCCCTTCGTGACCGCTCCTCTACAATGATCGATTGATCCGAAGCCTCATGAACGCACCCATTCCGCTCGACATCGTTGAATCGACTGCCGCGCAGGCGCCACGCCTGCGCGAGATTCCGTACAACTACACCTCGTTTTCCGACCGCGAGATCGTGCGCCGTCTGCTGGGCGATGATGCCTGGGCGGTCGTCGAAGACCTGCGCGGCGAGCGGCGGACCGGCCGCTCGGCGCGCATGCTCTACGAGGTGCTGGGCGACATCTGGGTTGTGCAGCGCAATCCCTATCTGCAGGATGATCTGCTCGACAACCCCAAGCGTCGGCGAATGCTGATCGAGGCGCTCGAACACCGTCTGGCCGAGGTCGAACGTCGACGCGATGATGCGCGAGGCGCCGAGGACGATCCGTCATCGGGCGCATCGGCCTCTGCCCATGACTCGCGCGCAGCCAAAGTGGGGCGACTGCTTGAGCGTGCGCGAGGCGCGGTACGAAATTTTGAGGCCGCCTTTTCGCACACCCAGGCTTTGCGCCAGAAGGCACTGCGGCGTCTGTCGCGGACCACCGCGCGGGACAACATCCGCTTCGATGCCATGTCGCGGGTGTCCCATGTGACCGACGCCACCGACTGGCGGGTGGAATATCCGTTTGTGGTGCTGACGCCCGACAGCGAGCATGAAATCGCAGGGCTGGTGGAGGGTTGCATCGAACTCGGCCTCACCATCATTCCGCGGGGCGGCGGCACCGGCTACACGGGCGGCGCGATTCCGCTTACGCCGTTTTCAGCAGTCATCAACACCGAAAAGCTCGAGGCGCTGGGGCCGGTCGAGCGCCTGCGCCTGCCCGGTCTTGACCACGAGGTGGCCACCATCCTGAGCGGGGCAGGTGTGGTTACGCGTCGCGTCACCGATGCGGCCGAGCACGCCGGGCTGGTGTTTGCGGTGGATCCCACCTCGCTCGATGCCTCCTGCATCGGCGGCAATATTGCGATGAACGCGGGCGGCAAGAAGGCGGTCCTTTGGGGAACCGCGCTCGACAACCTCGCCTGGTGGCGGATGGTCGACCCCGACGGCAACTGGCTGGAAGTGAGCCGCATCGGTCACAACCTGGGCAAGATCCACGATGTGCCGATGGCGCGCTTCGAACTGAAGTGGTTTGCGCCCTCGCAACTGGGTGCCGACGGCGGCATGCGCGGTGCGCCCATTCGCGAACAGGTGCTCGAGATCCCGGGCGCGCGCTTTCGGAAGGCCGGACTCGGCAAGGACGTCACCGACAAGTTTTTGGCGGGCCTGCCGGGCGTGCAGAAGGAAGGCTGTGACGGTCTGATCACCTCGGCGCGTTGGGTGTTGCACCGTATGCCCTCGCACATCCGCACGGTGTGTCTCGAGTTTTTTGGACAGGCGAAAGATGCCGTGCCTTCAATCGTCGAGATCAAGACCTATCTCGATTCGCGGCCGCATGGCGCCATCCTGGCCGGGCTAGAGCATCTTGATGAACGCTACCTGCGCGCGGTGGGCTACGCCACCAAGTCGCGCCGGGGCGGGCTGCCCAAGATGGTGCTGATCGGCGATATCGTGGGTGACGATGATGCCGGCGTGGCGCTTGCCACCTCGGAGGTTGTACGTATCGCCAACTCGCGCTCGGGCGAGGGGTTCATCGCCGTATCGGCCGAGTCGCGCAAGCTCTTCTGGCTCGACCGGGCCCGTACCGCCGCAATTGCCCGTCACACCAACGCATTCAAGATCAACGAAGACGTGGTGATCCCGCTCGACCGCATGGGGCACTACACCGACGGCATCGAGCGCATCAATATCGAACTCTCGATCCGCAACAAGCTCGCGCTGGTTGCCGAGCTCGAGCAGCTGCTGTCGGGCCCGCTTGCCATGGGCCGCACCAGCGAGGCGCGTGAAGAAGGGGTGTCGGCCGACGAGTTGCTCGCCGAGCGGCGTGCGCGGGCGCTGGAACTGCTTGCCGCGGTGGGCCGCCGCTGGCGCATGCTGCTGGCGTGTATCGATGAGCCGCTTGCTGCGGTGCGCGCTGCGCTCCACGCCGAGGGTCTGGCCGGAGTGCTGCCGGCGCTTGATGCGCGCCTGGTCGCCGAGCCTGCGGCCCAGCTCTTTCATCTGCTGCAGGACCGTACGATCCGCGTGTCCTGGAAGACCGAACTGCGCGAGCCGCTTCGCGAGCTCTTCCCGGGGCTGGCTTTTGCGCCGGTGCTCGAGGCCGTGGAGGGCGCGCATCGCAGGCTCCTCCGTAGCCGGGTGTTTGTTGCGCTTCACATGCACGCGGGTGATGGCAATGTTCACACCAACATCCCGGTCAACTCCGATGACTACGGCATGCTGAAGGAGGCCGAGGATGCGGTTGAGCGCATCATGGCGCTGGCCCGTTCGCTCGGTGGCGTGATCTCGGGCGAGCACGGCATCGGCATCACCAAGCTGCAGTTTCTGACCGATGATGAAACTGCAGAGTTCCGCGAGTGGAAGGCCCGCATCGACCCCGACGGGCGCTTCAATCGCGGCAAGCTCCTGGCCGATCCGGCGGTGCCGGGCGATCTGCGCAATGCCTACACCCCGAGCTTTGGGCTGATGGGCGCCGAGTCGCTCATCCTTCATGAGTCCGACATTGGCGCCATCGCCGACTCGATGAAGAACTGCCTGCGCTGCGGCAAGTGCAAGCCGGTGTGCGCCACGCATGTGCCGCGCGCGAACCTGCTCTATTCGCCGCGCAACAAGATCCTTGCAACCTCGCTCCTCATCGAGGCGTTCTTATACGAAGAGCAGACCCGGCGCGGCGTGTCGGTTCGTCACTGGGATGAATTCTCGGACGTGGCCGATCACTGCACGGTGTGCCACAAATGCGAAGCGCCCTGCCCGGTCGACATCGATTTTGGCGATGTGTCGATGAACATGCGAAGCCTGCTTCGCAAGATGGGCAAGAAGAAGTTCAATGCGGGCAACGCCGCCGCCATGTTCTTCCTGAACGCCACCGACCCCGACACGATCCGAGCCACCCGGGCGGCCATGGTGGGGGTGGGCTACAAGGCTCAGCGCCTGGCGGTTGACCTGTTTCGCTCGTTCGGCAAACGCCAGAGCGCCAAACCGCCCGCGACGGTGGGCCGCCCGGCGATGCGCGAGCAGGTGATTCATTTCGTCAACAAGAAGCTGCCCGGCAACTTGCCCAAAAAGACCGCGCGCGCGCTCCTCGATATTGAAGATTCGCGCTATGTGCCCATCATCCGCGATCCGCAGAAGGCGGCCTCGGATGCTGAAGCGGTGTTCTATTTCCCCGGCTGCGGTTCCGAGCGGCTGTTCTCGCAGGTGGGGCTGGCCACCCAGGCAATGCTGTGGCATGTGGGTGTTCAGACCGTATTGCCGCCTGGCTACCTCTGCTGCGGCTATCCGCAGCGCGGCTCGGGTCAGTTCGACAAGGCCGACAAGATCATCACCGACAACCGGGTGCTGTTCCACCGCGTTGCCAATACGCTCAACTATCTCGACATCCGCACGGTAGTGGTGTCCTGCGGCACCTGCTTCGATCAGCTGCAGGGCTATGAGTTTGAGCGCATTTTCCCGGGCTGCCGCATTCTGGACATTCATGAATTTCTGCTCGAGAAGGGCGTGAAGCTCGAGCAGGTGACCGGTACGCGTTACATGTACCACGACCCCTGCCATAGCCCGATGAAAACGCACCAGCCGATGAAGGTGGTGAACGCTCTCATCAACGATAGCGTCAACGGCCGGGTGGAGCGCAATGACCGCTGCTGCGGCGAGTCGGGAACGCTCGCGGTCACGCGACCCGATATCTCCACCCAGGTAAGGTTTCGCAAGGAAGAGGAAATGAAAAAAGGGGCGGCGGCGCTGCGCGCGCAGGCGGCAACCCCGGTGAAGGTCCTCACCTCCTGCCCGTCGTGCCTGCAGGGGCTGTCGCGTTATTCGGAAGACGCCGGCACCGAGGCCGATTACATCGTGGTCGAGATCGCGCGTCATGTGCTGGGTGAAAACTGGCTTCCCGAGTATGTTGGCCGTGCCAACGCGGGCGGCATCGAGCGCGTGCTGGTCTGAGAGGGCCGTCAATGAGCTATTCAGGGTTTGATCTCACCGGGCGCTGTGCTGTCGTCACCGGCGGCAATGGCGGTATCGGAATGGGTATGGCGCGTGCGCTGCTGCAGGCCGGCGCCCGGGTGGCAATTTGGGGAACCCATCCCGACAAAACCGAGCGCGCGCGTGCCGAACTCGCCGGGTTTGGCACCGTGCATGCCCAGATCTGCGATGTGGGCGACGAGCAGGCGGTTGATGCGGCGTTCGCCGAGTCGGTGGCGCGCCTGGGCCATGTGGATGCCTGTTTCGCCAATGCGGGCGTGTCATCGTTTTCAGCGCCGATCGGAGCCATGACGCATGAGGAATTCCGCCGGGTGATGCGGGTCAATCTCGACGGGGTGTTCTTCACCTTTCGCGCTGCCTCGCGCCACATGATTGAG
Source organism: Betaproteobacteria bacterium (assembly GCA_009921765.1). Next base: position 6,669 of record RFXC01000030.1, on the reverse strand, counting down.
CGCGGCGCTGGTGGTTCGCTGGTGGTGACGTCGAGCACCGCAGCGGTCGAAGGGGCGGCGCGCAACAGCCACTACGGTGCCTCCAAGGGCGCCGTCACTGCGTATGCGCGAGCGCTTGCCGTCGAGCTCGCACGTCATCGAATTCGCGTCAATTCCATCCTCCCCGGCTGGATCGAGTCGGACATGACCACCGGTGTGTTTGGCGATGAGAAATTCGCGACCGCGGTGTTGCCGCGGGTGCCGCTTCGTCGCTGGGGTACAGCCGATGATTTCGGCGGCATTGCCGTCTATCTGGCAAGCGATGCATCGTCCTACATGACCGGCGCCGATCTGTTGATCGATGGCGGCTACACCAAGTTCTGAGGCGCCGGCTGCGCCGCCACTGCGCTGCGAGGCTCACCATGCCTGCTCCTGCGCTGATCTCTGATTGTCCGCTCTGCACGCAGCCCGGCGGCGAAGTGCTCGCGCGCGACGACCGGCTTCGTGTGGTGCTTGCAGACGAGCCGCAGCATCCTGCTTTTCTGCGGGTGATCTGGAATGCGCACGTCGCTGAAACCTGCGACCTGGAGGCATCCGACCGCGATCATCTGATGCGGGTGGTGTTCGAGGTCGAGCGGGGCTTGCGCGACGGCATGCGGCCCGACAAGATCAACCTTGCGAGCCTCGGCAATGTGGTGCCGCATCTGCACTGGCATGTGATCGGGCGCTGGCGCGATGACCCCATGTTTCCCGGTTCGGTCTGGAGCGCGCCCGCCGCGCGTGACCCCGCACTCGTGGCCGAGCGCATTGCCCAAAGCCGCCAGGCGCTTGCCTCGCTCAAGGCGCTGCTCCGCGAGCGTCTTTCGGTCGTGGGCTTGCGCGAATTCCGCTAACATCCGGGTCCCCCTTTGCTGCTGCCGGGCTGGAATTTCAATGGCTGGTCTTGACCCGAACACCCCGATTCCGACTCGAATCGTGCTGCATGAAGTCTCGCGCGTGCTGGAGCTCGAGTATTCCGACGGCCGGCAGTTTCGTCTGCCGTGCGAGTTCCTTCGCGTTTATTCGCCGTCGGCCGAGGTGCGCGGTCACGGTCCTGGACAGGAGACCCTGCAGACGGGGAAAGCCGAGGTCACGATTCAGGCGATCGAACAGGTGGGTCACTACGCGATCCAGCCCATGTTCTCCGATGGGCATTACACCGGCATTTTTTCCTGGGACTATCTCTACTGGCTGGGTGATCGCCAGCAGGAGCTCTGGCAGGACTATCTGCGCCGGCTCGCCGACGCCGGTGCCAGCCGTGAGGCCACCCCTGCTGCCGAGGCGGCATCCATGAGCAGTACCGCAGTGGCGCGCCCACGCGGTGGTTGCGGCTGAGGCGCGGTCGTGAGCGAAAGCGGGCGCACGCACTTCGGGTTTGCCTCCGTCGCCGAAGACGAGAAGGCGGCGCGGGTCGCGGGGGTTTTTCATTCGGTGGCCGAGCGCTACGACCTGATGAACGACCTGATGTCGCTCGGGCTGCATCGGGCCTGGAAGACATTCACCATCAACCAGGCGGGGCTTCGGCCCGGCATGCGGGTGCTCGATGTGGCGGGTGGCACGGCTGATCTTGCGCGGGGCTTTGCTCGCCGCGTGGGCCCGGAAGGCGAAGTGTGGCTCACCGACATCAATGCCTCGATGCTCTCGGTCGGGCGCGACCGGATGGTCGATGACGGCGTCGTGCAGCCGGTTGTGCAGTGTGATGCCGAACGGCTGCCGTTTCCCGATGGCTACTTTGACCGCGTGACCGTGGCGTTTGGTTTGCGCAACATGACCCACAAGGACCGCGCGCTCGCCGAGATGCGGCGGGTGCTGCGACCGGGCGGCAAGCTCATGGTGCTCGAGTTCTCGAGGGTCTGGAAACCGCTTGAGCGGCTCTATGACGTCTACTCCTTTCAGGTGCTGCCGAGGCTGGGCGAGCGGGTGGCGGGCGATGCCTCGAGCTACCGCTACCTGGCGGAGTCCATTCGCATGCACCCCGATCAGGAAACGCTCGCCACCATGATGGGCGAGGCCGGTCTGGGGCGCGTGCGCTGGTTCAACCTGAGCGCGGGCGTGGTGGCGCTGCACGAGGGCTGGCGCCTCGACTGACCGCCGGGCGGAATAACCGTAGCCCGATCAGTTTTTTCTTGCAATCTGGCCCAGTCGGCCCAATATTCACGGTGGGAAGTAGTCCCTCATCCAATAGCAGGAGATCTCCGGTCATGAAATTCACCCGTCTGATGGCTCTGGTGGCCGCCTTTGTTGCCGCCATCACGTTGTCGATCGGTCAGGCAGAGGCGTCCCGCGTGGGCGGCGGCAAAAACTCTGGCAAGCAGCAGCCCAATGCCATGCAGCGTGACGGCGGCGCGCCCGCCGGTCAGCAGGCTGCGCCCGGCGCCCAGCGGCCCGGTCAGCCGGCCGCAGCGCCTGCCGCCCAGCCCCAGGGCAACCGCTGGCTCGGACCGCTCGCCGGTCTGGCTGCCGGCATTGGCCTCGCCGCGCTTGCGAGTCACCTCGGCTTCGGCGAGGAGCTTGCCAGCATCATGATGATCGTATTGTTTGCCGTCATCGCACTGGTCGTGATCCGCATGATCATGGCGCGGCGAAGCCAGTCGGCGCAGCCTCAGCCCGCCTACGCGGGTGCGGCGGCGGGTCAGGCGCCGGCACAATCGCCTGCGGCCTCTGCCCAGCCTGGCAACACGATGTTTTCTCCGGTTTCGCAGCCGGCGGCAGCACCGCTCGCAGCCGGTTCGGGTCCGGTTGAAGCCACCGCAACCTCAGCCGCCAGCACGGGTCTGCGGGTCCCGGCCAACTTTGACATTGCAGGCTTTGTCCGCAACGCCAAGGTTCAGTTCATCCGCCTGCAGGCATCGTTCGATTCCGCCAACCTCAACGACCTGCGCGAGTTCACCTCCCCCGAGATGTTCGCCGAACTGCGCATGCAGATCGAAGATCGCAAAGGAGCGGCCAATGTCACCGAGGTGGTGTCGGTGGAGGCCGAGTTCCTGGGCGTAGATTCGAGCGACACCGAGCACATGGCGAGCGTGCGGTTCTATGGTGTGATTCGTGAAGCGGTTGGCGCTCCGGCCCAGTCGTTCGACGAGATCTGGAATCTCACCAAGCCGGTTCACGGCGCTGGCGGCTGGGTGCTGGCTGGTATCCAGCAGAACGAGGCGCCGGCCGCCTGACATGGCCGCGTCAACCGACGCGTCTCAGGAAGCGTCGGGATCCTCCGGGGGCGCCGACTGGCTGTCGGGCGCTTCCCAGCAAGGGCTGCGGGCACTGCTCGCGGCCCTTAATCATTTGCTGGCCGCCAACGACGCCGCGCGGGCAAGTCTGCGCCCGCACGCCGGGCGACTGATTCGGCTGGAAGCGCGTGAGCCCACGCAGGCTTCGGCATGGTTTTCAATGCTGCTCTGTGTGAGCGGGGAGGGCCTGCTCGAGGCCGCGCCCATGGACGCGGCCTCCCCCGCGGTCACCATGACCCTCCGGCCATCGCTTGACGCTGGATTTGCGGTGTTGAGCAAGGGACCGGCAGGGCTTCAGCCGCATCTGCGTATCGAGGGTGATGTGTTGCTCGCGGCAGCGCTGGGCGAGTTGTCGCGCTCACTGCGTTGGGATGTCGAAGAAGACCTCAGCCGCCTGACCGGGGATGTGATTGCGCATCGGATCGTGGGACTGGCCGCCGGTGCGGTGCATGCGCTGCGTGAGTTCGGCGAGCGTGCGGGTTCGGGGTTTGCGAGGCAGTGGAGCGTCGAGGATCCGGTGCTGGTGGCCCGCAGCGAGCTCGCTGAACACTCGGCTATGCTCTCGTCGTTAGAATCGCGGCTCGCGTCGCTCGAGCGGCGCACGGGTGTGCGTCGCTGAACGCGTCATCCGCTCCCGCGTGATTTTCCCGGAGGGTTAGCGATGGATCTCGGAATTTCCGGCCGCTGGGCGGTCGTTTGTGCCTCGAGCAAGGGCCTGGGGTATGGCTGCGCGATTTCACTCGCGCAGGAAGGCGTCAATCTGGTGATGAACGCCCGCTCGGCTGATGTACTGGAGCAGGCGGCTGACCAGATCCGCAAGCAAACCGGCGTGGAAGTGCGCACGGTGGCAGTCGACATCACCACCGAGGAGGGGCGCGCCCGTGTGCTTGCTGCATGCCCGCAGGTTGATATCCTCATCAATAACGCGGGGGGCCCCCCGCCGGGCGATTTTCGCAACTGGACGCGTGACGACTGGGTGAAGGCGCTCGATGGCAACATGCTCACGCCGATCGAGCTCATCAAGGCGACGGTCGACGGCATGATCGCGCGCCGCTTCGGGCGCATCATCAACATCACGTCAAGCTCGGTCAAGGCACCGATCGAAGTGCTGGGTCTGTCCAACGGCGCCCGCAGCGGCCTGACTGGTTTTGTTGCGGGGCTGGCGCGTCAGACGGTTCGGCACAACGTCACGATCAACAATCTGCTGCCCGGGGTGTTCAATACCGACCGGATTCGCACCACCGCGCAGGCGATGGCAACCAAGCAGGGACAGAGCCTGGAAGAAACCCTGGCCGCGCGAGCGAAGGCGATTCCGGCGGGCAGGCTGGGCGACCCCTACGAGTTTGGCCAGGCCTGTGCGTATCTGTGTAGCGGGCAGGCGTCGTATGTCACCGGACAGAATTTTCTGATTGACGGCGGCACCTATCCCGGCACCTACTGAGGTGCTGTGCGCGGGGGCGGTCTAGGCGCCGCCCTGGGCTTTCGCTGGGGTCGCATTCATCAGCTGAGCGGCAGCGCTGTTGCGCGCGGCCTTCACGCGGGCGCACCGTGTTCAACCACGCGCTCGGAGGGTTACTGGGCCCCTGCGTCCCAGAGGGTATCGAGGCCCGCCTTTCTCAAGGCTTCGGCTCGTGTTTTCAGCCACACGGCCTCGTGGTCGGTATCAGAACTGGCGCCTGGCTCGCCGGATCGGCGCATGCCCTCCCAGGCCTGCTTCAGCACATGCTGGCGCGCGAGCAGTTGCTCTTGATGGGCCTGATGCTCGGTGCGCCACAGGCCCTGCTCGCGAAACACGCGAATCGCGCCGTCGTGCCACGGAATCGCCCACGCAAGCGGCTGGCGACGCGCCTCCCAGCCTGCGTTGCCCGGCGCCGCATCACGGTAGTCGCGCCATCGCCCAGTGAGCTCGCGGGTGATGGCCTGGATTTCATCGGCATCGCGCCTTGCCAGCGTGATCAGCACCGGATAGGGCCAGCTCACGCTTTCCACCGGCTCCTTGTCTGACAGGCCGGTGCCGGTCACCGCGTCGACCGGAACCATGTAGGGCGCCCACTGACGAAGCTGGCGCCACCCCTGCTCGTCGGCGTGCGGCACCAGCGGCCAGGTGAGCCCGCGCTTGGAGGAGGCCAACGCCTGCAGATCCGGGGTGCGCGAGGCGGCGAATGCGGCATCGGCGCGTCCGGCGGCCACTGCGCGGATGGCGGCACCATAGCCTTCGGTGGATACCGAGGTGACGTCCTGCCAGGTCAGCCCGGCGTGGGCGAGGAGCGCGCGCAGGTGCTGATCAATTTCGGGGGCATCCTTGATGCGTGCCACGCGCTTGCCCTTCAGCTCTGCGACGGAACTGATGCCGGCATCGCCCGCCGCCACGAGCCCGAGCAACTGCCCATGTGAATTCATGAGGACAGCTCGCACCGGCTGAGGCCCCCAGTCTGCGCCCGCAAACGCAAACAGGCCTTCCTGGGCAAAGACGCTGCCCGCGACGCTGGTGGCCGCCAGTTGCGCCCGACCATCGCGCAGCATTCGTGCCCGGGTCAGGTGCGAAGCGGAGCTCTCGAGCTGCACCCGCACCACGTTGCCCTTGGCGAGCGCACCAGTGAGCGCACGCACTTGCTCATGCGCTTCGCTGCCACTGTCGGGGGTTGCCCACACGTGCTTGCGTGATGTGGCGCTGTCGGCCGATGCTACGCAGGCGGCGCCTGCCAGCAGTGCGACGGGCAGCAGACGCAGAAAGCGGGTGGCAGCAGACGGTGTCATGAGAGGGGAATGGACGATAGCCGGAGAGCGATAAACTCGCAGGAGGGGTGATGGTCGGACAACGGTGAGCAGAGCAGCCTAAAATCACAGCCGGGGTCAGCGCGAGCCCCGACCTTTCACGGGGAATTATGCAATGAAGCTGCGTTCGGCGTGCGCTCGAGTGATCGCGCTGATGTCGCTCGTTGTCATGGTGGGGTTGATGACGCCGGGCGACGCGGGGGCGCAACCGGCTGTCTCGCAGGGAGGAGCCGCGCGGCTCGCCTCGCTCACCATCGTCAGTACCTTGCCCGAGTCCTATGCACGGGCGCGGGTGCGCGCGTTTGAGCAGGCCAATCCGGGCGCGCGTGTTGAGCTCATCACCCAGCGTCCCGAGCAGATTCTGGCGACGCTTCGTTCGAACACGCCGGCGCAGCGCCCGCACCTGATCTGGTCGGCTTCGGCTGAGAGCTTCAGTGCAGCGGCGGCCGATGGCCTGCTTCTTGGTATCGATGGCGAGCCGCAGCCACTGGGGGGCGCGTTGCCTGCGGATCAGGGGCTCACCGCCCGGGCGCAGCATCTGATCCGGATTGCACTCGCCCGACCGGCTGCTGCGTCGGCGCCGGCGTGGCCCGAGCGCTGGCAGGACCTTGCCCAGGGTGAGTGCACTGGCGCGCTCGCCAACCCGTTT
>RFXC01000290.1 GCA_009921765.1 Betaproteobacteria bacterium | reverse complement strand
GCTCGAGGTGTTCAACCAGGTTCTGATCGGATCTCTTGTAGGCCTCATGTTGCAGGTGGTGACCGCAGCGCTGGTCCTGGGTGGTCAATCCATTTCCGCATCGCTGGGCCTCAGCATGGCCAACATGATCGACCCCAACGTCGGAAATGTGCCCGTGATCGCCCAGTTTCTTGTGGTGCTGTCCACGCTGTTGTTCGTAGGGATGGGTGGGCACACCCTATTGGTCGCCATCCTGCTGGAGAGTTTTCGGGCGCTCCCGATCGGTCAGTTCCTGATAGGCGAAACCGCCTTTACCAATCTGGTCTCCTGGAGCTCGCTCATGTTTGCGGGCGCGCTGCTGCTGGCCTTGCCGGTGATGGCTGCGCTGCTGTTTGTCAACGTCGGGCTCGGGGTGGTCACGCGTGCGGCGCCCAGCCTCAATATTTTCGCGGTGGGCTTTGCCGCAATGATTCCCGCCGGGTTGCTGGTCATGATCATTTCAATGACCCACATCGGCCACCGGATCGAGTGGCTCTGGCTGCAGTCGTTTCTTCGCGTACGAAACCTTCTGGGGATACCAGGTGGCTGAGCAGACCGAATCAGACGATCGTACCGAAGAGCCTACAGCCAGGCGACTGCAAAAAGCCCGCGAAGATGGACAGGTCGCGCGGTCGGTCGAGTTGTCGGCTGCCGCTGTCACTCTCGGCGCGATCGCTGTGCTGTTTTTTTCCGGTGCCGGTCTGACCGAACGTCTTGCCGACGGTTTTGCGAGCGCCTTCGTCTTTGATCGCAAGGTGCTCGAATCGCCGTCGCTCCTACCCGGGATTTTCCTTGCGCGAATGGGCGAGGGCCTGCTGCTCGTCTCCCCTATCTTTGTTGTCACGATTGTCGTTGCCATTCTTGCCTCCATGGCGCTGGGCGGACTGAATTTCTCGTCCAAATCAATCGAACCGAAATTCGACAAACTGAACCCGCTCAATGGATTCAAACGCATGTTCGGCCTCAAGGCTGGAGTAGAGCTCGGCAAGGCGATTGCCAAGTTCTCCGTGGTTGGCGCTCTGCTGGTCTGGGTTCTGATGGACAACATTTCTACGCTTGCAACCCTTGGCGCCATGAGTATCGAACCCGCATTGGCGCTCACCGGCACGCTCATCACGCGATCGGCACTCATCATCACCTTCGGGCTTGTGCTGATTGCTCTTTTCGACGTGCCCTATCAGTACTTCGATTTCATGAAGCGCATGCGGATGAGCAAGCAGGAAATCAAGGATGAAATGAAAGATATGGAGGGGCGCCCTGAGGTACGCGCCCAGATTCGCAAGCGGCAGCGGGAACTGGCTACCCGGAAAATGATGACCAAGGTGAAGGACGCCGACGTGGTGATCACCAACCCGGATCACTTTGCGGTGGCGCTCTCCTATGACCCCACCTCGGATGGTGCGCCGGTGCTGGTGGCCAAGGGTGTGGATCACCTTGCTTTCCGGATCCGTGATGAGGCCCGCCAACACGGCGTTCAAATCTTCGAAGCACCGCCGCTCGCACGCTCCTTGTACTACACCACCGATCTCGACGCACCGGTTCCCGAAGCACTTTATGTCCCGGTCGCGCAGGTTATTGCCTATGTGTTCAGTCTCAGCAGCGTGAGACCTGGGTCCGCACCGATGCAGCGACCCAATCCGAAAGTGCCTACCGACATGCGATTTGATGTTGAGGGCAAAAGGGAGTCTGCATGAAATTTCCCCAGCCCAGCCTTGCGCGGCAGGCATTACCCGATCGACCTGACGGCTCGACAGGTGGGGCGCCGCGACTTGTGACCGACTCGCCCACCGTCCGCCGTGTGCTGGAGTTGCTCACCCGCGAGCGGTGCAGTGTCCTGGTGACCAGTCAGGCAAGTGGCAGTCTCGATCTCTGGGGCCGGACGATCGCCGCGGCGCTGCGCTCGCGAGCTGATGTGGTGCTCGAGATTTACATGCCGGCGAGCGCAGAGGCGCTGGTAGCCCGTTTCAACTCCGCCATGTCGAGCCATTCGCTCGTATCGGCCCAAACCGATGGCGGGCCCGGCGCTGCACTGCGCGTGCTGCTGGTGCCCGACTCGCGCGCGCTGATGACCCCGGAGGGGCAACTGCTCGTACGGCTGGTCGGCGACTTTCCCGCTGCGGGAGTTCGATTGCTGGTGCTCGCCGATGCCGAGGCCGAAGCGGCCAACCGGACGGTTCGCGACATCCTGGCGCGCCGGCTTCGTCTTGTTGCGCTGGAGTCAGGCAGCATTGACGAGCCCGTGCCGGCAGCTGTCAGTCGCGATTCCCGAGCTGAGATCCTGAATGGAAGAATCACGCTGCCTGCACCCGTGATATCGCCTGTCGCGGCTTATCGTGCTCCTGCACTCGCCGGAGCCGTGCTTGAGGCGTCTCGCTTACCTGTGCGGCAACCGATGTCGCGCGGACGGCGAATTGTTACTTGGGGGGCGCTCGTCCTGTCCATTGCGCTCATCGCCTTGCTGGTCGTGGTGCTTTTGTATCGAGACCGTTCGCCTGCGGGGGCTGCGTCAATCAAGCCGTCGCAGGCCACCCCTGTACCTCTGTCGACGGTCTGGCGTGCTGCCCCGATCTCTCGTGTATCCCAACCATGAGCGCGCCACCCGACCCGAGCCCGGCGCCTGACCAGGTCGGCCCGTCGCCCTCTGCAACAGGGACTGTCGCCAGCCTTTCGTCCGACCAGAAAGAGTTTGGACCGCTAGAGGATCCGCCGCGGGCGGACGGTGCGGAGATCATCGGCGGGCCGGCGGATGACGAAATGGAGGAGGGCAGTCCATCGGGGGCGCGAACGCCTTCGTTGGAGGGTCAGGATCCAGCTGATTTGCCAGGCGAGGCCCTTCAAACACGCGATGCTGTGTCGATTCCTTTAGAGGACCAGCCGGGATTCGTTCTGCCGCCAATGCTGATGGAACGTGCAGACCATATCGGCCAAGAAACCGCCTCGATCGCGGCCGAGATCACCGAAATTGAACGGGCGAACGAGGCTGCTGAGCCCGTCGCACCGACGGAGTCAGTTGAGGCGTCAGCTGACAGCAAGGAGTCGAAATGAGCGGGACCGATCATCAGAATGCCGCTGCGGACAGCCCCGCTGCGGCCGCTCAGCCGGGGGCCGGCCCGGCCGGCGACATCAGCGAAGTCGCGCGCGTCACACTCGATTCTGCCGAGGTGGCAAACCGGGCGGCCAAAGCGGCTGCCCAGACCGCGAATCGCGCGGCCGAGGCTGCAAGTCGTTTTGACGCGGCGCTTGCAGCCCACAGGAAGCAGATGTTGATCATCACTGGCGTAACCGCCGGCATTGCTGTCTTGTCGCTGATTCTTTTTCTTGCGGCCGCCATTCAACTACGCGGTCGCGTTGTACAGGTCAATTCGGTCGTCACCGTCATGGCCAAGCGAACCGGCGAATTGAAGGCAGGGCTCGACAACCTGGCGGCCATTTCAGAACGGCTGGATGCGTTTTCCACCCAGATTGATAACGTCGTTCAGTCACAGAACCGTCTGCGCACTTCCATGCAGTCGGCTGTGCAGAGTCTGGAGCAGAATCAGGCCCGTCAACCGGCGCCGGCGCCGGCGGCGGCGCCTGCAGCAACTGCAGGTTCACGACCGCCGCCTGAACCGGTGGAGACTGCCCAGCAGCGTGCGGCGCGCGACCTGATGCTCAAGCAAACCGCTGAGGCGGCCCAAGCCTTGGGGGCCCAGGCAAGATCGCTCGATGGCGCGCTCAAGGCCCAGACCAAGTCGCTTGCCACCATCACGGAGCGGGTGGCAGCAATCGAACAGACGCTGGCAAGTCTTCCAGAAGTTCGTCGCGATGTGCGCAACATCCTTGATCTGGAGAAACAGCGGGCCGGGGCGGTCGCTCAGGCCATGAACGATCGCAAGCGCGAGGAATCGTTGCGCCTGGAGCGCGAACGTTTCGTGCAGTTTCCAGTCCGCCCGGCCACACCCGGGGCAGGGAGCCCAGGTGAACCTGCCGGCCGATAGCGGAAGCTCGGGGGCGGTCAGAACCGCCTCAACCGTCGGTGGACGCCGCCCTGAGGTCGTACTTGTTGATCTTTTCGATCAGCGTCGTTCGCTGAAGTCGCAAAAGGCGTGCAGTCTGCGAAATGTTGCCACCCGAACGGTCAAGTGCCTGCCGGATCAACGAGCGCTCAATGTCAGCGAGGTGCTGTTTCAGGTGCAGACCGTCCTCGGGCAGTTCGTCGGGGTCCTGGACCATCATCACGATGTCTTCGACCGATTGCGGTTCAGGCGGAATCGTGTAGCCCGTTTCAGCCGCCGCCGCGCGGTGCGCTTCGAGCTGCGGGCGGTTCGACACCAGCGTGGCGCCGACCACGCTGTCGGCTGTCTGCAGCGCCGCCCAGCCGTCGTCTCCCGGATCGCCAGGCCGACCCGGCTCGAGTGCATCACCAAATGGCTGCTCCGCGTC
>RFXC01000289.1 GCA_009921765.1 Betaproteobacteria bacterium | reverse complement strand
CGGCGACTACCCGAGCGACGCTGCCCTTCCTCCCGCCCGCACCGGGGCGCGCCACGATACAACGGGACGACAACGTACCGCTGCACCTACCCGGACGCGCGGATACGCAACGAGTGGCTCGGCCAAGGCGCCGACAAGTCGGGCATCACCACCGTGTCAGCCCCCGCCATCAGGCGCGCCAGCGGATGCATCCGGATTCGACGGGAACCTGCACATCTCGCAACCCGCGCGCCCTTACGCAACGCTAGCGTAGACGCCCGTGTTCCACTCCGGATAACTTTCGTAGACATGCGCATACACATCCGCGCACTTTTGACTATAAATCGAACGGGTGTATGCCTCCGGCAGCCGATCCAGCGAGTCCCCAATCGCAAGCTTCACCTTGGATTGCGCCGCGGGCTTCTGCCTCCAGTTCAGTACCAGTAATGCCTGCAACTGCGAAAGAAAATCCCTGGCCACCCGCTTCACTTCGTCGCGCTCATCGGCCGATAGCTCCGGTGCGGGCCGCGTCAAGATGTCGAAGATGACCAGCTCCTCCTCGGTGAGGTGCTCGCGGACGTGCCGTTCCTGCTCCTCATCGAGGCTGTTCGATAGCTTGAGCAATTCCTCGAAGAGCTGCTCGATAGTGCGGCTACCGAGGTTGTAGCTTTCAATGAGTTCTTCGAACTTCTGCGCAAAGTCGGCGCGCGTGCGGTTCAGGCGCACAAGCGTTTCCACCTTCGCAGCGACGGCGGCCTTGAGCGACTCAAGGTCGGTGTTTTTGTGCTTCGATTCTTGAAACCGCCGCGACAGCGCCTCGAAGTTGATCTTCGAAAGATCGATTGGGGCCGGCCCGTCTTCACGGATCCGTGTACCCGTGATGGAATCGTCGAGCAACTCCCCAATCTGGATCAGGATGCTGCCGATGTCCGGTGCGTTTGGGTTCAGCTTCGCGCGGATCACGTCGGCCAGTGTGGCGATGCCTGCCGTGCGCACCGAAAACTCAAGTGCCGCCGGATCGGGCTTCACGGCACCGTACAAGGTGCCCACAATCTTCTCGTGGCCCAGAAAATCACGGCGCACGGTATCCGGGCCGATCAGGGCGTTGATGGCGTTCTCGAACGCCGAAAGGCGCGCCATCCCACCGGGCGGCAACGCTTCCATCGCCGCCAGATCCACGCCGTGGCTGGCACAAAATGCCGTCGTCGCCACCATCGCCTGCCGCAGCGCCTCAACCAGTTGCGCCTTGTCCTTGACCGGATTGGTGCCTCCCTTGCCCGCGCCATAGATGGCCAACGCCCTCTCCAGCGAGGCGAAGACATTTGCGTAGTCCACGATCACGCCGCTGTGCTTGCCGGGGAACACACGGTTGGCGCGGGCGATCGTCTGCATCAGCGTGTGATTGCGCATCGGCTTGTCGAGATACACCGTCGAGCAACTCGGCGCGTCAAAGCCGGTGAGCCACATCGCGCACACAAAGACCAGGCGCAGCGGGTCCGTCGTGTCCTTGAACTTCTCATCAAGCCCCGGCTGGCTCTCGTTCATGCGCCTGCGGTGCGGTTCGATGTCCAGCCCATGCTTCTTCCGCATGTCCTCGATTTCGTTCTGCGCCGGCGAGACGATCACCGCCATGTCGGTGGTCGTCAGCAGCGCCAGCCGTTCGCGCAGCGCCTCGTGCTCGCGGTTGGGCGGGGCGTAAAGCGCCAGCTCCGCACGCACCCGCGCCGTCTCAGCATCCCAGTGGGCGCGCACCTTGTCGTACATCTTCAGCGCCGTGGCCTTATCAATCGAGACCACCATCGCCTTGCCCACGAAGCCGCGCCCCAGAAAGTGCCGCACAATGTCCCGCGCCACCGTCTCCAGCCGGTCGTCGCGGGTGATCAGGTGGTATTGCCGCCCCAGCACCTTCTCAAGCTTCTCCTCCTGATCTTCGTCGAGGGAGGCCCCTTCGATCAGGTCGTAGATGTCGTCGTTGAGGTCGGGGTTGACCAGTTGCAGTTCGGGCGTGCGGTTCTCATAGAACAGCGGCACCGTCGCGCCGTCCTCGACCGACTGCTGGAAGTCGTAGATCGACACGTAGTCGCCGAAAACCTCCTTGGTGCGCTCCTCGCCTGCGATCAGCGGGGTGCCGGTGAAGGCCAAAAACAGCGCCTTGGGCAGAGCCGCCCGCATGTTCAGCGCCAGCGTGTCGTACTGGCTGCGGTGCGCCTCATCGGTCAGCACGATGACATCCGAGCGGTCGGTGAGTAGTTCCGTCGTCTGGAACTTGTGCACCAATGTGAAGACGTAGCGGTGGTTGCCGCGCAGCAGTTCGCGCAGGTGCGCGCCGCTGGTGGCGTGGCACTGGTCGCCCTCCGCCTCACTGACCGCACCCACGGTCTTGAAGGTCTTGGCGATCTGGTCGTCCAGCTCCACTCGGTCGGTGACCACCACAAAGGTCCAGTTGCCGGTGAGTTTGCGCAGCACCTTCTGCGCAAAGAAGACCATCGAAAAGCTCTTGCCGCTGCCTTGCGTCTGCCAGAACACACCGCCACGCCCGTGGCCAAGCTTGCGCGCCTCCAGCATCGAGGCGATGGCGTTGTTCACGCCGAGGAACTGATGATTCTGGCCGAGCACCTTCACCAGCCCCGCCTTGTGCTCCGAAAACAGCGTGAAGTTCTCCGCCAAGTCGAGCAGGCGGACGCGATCGCAGGTGCCGCGCAGCATCACCTCCAGCGACACCCGTCGCGGCTCGTCCTCGCGTTCGATGCGCTTCCATTCACCCCATCGCTCCCAGTCGGCGGTGAGCGAACCCACGCGGCTGTCGGTGCCGTTGCTGGCGATCAGCAGCGCGTTGAACCAGAAGAGTTGCGGGATCGCGTTCTTGTAGTGCGTCAGGTTTTCGTCGAAGGCCGCGCGTGCCGGCACCCCCGGCTTCTTCAGTTCGATCACCACCCACGGCAGGCCGTTGACGAAGCCCACCAGATCAGGGCGACAGGTATAGAGGCTGCCCACCACGCTAAACTGGCTAACCAGCAGGAAGTCGTTGCGTTCGGGTTGTGCCCAATCCACCACGCGCAGCCGCTCGGTCTTCTGCCCGCCGTGTTCGCGGTCGGGAACCGAGACCAAGATGCCGTCCTTCAGCAGCCGATAGACCTCGCGGTTTGCGGCCTCGAGGCTCATCGCCGAGCGGTCACGCGTCAGTTCGTCGATGGCGGTCTGAATCGCCTCGGGCGGCACGCCGGGATTGAGCAGGGCAAGCGACGCCCGAAGGCGGCCCACCAGCACCACCTCGCCCTTCGTCTCGCGCCCAAGCGCGCCCGCCGGGCCGAACGACTCGTCGAGCGCCGACGCCGTCTGCCAGCCAAGCGCCGCAAACAGCCCGATGGCGGGCTGTTCGACGAGCTGGTCTTCGGTGTAGGCGTTAGGGCTCATGCTTCGCCTTTTCCCGCCTCGTCCGCCAGCGCCCGCTCAATCTGCTCGATGGTAGGCAGGCTGGTTTGCAGTTCGGCGGGCAGCGCGCGGGTCAGTTCATAGGTAGACACACCAATGGGTTTGTCGATGCCGCGCAGCGCGTACTCGGCGAGAACCCTGTTGGGTTGCTGACACAGAATCAGCCCGATGGTCGGCGCGTCGCTCGCATGGCGGAGTCGGTCGTCCACCACGTTGCAGTAGAAGTTCATCTTGCCGGCGTATTCGGGCTTGAAGTCTCCGCGCTTGAGGTCGATCACCACGAAGCAGCGCAGCTTCAGGTGGTAGAACAGCAGGTCGATGTAGAAATCATCCCCGCCGAGGTCTAGGTGATACTGCCTTCCCACAAAGGCGAAGCCCTGTCCCAGTTCCAGCAAAAACTTCTCCAGATGGGCCACCAGCCCGGTTTCCAGCTCCCGTTCATGGAACCCGTTGGCGAGGGTGAGAAAGTCGAAGATGTAGGGGTCTTTCAAGGTTTGCTGCGCCATGTCCGATTCCGGTGGCGGCAGGCGGCCGGCAAAATTCGTGGTCGCCCTTCCTTGGCGCAGGTGAGCCGAGGTCTCGATCTGCATCAGCAGAATGTTGCGGCTCCACCCGAACCGAACCGCTGCCTGCATGTACCACTGCCGGGTCGCCGCATCCTTGACCTTGGCGAGCAGCTCGCTGTGATGTCCCCAGGGCAGCGCCAGTAAGAGATCGGTCGGAAAAAGTGCCACGGGCTGTGGCACTTCTGGTTGGCCCCCTATTTGTGCCATAGCCTGTGGCACAACGTGCGGGTAGGCGCGATGAAAGGCCAGCATCCGCTTGATGTTGCGCTCGGAAAATCCCTTTTCCTCGGGCAGCTCGTTGTGCAGGTCGCGGGCCAGACGCGGGATCACCGCCGCCCCCCAACCCTCCTGTTGCTGGCGCTGGTCGATCAGCGCACCGATCTCCCAATACAGGCGGATCAGCTCCGCATTGACCGCCATCACAGCGCGGGTCTGCGCATGCCGCACGCGGGCCTTGATCTCCG
>RFXC01000288.1 GCA_009921765.1 Betaproteobacteria bacterium | reverse complement strand
ACACCTCGGACCTTGCTGCCCTCCTGACGTCGCAGGTTGCCGCGCTGCGTGATGCTCAGTTGCAGGCGCTTCCCGACACGGACCTGAAGGTACTCAAGACTGCACAGATCGCTGCATTGAGCTCCGGGCAACTGCTCGCCTTGGGTACCTACGGCATCGAGGCCCTGACGAGCAGCCAGGTGGTGGCGATTTCGGCCGCGAATGTGTCGGCGCTCACCGATGATCAGATTGGTGCGCTCTCGCTGGAGGCTTTCCGCGCGCTGAAGACGAACCAGATTGCGGCACTGACCCCGTCTCAGATTCAGTACGGCGTGTTCACCGGCGATATTGCTGGAATGAGCAGCAACCAGGTGGCCGCTCTCACCACCGACCAGCTTCCGTACCTGGGCACCGACGACATTGTTGCGCTCACCACTGCACAGGTTGCCGCGCTGGGCACGACCCAGGTGCAGGCCCTTGGCCCGTTGCAAATTCTCGCGCTGGAAAGCCAGGATCTGCTCGCCTTCAAGTCGTCGCAGATCCAGGCGCTCTTGCCCGCGCAGGTCGATGTCCTGACCACCGCTCAACTCTCGCTGCTTACAACCGCACAGGTTGCCGCACTGACCACGGCCCAGTGGGCCGAGATCAATCCGTCCGACATGGTGGCGCTCACCACCGCTCAGGTTGCGGCCATTCCGACGGGAACGCTCAGCGCGCTATCACCCGATCTGATCGAAGGGTTGGGTACCTCGGGCATCGCGGCTCTGAAGAGTGCGCAGGTGGCGTCGCTTACCGTCGATCAGCTCATCAAGATTGCAACCGACGAGATAGCAGTCCTTTCCACGGCGCAGGTTTCTGCCTTCAGCACGACGCAACTCGCGGGTTTGCTGAATGCTCAGGTTGTTGCGCTTCAGACTGCCCATGTCGCGGCGTTGTCCTCGCGTCAGATCGCGGCGCTTGATCCCAGCCAGATCGCTTTGCTTGAAACAGGCGACTTCGCCGCACTCAAGACCAGCCAGATTGGTGTCTTCAGTGCAGCGCAACTCGACCGGTTTGGGACCGACGATATTGTTGCCATGGACACGGCACAGATCGCTGCATTCTCGACCACGCAAATCGCGGCCCTGACCTTCGCTCAGCTTCAGGCGCTCGAGACCGCGGATGTCGCGGCACTCAAGACTGCGCAGCTTGCAGCCATCGATCCGTCCAGCATGGCGGCGTTCAGCACCGCGGATATCCGTGCGTTGACGTCGTCTCAGGTGGGTGGGCTGAGTACCGCGCAGGTCTTTGCCCTGACGACGGGGCAGGTGGCGGCGCTGTCGACCAGTAGTGTCGCCGCGTTGAATACGCGTCAGATCAGCGTGCTGACGGCTGACAAGATCGTGGCACTCGATACTGCAGCATTCGCTGCGATGAAGTCTTCACAAGTGGCCGCCATCGCGGTTGACGCAATGTCCGGGTTCGGTACGCAGGATATTGTTGCGCTCACCACAAGCCAGATTCCGGCACTGACCACTGATCAGATCAGCGCGCTGACCAGCGGCCACATCCTCGCATTGGGCACGGAGGATATTGTTGCCCTGGGCACGAGGCAGCTGCTTGCGCTCACACCTGCTCTCATGGGTGGGCTGGAAACAGCCGACATTGCGGTTCTGAAGACCTCCCAGATTGCGGCATTCGATCCCGCGCAGATTGCAGGGCTCAGTACCGCAGGCATTTTGGCGATGAGCACTGCCCAGATCGCGGCGCTGACAGCAGCGCAGGTGGCTCAGCTCACGTCTGCCCAGATTGTTGCGCTGGAGACCTCAGATTTCGCGGCGATGAAATCGTCGCAGATCGCTGCGCTCGATGCGGACCGCATCGGATGGATGGCGTCGGCAGATATCGCGGCCCTCAATTCGACCCAGGTCAAAGCGCTGAGTACCGATCAGATCTCGGCTCTCACTTCCGACAAGATCGGAGCCCTCGAAACCGAGGATATCGCTGCTCTGGGAAGCGTTCAGATTGCTGTGCTGTCTACCGCCCAACTCGCAGCGCTGGCTACCGAAGACTTCCTCGCGATGAAGTCTTCGCAGATCACCAGTATTGCTCCGGAAAAACTGGTGGCACTCGGAACGGACGATGTCCGCGCGCTCACGACAGAGCAAATCCAGGCGCTCACCACGGCGCAGTTTGCAGCACTTGGCACGCATCACATCGCGGCACTCGAGACTGCCGATTTCGCGGCGCTCAAGTCCTCGCAGATTCGCGCGCTGGAGACGTCCCAAATTGCCGTGTTGGGTACCGACGATGTACAGGCGCTCCGTGCTGCGGTGGTTGCTTCGCTTGGCACAGATCAGCTGATTGCGCTGGGCACCGCGGGATTCGTTGCGCTCACGACCGATCAGGTTCAGTCGCTCACCACGTCGCAGGTACGAAGCCTGTCCAACGGCCAGGTCACGGCATTCCAAACGGCGGATTTCGCTGCGCTCAAGTCGAGCCAGATTGCGGCGCTTTCTACTTCGCAGATCGATGCGCTGAGCACCGCTTCGTTTGCCGCCATGAATACGGTGCAGGTGGCTTCGCTCAGCACTGAGCAGCTTCAGGCGATGACGAGCGATCAATTTGTGGCCTTTGGGACGCAACAGCTCCTTGCGCTAAAGACGTCGCAGGTTGCGGCGCTCGATCCTGACGATCACATTGCCAAGCTCACCACAGCGGAAATCGTCGCGCTGCTGCCGGCGCAGGTGGCCGCGCTTACGACCACACAGATTGATGCGCTCAATTCGGATCAGATAAGGGCGCTCGAGCCTGATGACATTGCGGCGTTGAGCACAGCACAGATCCTGGCGATTGGCGATGAGGTCAAGCGCTTCGGCTCGGCAGACATCCAGGCCATGACCGCCAAGCAACTGGTGGGTCTCACCACCGCGCAGCTGGTCGCGCTTGACACGGGGCACTTCGCCGCCTTCACCACCACGCAGATCAGTTCGCTTACCACGGATCAGCTTCCGTTCCTCGGCACAGAGGAACTGGCCGGGTTTGGAACCGACGACTTCGCTGCACTCGGCACGCGTCAGATTTCCGCTCTGACCACCAGCCAACTGCCAGATGAACCTGCTCGGTTCCGATCAGCTGCGCGCCTTCGAATCGGCCGACATTGCGATCCTGAGCACCAAGCAGGTGGCTGCACTCGGTACCTCACAGTTTGTTGCGCTCGGAAGCGACGCGTTCTCGGTGTTTACCAGCACCCAGGTTTCTGCGCTCAGCACGGCGTCACTCCGACTGCTCTCGAGGACCGATTTCGGTGCGCTCACCACAGATCAGTTGAATGCGTTCTCCACGACACAGTTCGCGGGCCTCTCCACAGAACAACTCAACGTTCTTGAGACCAGTGACTGGGCAGCGCTCGCCACCAAGCAGATTGGCGCGATGAGCACATCGCAACTTGTTGCGCTGGGCACCGAAGACATCAAAGCCCTGGGCACCAGTCAGATTGCAGCCTTCACTTCGCAACAGCTACGTGCGCTCTCCACTGAACAGGTGGCGGCATTTGAAACCGCGGATATTGCTGTCCTGTCGTCCAAGCAGATTGCAGGGTTTGACGCCGACCGGATGACTGCACTGTCGACCGAGGGGGTGGCTGCGCTGTCGTCTGCGGTGGTGCCCCTGCTTACCACCGCGCAGCTTGCTGCGTTGTCCACGAACGATCTTCGTGCCTTCACCACTGCACAGGTGGCTGTGCTCACCACCCAGCAGCTACTCAGCCTTGATGACGACATAGGTGCCTTCGAAACCGCGGATCTTGCGGTGCTCGGGACCAAGCAACTGGCGGCGCTCACTTCGTCGCAGATCATCGCGCTGGGCACAGCGGGTATCGAAGCGCTTCTGCCCGCCCAGATTGCGGGACTCAGCACGGCCCAGCTGAATGCGCTCAGTCAGGGGCAGCTTGGCACACTTGCCGCCGCTGACGTTGTCCTGCTTTCGACCGCCCAGATCGCATCGTTGGGCAGTGACGATCTGAAAGAACTCAGCACCGATGCGCTCGCGTCGCTCACCGCGGGCCAGATCTCCAAGCTGTCGGATGCCCAGATTGACGGCTTTACCAGCCGGGAGATCGTCGCGCTCACGCCCAGGCAAGTCGCTTCGCTGACCACGTCGCAGATCATCGGGTTGACTACGGCGCAGATCGATGCGTTGCAGACGGATGATCTGGCAGGCCTGGGCACAGTGCAGATTCGTGCACTTCTCACCTCGCACATTGACGCGCTGACAACCGCAGATATCGCGTCCTTCACGTCCACGCAGCTTGCGGCCTTCACCAGCGCCCAGCTTCAGGCGCTAGGCACGAACGACATCGTGGCGCTCAGCGCAACGCAGCTTGGTGGTCTGTCCTCCATACAGATTCCGTCGCTCACCACGGCCCAGATTGCCGCGATCGAAACGGCGGATCTGGCGAGCCTCACCACTCGCCAGGTGGTGGCGTTCACCACTGACCAGATCCAGGCGCTCGATACGCGGTCGGTTGTGTCGCTTACCACG
>RFXC01000287.1 GCA_009921765.1 Betaproteobacteria bacterium | reverse complement strand
AGGGGGCGTCGGACGATGGATGGGTTGGCGCCGGGTCAGTCACGGTGATGGGATCTTTCATTCATCGAAGCGCCGGGTTGCTGAATGCCTGGGTTCTGCGGAAGATGAGCGCACTCAAGGGGGCCGATTTGAAAACCACTCAGATCTCTGAAGAACGCATCCTGTCGCAGGACATCTTTGAGGGCGGACGTCGGTCGGCGCCAAGAAACGGCTCCGGCACCTGGGTCGAACCCTCTCGCGAAATCCCGGTCTATCACCGGTGCGAGGTGCTGGTGGTGGGCGGCGGTCCGGCGGGCACAGCGGCGGCCGCCGCTGCAGCACGCGAGGGTGTGGATGTCTGCGTACTTGAGCGCTACAACCATCTGGGCGGGCTTTCCACCGGTGGTCTCGTGATCTGGATCGACCGGATGAGCGACTGGGAGGGGCAGCCCACGATTCGCGGCTTTGCCGAAGAAATGCTCGATCGCCTGCCGCGCGATGCCGTGGCGGGTCCGCCGCGCACCGAGTGGGGCTCGCGCGACCCGGCGCGCGCGTCGTACTGGGCGCTTCGCACCTCCGCGCACCATGGCATCGTCACCTGGGCGCCCACCATTGACCCCGAGTGGCTCAAGCTCGAGTCACAGCAAATGCTGCTGGAGCGGCGCGTGCGGCTGGTCTATCACTCCTGGGCGTCGGTGCCGATCGTGGAAGACGGTCGCGTCACGGGCGTGGTGTTCGAGAGCAAGGAGGGTCGGCAGGCGATTTTTGCAGACGTGGTGATCGATGCCACGGGAGACGGCGATCTGTTCTCGCGCGCCGGTGCACGCAGCGATACCGACATCGAGCCCGACGATATTCATCACTGCATGAACACCGCTTTTCTGTTTGGCGGTGTCGACATGGAGCGATTTCTTGAATTTCGTGGTGGGCAGCCTGAGCAGTTCGCCGACTTCATGCGGCAGGGGCGCGAGCGCTGCGGGTTGTTCGAACGCGCTTATGTTTCGTGGCGCAATGATGTGGCGCTTTTCATGGGGCCGCGACAGTCGGGCTACTCGGGGCTCAATGTCGATGACCTGAGCGCCGTCGATATCCGCTCGCACGAAGCGATACGGAACATCCTCGCGTTTTATCGCGAGCATGCGCCGGGCTTCGAACGCGCGTTCATCATGCTGAGCGGGCCGCAGATTGGTGTGCGTCACACGCGCAGACTGGCTGGGGTGTCACGGGTCACCCGTGCCCAGTGGCCAACCGCCATGGTGCATGCCGACGAAATCGGCGTCACGCCCTCGGTCAATCCCAAGTGGCCCAATATCTCGGTGCCGCTCGGAAGCCTGGTTCCCGAATCGCTCGATGGCCTGCTCGCACCTGGACGGCATGTGGCGTGTGATCGCAATTCGCACGGGTTCCTGCGCGAAATTCCGCAGTGCTGGCTGACCGGACAGGGCGCTGGGGTGGCGGCGGCGGTTTCGGTCAAGTCGCGGGTTCAGCCGCGCGCGGTCGACGTGGCCGACGTACAGCGCAGGCTGCTGGCGCAGGGGGTGATGCTGCGCAGGGCGTGATGCTGCGCCTGAAATCGGCGCTCAAACATGCGCTCGCTGATTCCCTGGCAACGCTGCCAGCGGATGAATGGCCCGGCTCCTTCAGGCGCTCAGATACTTCCGCTGCGCCTCATGGTCGGCACGCAAATCCGCCGAACTGCCCGACCAGACCACGCGCCCCTTTTCCAGGATCAGGTGCCGGTCACACAGTTCAAGCAGCGGCCGCAGATTCTTGTCGATCACCAGGATCGACATGCCTTCTGCGCGCACGGTGGCGAGCGCATTCCAGATTTCCTGGCGGATGAGGGGTGACAGGCCTTCAGTGGCCTCATCAAGGATCAGTAACTCGGGATTGGTCATGAGCGCGCGGCCAATGGCGAGCATCTGCTGCTCGCCGCCCGAAAGCTGATTGCCGAAATTGTTCGCGCGCTCGGCGAGTCGCGGAAACAGCCGAACTACGCGCGCATAGTCCCAGGGCGCGAGTCGTCCGGGCCGGGCCACCGCAGTGGCAATCAGGTTCTCGCGTACCGTGAGGTTGGGAAATATCTGTCGGCCTTCAGGCACCAGTCCCACACCCTGGCGCGCAATACGGTGTGGCGGCCAGCGGTCCACCGGCTGGCCTTTCCAGCGGACACCGCCGCGCCAGACCGGTTGAATGCCCAGGATGCTTTTGACTGTTGTGCTTTTGCCCATGCCGTTGCGGCCCTGGACGCTCACGCATTCGCCCGCAGCGACCGAAAAGCTGATGTCAAACAGCACCTGGCTGATGCCATAGCCGTTCTCTACCGCTACAAGCTCAAGGAGTGGCGCGGCCGATGTCATGCGCGACCTCCAGCGGAACGCAAATCGCAACGCGCGCTCATGCGCCGATCTCTTCGTCGCCCAGATAGGCTTCGCGCACGCTTTCGCTGGTGCGCACCACCGCAGGCACGTCGCAGATCAGCACACGGCCATAGACCAGCACACTCACCCGCGTGGCGAGCGAAAACACCGCGTGCATGTCGTGCTCGACCAGCAGCATGGCGTAGTGCGGTTGCAGGCGTTTCAGAAGCTCAATCATGCGCTCGGTTTCAACCGGGCCGAGCCCCGCGTGCTGCTGCTCGACGAACCGATGGCGGGGCTCCGTGGCAAGCGCCATGGCGAGTTCGATCAGTCGTTGCTGGCCATATGACAACACGGCAGCCGGTCGGTTGCGCTCGGCGCCCAGTCCCAGCATCTGAAGGATTTCGTCCACGCGCTCGATGAGCGGCCCCCGCGCGGTGGCAGGCTTCCAGAACCGGAAATTGTGGCCGCCGCCTCGAGGCCCCGACTGCACCGCGAGCAGCACGTTTTCCACCGTGGAAAAACTGCCTATGACCGAGTTGATCTGGTAGGAACGTCCCAGGCCCAGGTGCGCGCGGCGCGCGACGGACCACTGCGTGACATTCTGCCCAAGAAGCTCGATGGTGCCTTCGTCGCTACGGAGCTCGCCCGCGATCTGGTTGATGAGCGTGGTCTTGCCAGCGCCATTGGGGCCGATGACCGCATGAATTTCGCCCTGCGCGATGTCAAGGTCGACCTGGTCGGTGACCAGCAGGCCACCGAAACGTTTGACCAGGCCGCGCAGCCTCAGCAGGGGCGACGAGATGGCGGCGCTCATCAGTGCCCGCTCCCCGAGCCGCCCGGCGGCTTTTCCGAACGTTCCGACAGCAACCCCCACAGTCCCTGGCGCAGGAACACCACGATCAGGACAATGATGGGTCCGAGAATCAGGGCCCAGCGATCGGTGAAGGCCTTGAGCCCTTCTTCAAGGAGGAGCAGCGCCGCCGCGCCAACCACCGGGCCGAACACGGTGGCCGAGCCGCCGAGCAGCGCCATCACGATGAGCTCACCCGACAGCGTCCAGGCCATGTAGGCGGGGGATACGAAGCTGGTGAGGTTCGCGAGAAAATATCCAGCCACCGCGCAGAGCTCGGCCGAAATCACATAGGCCACCAAACGGTAGGGAAGGCTGGGCGTGCCCACCGCATTCACGCGGCGTTCAGACACCATGGTGGCCCGCAGCACCAGTCCGAATCGCGACTGCACCGTGCGGCTGATGCCCCAGATCGCGAGCACCAGTGCCGCGACCAGCGAAAGATAAATGGCGACCTTGTTGCCGGTCAGAGGCCCCCAGGCGCTCAACTTCTGAATGGTCATGCCGTCGTCGCCGCCGAACATGCGCAGGCTGATGAAGACGTAGTAGAAGAGCTGTGCAAAGGCGAGCGTGATCATGATGAACGCAATGCCCTGCGTGCGAAGCGCAATCCAGCCGAGCGGCGCAGCAATGATGGCGGTTACCAGCAGGGCAAAGAAGAGTTGCAACACCCCCGACTCCATGCCCAGCGCCGAACCGATGCCCACCGCATAGGCGCCAAAGCCGATATACATGGCGTGTCCCAGGCTTACCATGCCGCCGAACCCGAGCGCGAGATTGAGCCCCAGCGCGGCGAGCGCAAACACCAGAATACGTCCAAAGAGCGTGAGCGGATAAACGCTGTCGACCCACCAGCAGTACACCGGCACCAGTGCAAATGCCAGCAGCACCAGCACCATGAGGGGCACGCGCAGGCGATGCATGATGGACGCGGCCCTCAGCCCTGGCGGCGACGGACCGGGAACAGGCCGTCAGGTTTGAAGGCCAGCACCACCGCCATCAGGAGATAAACGCCAATGGAGGCAAGCGCCGGACCCACCGCGTTGGCCACGGATGGATCAGCGATATTGCGCAGCAGCGTGGGCAGGTAAATGCGCCCGAGCGTATCGACCAGGCCCACGATGAGCGCGCCCAGAAACGCGCCGCGGATCGATCCGATTCCGCCGATCACGATCACCACCAGCGTGAGAATCAGGATGCCATCACCCATGCCGGGCTGCACCGAGGTGATGGGACCAATCAATGCGCCGGCAAGCCCGGCCAGCCCACCGCCCAGCGCAAAAATGAACACATTGAGCCAGCCGATATTGACGCCCAGCGCCGACACCA
>RFXC01000286.1 GCA_009921765.1 Betaproteobacteria bacterium | reverse complement strand
GCTCTGGAACGATCCCGGCACCGGGGTGATGCGTCATGCCGACGCGGGGTATGAGTCGGCGGTGCAGTGCGCGCAGCAAAGCGGGCTCGATCTGCCCATGATCGCCCGCTGATGACGCCCTGCGTGCAGCAAGGGCTTGCAAGGTGAGCGTTCAGGCAACGGGTTGGCCATGCGCCTGACGCCCGGGGCGTTGTCGCTTGCGCAGTTGCGTGCGATTCACGCTGCCGACCTATCGTTTGCGCTCGAAGTCGACGAGCGGTGCCTGCCCGCGGTTCAAGCAGCTGCCCGGGCGGTGGAGCAGGTGCTTGCGAGCGGGCTGCCGGTCTATGGTGTGAACACCGGCTTTGGCAGACTGGCGAGCCACCGCATCAACGAATCCGACCTCGCGACGCTTCAGCTCAACCTCATCCGCTCGCATTGCGTGGGCGTGGGCGAGCCCCTCGATGCGCCGGTCGTTCGGCTCATCATCGCGCTCAAAGTGGCGGGGCTTGCGCGAGGTCACTCCGGCGTCCGCCCGGCAGTCATCGAACAGCTGCTCGCCATTCACAGCAGAGGGCTTGTTCCCTGGATTCCTTCGCAGGGGTCGGTGGGGGCCTCGGGCGATCTCGCACCGCTTGCCCATCTTGCGGCGGCGCTCATGGGCGAGGGCGTATTCTGGGTTGATGGACGCGCCGAACCCGCCGCCGAGGTGCTCGCGCGCGAGGGCATCGCGCCGCTGGGTCTGGCCGCCAAGGAAGGTCTTGCCCTCATCAATGGCACGCAGGTATCGACTGCGCTTGCGCTTCATGCACTGTTTGCGTTTGAACCGGTGCTGGAGGCTGCACTCGTAACCGGTGCGCTCACGCTGGACGCCGCGCGTGGCAGCGACGGGCCCTTCGATCCGCGGGTGCATGAGGTCCGCGGTCATCCCGGGCAGCGCGACGTCGCGCTCATCATCCGGCGCCTGCTCGAGGGAAGTCCGATCCGGGCCTCGCACCGCGAGGGCGATGACCGGGTCCAGGATCCCTACTGCCTGCGCTGCCAGCCGCAGGTGGTGGGCGCCTGCCTCGATCAATTGCGATCGGCGGCGGAAGTGCTGCTGCGGGAGGCCAACGCCGTTACCGACAATCCGCTGATCTTCCCCGCTACAGACAATGCCCCGGCCGCCTTTTTGTCGGGGGGCAACTTTCACGCCGAGCCGGTTGCGCTTGCGGCCGACGCCATGGCGACGGCCATTGCCGAGGTGGGCGCCATTGCCGAGCGGCGGATCGCCATGCTGATCGACTCGAGCGTGTCGCGCCTGCCGCCTTTTCTGTGCGCCGATCCGGGACTGAACAGCGGCTTCATGATTGCCCACGTCACCGCGGCTGCGCTGGCGAGTGAAAACAAGTCGCTCGCGCACCCGGCAAGCGTCGATTCGCTTCCCACCAGCGCCAATCAGGAAGACCATGTCAGCATGGCGACGTTCGCTGCGCGGCGGTTGTTGCCAATGGTGCGCAACGTCGCCCACATCATCGGCATTGAATGGCTGGCCGCAGCCCAGGGTATCGAGTTTCTGAGGCCGCTTCGGAGCTCGGCCCCGCTGGAAGCGGCGCATGCGCTGCTGCGCGAGTGCAGCCCGCCGGTCGGGGTCGACCGACTGCTCGCGCCCGACATCAATCACGCGACCTCGCGAGTCGTTGACGGTACACTCGCGCAGATTGTTCGCAGTCAGCCAGGGCTGCCCACGCTCCTGGCCCCGGTTTACGCTCACAATTCTCAAGCTCACGACTCAGGGAGACCCTTATGAAGACAATCGCATCGCGCGGCCTGTCGATGGCTGCAGCAGCGCTGTTCAGCGCTTTCGCCGGCACGGCCGCCGCTCAGGAAGTCAAGGTCGCCGTTGGACTGTCGGGCTGGACGGGCTTTGCGCCGCTCACGCTCGCAAAAGAGGCGGGCCTATTCAAGAAGCACGGGCTGGATGTCACGCTGAAAAAAATCCCGCAGAAAGACCGTCACCTCGCGATCGCTTCGGGCGACATCCAGTGCGCCGCGACCACAGTGGAAACCTGGATCGTCTGGAACGCCAATGGCGTGGCCACTACGCAGATCTTCCAGCTCGACAAGAGCTATGGGGCGGACGGCATGGTGGTGAAGACCGGCATCAACAGCATCAAGGAGTTGAAGGGTAAGACCGTTGCCGCCAGCGCGCCGGGCACTGCACCCTATTTCACGCTCGCCTGGATGCTGCGCGAAAACGGCCTCACCATGAAAGATGTCAAGGTGGTGAACCTCGAGCCGCAGGCTGCCGCGAACGCCATGATCGCGGGCACGTCGGGCGTTGACGCAGCCATGACCTATGAGCCCTTCCTGAGCGCCGTTCGGGCCAAGCCCGAGGCGGGCAAGATCATCGCCACCACGCTCGACTACCCGATGATCATGGACACCTTCGGATGCACGCCCAAGTTTCTCGCCGAGCAGCCCAAGGCAGCCAAGGCGCTTGCCGATGCCTACTTCGATTCGCTTGCCATGATCAAGGCCGAGCCGCAGAAGAGCTTCGGCATCATGGGGGCCGACGTCAAGCAGAGCGCTGAGGCCTTTGAGAAAAGTCAGTCTTATCTGCGCTGGCAGGACCGCGCGGCTAACCTCAAGTTCTTTGCGGGCGAACATCTGGACTTCAGCAAGAAGGCCGCTGAAATCCTGCTCGAGGCCGGCATCATCAAGTCGGTGCCCGACCTCGGCAAACTCGCCGACACCCGCTTCATCCAGTAACGTTACACGCCACACGCTGCACCGCGACCAGCGAAGCTGCCCCGTCCAGCCGGGGCGGCCGCTGCTGGCTGCTGCGGTCCCCACCTTCCCCGCATGAAACCTCTCGTACCGGTCTCCTCGTCTACCCGGGTGATACTGGGTATTCTGTTTTTCGTGGTTTTCTTTGCCGCCTGGGCGTTTGCCACGCTGGGTGGTTACGTCTCTAAAACGTTCCTTGCCGATCCGATCACCATGTTCCGGTCGGGCTACGTGCTGCTCACCGAGATGGGGTTTGCCCACGACATCCTGATGACGGTCTGGCGGGTGGTGGGGGGCTTTGTCATTGCGGCGGCAATTGCCTTGCCGCTTGGCGTGGCAATGGGCGCCTATAAGCCCATCGAGGCATTCTTCGAACCCTTCATCAGCTTTGCGCGCTACCTGCCTGCAAGTGCGTTCATTCCGCTCCTCATCCTGTGGGCCGGCATCGGCGAGGCACAAAAGCTGTCCCTCATTTTTATCGGCAGCTTCTTTCAGCTCGTGCTGATGATCGCGGTGATCGTGGGCAACACCCGACGCGATCTGGTGGAGGCTGCCTACACGCTCGGAGCGGGCGATCGCTCGCTCATCTGGCGGGTGCTGATTCCGGGTGCTGCGCCCGATATCGCGGAGACGCTGCGTATGGTGCTGGGCTGGGCCTGGACCTACGTGATTGTGGCTGAACTGATTGGTGCCTCGAGCGGCATCGGCCACATGATCACTGACAGCCAGGCGCTCCTTGCCACCGACCAGATCATCTTCGGCATCATCGTGATCGGCGTGATCGGGTTGTTGAGCGATCTGTTTTTCAAGCTCGTGAACAGGCGGATGTTTCCCTGGGCGGTGCTCGGGCGATGACTGCGGCGCAACGAACCTCCATTCTCACGGTGCGGGGTGTAGAGCGCCGGTTTGAGTCGTCAACCGGGAGCACGCTTGCGCTTCAGGCCACCGATCTGGATGTCGCGGAGAATGATTTTGTGACCATTCTCGGGCCAAGCGGCTGCGGGAAAAGCACGCTCCTTCGGATCGTTGCCGGCCTCGACCACCCCACCGCGGGCGAAGTCAGGCTGGATGGCCGGCCGGTTCGCGGACCCGGCGCCGACCGGGGCATGGTGTTTCAGAGCTATACCCTGTTCCCCTGGTTGAGTGTGCTCGACAACGTCTGTTTTGGGCTCCGCGAGCGAGGCTTGGCCAGGGCGCAGCAGGTTGAGATCGCGCAGGGCTTCATCGCGAAAGTCGGGCTGAATGGGTTCGAGCACCACTATCCGAAGCAACTGTCGGGTGGCATGCAGCAGCGCACTGCGCTCGCGAGGGCGCTTGCCAATGGGCCGCGCATGCTGCTGATGGACGAGCCGTTCGGCGCACTCGATCATCAGACCCGGGAGTTGATGCAGGAACTTCTGCTTGGCATTTGGGAGGCTGAAGCCAAGACCGTGCTGTTCGTCACCCATGACATTGATGAAGCGGTGTTCATCGGCAGTCGGGTGGTGTTGATGAGCGCACGGCCTGGGCGTATCAAGCTCGACCGACCCGTCCCACTGCCGCATCCGCGGCATTATTCGGTCAAGACCACGCCCGAGTTTTCAAGCCTGAAGGCAGAACTCACTGAGGCGGTGCGGGTCGAAGTGCTTGCCGGGACGTTTGCTCCATAAGGGGGCGCTCCGCTTTGGGTGCGCGTCGGCCGGGGCGGGAGCCGGGCGGCGGATCGACTGGCTGCGCCGGCGCATACGCGCCGGTGCCCTCGGTGAGCAGACGCCGGGCGGAGGCGGACACAAACTCGCTCGCTCGCGCTCGCTCA
>RFXC01000285.1 GCA_009921765.1 Betaproteobacteria bacterium | reverse complement strand
GGCAGGCGGCACCATCGACGTGTGGGCCGAGACGGGATCCATCACGCAGGATGCTTCAAGCCTGATCACGAGCACCGGCGCCACCGCCGCCGCGCGCTTGCGTGCCGCGACCAGTGTCACGGTGGGCGACATCGAGTTGCCCGATGGCAAGGTGAGCATTACCGCTGTGGCAGGGTCTGTCCTTGATGCCGACGCGCTGGTGACAACCGGCGGCAGCGGTGCAAATGATGCCGATCAGGACATCACCGCATCCGGCCTGCGGCTGTCGGCAGGCGCAGCGGTGGGCGACGCGGTCAATCATCTTGAGACCACGGTTGCCACCCTCACAGCGCTGGCTGCAAACGGCAGCATCTGGGTGCTGGAGGCCAACGCGCTATCGATCGGCGATGTCGGGCTTTCGGTGAACCGCGTGCTGGCCGACGCCAGCGTATCCACCGCCGACAGCACGGATGCCGTGCAAAGCGACCTGCGGACCACCGGCGGCAATGGTTCGATCGTGGTTCGCACCACGGCCGGCAGCCTCACGCTCACCAACGGAACCGCGCCTGGCTCAGCCAGTACACCTGCCGATCTCGCTGCGGTCAGTTCGCATGGCAGCGGCAACATCCTGCTGCAGGCTCAGGGTACCGACGCCGATCTGCTGATCGGGGCTGGCGTGAACAGCGCGACGGGGCACATCACCTTGTCTGCGAGCCGTACGGTGGCGGCAGGCACTGGCACGACGATCGCTACGACGGGCGCTGGATCGGTGCAGATTACGGCAGGCACCGGCAACCTCACGATGGCGGCCGATGCGCTGATTTCATCGGTCAACGGCGACATCCTGCTGCGTGCAGGCAACGATGTCTCCGACCAGCTTACGCTTGGCCGTGTCGTGGCGAGCAACGCAAATGTGGGACTGGTGTCCACGGGTTCAGTAATCGATAGCGACACGGTGACCAGCACTGTCGACGATTCAACGATTGATGTGACAGCGCGCGGGTTGCTCATCTCCGCTGGCAAGGGGGCGGGTCTGCTTGCCGGCAACAGTCTGTCGCTCGCAGTCAATGCGATCGAGACCCGGGTTGAAACGCTGTCGGCTCGGGTTCGCGGCTCCGACGGCCTGAATCTGCTTGAAGCCGACCAGCTGATCATCGGCGATGTGGTCAGCCAGGTGGATACGCAACAGGCGATCCAGGTGTACGCGGTCCTCAGCACTGGCCTGTCCGAGTCGGTGAACGAGCTGACCCAGAGCGACGTGGTCACCGACGCGATCAATGGCGCCAACGGCAGCATCGTGATCCGCACCACCAACGGCTCGATCACGCTGCGTGAAGGCACGGCAGCCTTTGATCTCGACCCGGATGCCGCGGTGGTGGCACACGGCACGGGCAATATCCTCATCCAGGCGATGGGTGCCGGTGCCGAGATCGTGGCCGAGTCGAACGCTGATGTGCAGAGCACGCGGGGTCATGTCACGTTGAGTGCTGCGGAGTCTGTCCGTCTGCAGGCGGGCGTCAACGTTGCGACCACGCAGACAGGGAGCATCGATCTGCGCGCTTCGGCGGGCAGTGTGCTGATGGCGGCCGATGCCACGCTCGAGACTGCGAACGGTGACATCAGAATCATTGCCGGCGACGGAGCGGGCGATCAGGTCGCAATCGGGGTGATCACCGCAAGTGCTGGCAACCTTGCGATCACCACCTCGGGTTCGGTGATTGACAGCGACACTGTGACCGCCGAGGCCGATGACACCACCGTCGACATCGTGGCGCAGGGATTGCGTGTCGATGCCGGCAAGGGATTCGGTCTGCTTGCTGGAAACAGCCTGAGTCTGGCGGTGAACGCGATCGAAACGTCGGTGGGCGTGGTCTCGGTGGTGGTGCGCGGATCCGACGGTATCAATATTCGGGAATCAGACGCCCTCCTGATCGGTACGGAAATATCCTGCTGCAGGCGTCCGGGACCGATACAGACATCGTGGCTCAGGCGAATGCCGACGTGCGAAGCAGCACCGGCCACATCACGCTGAAGGCTGTTCGGGCGCTCACGCTGCAGGCGGGTGTCGACGTGGCCACCGGAGGGACCGGGACGCTGGACATTCTTGCTGCAAACGGCAGTTTCACCATGGCGTCCACCGCCACGCTCGCCACGGTAAACGGCGATCTGCGGATCATCGCCGGTGATGACCTCCTCGACCAGATCACCCTGGGGAGCGTCACGGCAAGCGGCGCGAACGTATCGATCGCCACCACAGGTTCGGTGCTGGACAGCGATACGGTCACCGCGCAGGCTGACGACAGCACGGTGGACGTGCTGGCGCTTGGTCTGCGGGTGGACGCCGGCAAGGGATTCGGCCTCCTCGCAGGCAACAGTCTTGAACTGCCGGTCAATGCGATCGAGACGTCGGTTCAGAACTTGTCGGCAGTCGTCCGCGGGTCGGATGGCGTGAATCTGCTCGAGACCGACGCGATCGCGATTGGTAATGTTGCGAGCCAGTCGGACGCGACCAAGTCGGTGGTTGTCCAGACGGTCGGACGCGATGGCGCCACCGCCACCGCATCCGAGGCGGCGCAGAGCGATGTCCTGACCTTGGCGACCAACGGTGCGAACGGCGCGATTGTTCTGCGCACGGTGTCGGGTTCGATCACGCTGAGCGAAGGCACCGCGGCCAACAACCTCATTCCCGATGCAGCGGTCATCGCCAATGGCTCAGGCAACGTCCTGATCTCGGCAGGCGGCAGTACGTCGGACCTCACATTGCTCGCCAATGCTGACATCCGGAGCACCACCGGTCACATCACGCTGAAGGCCGGTAGAACCATCGGTCTCCAGACACAAGCCGAGGTGGCGTCCACCGGTTCGGGCAGCCTGGACATCGCGGCCAGTGCGGGAAGTCTGCGGATGGCCGCCGATGCGGGCTTTACCTCGGTGAACGGCGATATCAGACTGGCCGCGGGCAACGATGTTGGCGATCAGATCGCCCTCGGTGTGGTCATTGCAGCCAACGCCAATGTGTCGATCAGCACCACGGGTTCGGTGGTTGATGCCGACGCTGTCTCCTCGGGCGATGACACCACCGTGGATGTACGCGCGCTGGGGTTGCGCGTCGATGCCGGCAAGGGCTTTGGTCTGCTGGCGGGTAACAGCCTCAACCTGGCTGTGAACGCCATCGAAACCACCGTCGATACACTCTCGGTCATTGTTCGCGGCTCCGACGGCGTGAACGTCGTCGAAACCGATGCGCTTGCCATCGGCAATGTTGCAAGCCTGGTCGACTCAACCCAGGCGGTATCGGTTCAGACGGTTGGCGCAAATGCCACCACCAGCGCGAGCGGCGAGGCCACACAGAGCGATGTCGTCACGCTGGGCACAAACGGAGCAAATGGCAGTATCGTGGTTCGCACCGTGGCGGGCACGCTTACCCTCTCCGAGGGCAGCGCGACCAGCGACCTGGACAGCGACGCAGCGGTGGTTGCGAATGGCGCAGGCAATATCCTGCTGCAGGCAGGAGGCGTGGGCGCCGATCTCATCGCCCAGGCGAACGCCGATGTGCAGAGCACCACGGGACACATCACGCTGAAGGCAGCGCGCGCGGTCGACTTCCAGGCCGGTACCGACGTGTTGACGGCTGGCGCTGGAAGTCTTGATCTTCTTGCGACGGGCGGCAGTTTCACCATGGCCGCTGATGCGTCGCTCGGCACGGTCAATGGCGATATCCGGATCGCGGGTGGAAGCGATGTGTCGCATCGGGTCTCGGTTGGCGTCATCCGCGCAACGAATGCCAACGTGTCGATTACCGCGTCGGGCTCGGTGCTTGATAGCGACAGCGTCACCGCACAGGCCGACGACGCCACCGTTGACATCGAGGCGCTGGGACTGCGAGTCGATGCAGGCAAAGGGATAGGATCGCTGGCTGGCAACAGCCTCAATCTGAATGTCAATGCCATCGAGACCAAGGTTGCAGTGCTGTCGGCCATGGTGCGCGGATCGGATGGCATGAACATCCGCGAATCGGATGGGCTCCGTATCGACGATGTGTTGAGCCTGGTCGATGCCGATTCCAACCCCGCCACGCAGTTCGCCGCATCGGTCTATTCAGTCAAGCCGGATGCTGGCACCCAGGTCGCAACCGACGCGGCGCAGAGCGACCTCACGACCGCTGCCAGTGAAGCGGGTGGGACCAACGGCACCGTTGTGCTCCGCACGGCATCGGGCGATCTGGTGCTCGAAGGCGGAAGCAGCACGGGCGCAGGGTCGTCGGTCACACTGAGCGGTAGCGGTGGACTGCGGCTCGAGGCGCTTGCTGGCGCGATCCGGATCAATTCCGACATCACCAGTGCGTCCGGCCATCTCACGATGCTCGCGGGCTCTGGAATCTCGGTCGGGTCGACCACTGCTGCAGGGGTCGATATCCGCTCGGGAGGCCAGGGGTCGGCGCTGCTCGACGCGGGCTCGGGAGCGGTGGCGTTTGATGGCACCGCGTCGCTCGACATGGGCGGCAATGTTCAACTGCGTGCGGGCACCTCGATCACGCTCGCTGCGCTCAAGGGGGCGTCGGTCAGCCTGTCGGCCGCGGGGG
>RFXC01000284.1 GCA_009921765.1 Betaproteobacteria bacterium | reverse complement strand
GGCATTCTCATTCCGCCGTCGGTGATCATGGTGATCTACGGCATCATGACCGAGCAGAGCATCGGCGCGCTGTTTGCGGCGGGCGTCATTCCGGGTGCAATTGCCACGCTGTTCTATCTGGGCACGGCCTGGAACTGCGTGCGGCGAAACCCGTCGTTGGGGCCTCCGGGAGAGCGCACCAGTTGGGCGGGGCGGTTGGTGGCGCTGCGCCACATCTGGGGCGTGATCGTTCTGTTCATCATCGTGATGGGCGGCATGTATGGCGGCCTTTTCACCCCAACCGAAGCAGCGGGCGTGGGGGCGATGGGCGGTTTTCTGTTTGCGCTGTCGCGTGGGCGGCTCACACCGAAGATCCTGCTCGAAGTTCTCACCGAATCGGCCCAGATGACGGCCATGCTGTTCACGATTCTCATTGGCGCCTCCATCTTCGCCAACTTCGTGAATTTCACCTCGCTCCCCCAGGATCTGCAGACCTTTGTTTCACACTTCAACGTGCACCCCATGATGGTGGTGGTGGCGATCTGCGTGATCTACGTGATCCTCGGCACGGCGATGGAAGAGTTGTCGATGATTCTGCTCACCGTGCCGATCTTCTTTCCGCTGATCGTGCACCTCGGACTTGATCCCATCTGGTTCGGCGTCCTGATTGTGTGTGTGGTGGAAATCGGCATGATCAGCCCACCGGTCGGCATGAATATCTTCGTGATCAGCAGCCTGCTGCCCGATGTGCCCACCAGTTCCATCTGGAAAGGGGTCATGCCTTTTCTGTTCGCAGACATTCTGCGTCTTGCGCTGCTCATTGCCTTTCCGGCGATCACGTTGTGGCTACCGAAATATCTCAATCTGTGAAGCCGGTGATCGGCTTTGTCGGCATCGGCGCCATGGGCTCGCCGATGGTCGGGCATCTGCTCGATGCGGGCTACCGGGTGCAGGTGTTCGCAAGGCGTGTGCAGGCGGCAGAGCAGCTGGTTGCGCGGGGCGCGCTGCTGCGGGGCAGCGCAACTGAAGCGGCACAGGGTGCGCAAGTGTTTTGCACCAATGTCACGCGTACTGAAGATGTTGAACAGGTGTTGTTCGGCGAGGGGGGCGCAGCCGCGGGTCTGGCTCCCGGGGCCACGGTCATCGATTTCTCCACCATCTCTGCGGTGGCTACGCGCGCCATGGCGGAGCGTCTTGCGCGGCAGCGGGTGGGCATGCTTGATTGTCCCGTGTCAGGGGGCGAAAAGGGCGCGCGCGACGCCACGCTGTCGATGATGGTGGGTGGCGAGGCCACGACGCTGGAGGCAGTGCGGCCAGTGCTTCAGTGCCTGGGCCGGACAATCACACACATTGGTGGCCACGGCGACGGTCAGGTGGCCAAGGCTTGCAATCAGTTGGTGCAGGTCGTGAATATTCAGGGTATTGCGGAGGCGATGCTGTTTGCCAGTCGCAATGGCGCCAATGTGACGCAGGTGCTGAAGGCGCTGCAGTCGGGCTTTGCTGGCAGCCGCATGCTTGATCTCATGGGGCCCAAGATGACCGATCGCGATTTCGCGGCGGGCATCGAGGCGCGTCTGCATCAGAAAGATTTCGCACTCATCATCCAAATGACACAGGCGCTCGGGTTGTCGCTGCCTGCGGCAGCGGTCACGTCGCAACAGCTCAATGCGCTGGTGGGGCAGGGCTGGGGGAGAGACGACACGTCCTCGCTCCTGCGGGTGCTGGAGGCGCTGAACGGAACGGCGGAGCAGGGCTGAGGGCAGCGGCAGCCCGTTTGTGGTTGCCGCGTCGGGCGCTGCGCGCAGGTCCTCGGTTTCTCGACAGCAGGCGCGATCAGCGCCGGGAGCGCGTCTCCAGACACAGTCTGGCTGCAGCTTCAAACAGCGGATTGCCGGGTTCGGCGAGCGCATCGCAGAGCGTGAGATGGTTGTAGCCAGGCATGGCGATGTCGCCTGCGAATGCCCGTGACCAACGCTCACGCACCAACCCATTCTGCCGATGAAACTCGCTGCTTTCGTCGCCACCCACCGCGGTCATGATGGGTGCGCGGGTGGCGGGAGTCATGAGGGCGGGGCTTAGCTTCCGGGCCTGCGCATCATCGAGCTTGAAGTCGTTGTTGAAGAAAGGCGATTTGATGAGCGGTCGAAGATCGAACAGCGCGCTCATTGCCAGCCCCGCCTTCACCAGATCCTTTGGCAGATCAGCCTCCCACTGCGGCCAGCGGGCGGCGAGCGCCATCCCGGTGAGATGACCGCCCGCCGAGTGGCCGCTCACGACGATCCGGTTCGGATCAAAGCCCAGGCGCTCGCCATGTCGCCAAAGCCAGGCGAGCGAGCGCAGGATCTGCCGGACGATCTCTTCGATCGACACCTTGGGCACGAGCGTGTAATTGGGCAGCGCTACGCTGATGCCGCGCGCGGCAAACGCGGGGGCCACCCAGGAGAAGTCCGCCTTGTCCATGGCGCGCCAGTAGCCGCCGTGGATGAACACGAGCAAGGGCGCGCCCTGCGCCGCGGCCGGGAACAGATCGAGGCGCTCGCCTTCGGTGGGGCCGTATGCCAAGTCGAGTTTCGCCCGAGGCGAGGCGGCGCGCGCGGCCTGACCCACCGCCACCCAGCGAGCAAAGATCTCCGGCACATTGGGGATCGATAGCCGCGGGTTGTATTCGGTGGTGATGTAGTCGGCTTCCTGGCTGGGTGTCATGGGCGCGTGTCCTGGTGGCGGCGCCCAGAGAACGGAAGCGCCGGCGTGGGGGGAAGCCGTCATGATATTATTTCAAGGCTGTGGGGCGGTAGCTCAGCTGGGAGAGCGTCGCGTTCGCAATGCGAAGGTCGGGAGTTCGATCCTCCTCCGCTCCACCACTTGATTTCTGCGCGTTACAGCGCGCTACAGCGCAATACGTAGTAATTCCGCTGCAAGTTTTTGCAGGTGATTCGGCAGGTGTTCGTCACCTTGCACGAACTCTCCTCCAAAAAATCGATTTAAAACAATTGCCTGCGCGAGCACTGCATCCTCATCCTTAGCCCGAACTGGCAGGTCGCAACGGCTCGCAGTTAGCTGTAATCGTCCGCGAAGTCTGGAACGTTAGGATGCGAGCTACCTGCTGGTCCGCTGCGCTTCCTCGAACGCGCTCACATCCTCTAAGGCATATAACACCCGACCGCCAATCTTCACGAAGCGCGGACCTTTCGAGTCCAACCGCCAGTGCTGTAGGCGGGACCGTGAGCAGTGCCATCTGGCGGCGAGCATTGCCTCAGTGAGGAACGTGTTGTCGGTGATAGGGGGTGTGCGTGCCGGACCGCGAGCGCCTCGGCGCCGCGGCGACTTCGAATCCAGCGCCTCCAGTTGCGCACGAAGGCGACCAGCGGCCTTGAGCTCATTAAGATCGAATCGAACGCGAGTCACGCGGCGCCCATCTCCGTCGATGAAGTCTGAACCGCTCTTGAGGCTGTGCTCCAGTGCGAGGAGGCGCTTGGTGATTTCGGCGCGCGCTGCCGCGTCAGCCTGTTGCTTCTTAGATGATGGTGAACTCATTCGAAGTTTTTCCATGGGTGTGAGCGCGAAAAGCCAGAGTCTGCAGGGAACTCGGGCGACCAATTGATCGAAAAGTACTGAGCTCGTATATACTAAATGCATATCAAAGCTTCCGGAGTCGGAAATGCCAAAAGAGGCCGTGTTTACGATGAAACTCGAGCCCGAGCTTCGAGAAGCCTTCATGGCCGAGGCCGAGGCGAGCGACCGTCCGGCTTCGCAGGTGGTGCGTGAACTCATGCGTGAATTCGTCGCTCGCCAGCGACATGCGCGCGAGTACGAGGCTTTCCTGCGCAGCAAGATCGATACGGCCCGTGCGCAGATCGCGGCCGGTCAGCACGCCAGCAATACTGAGGTCGAGGCGCGTTTTGCTGCCCGGCGGACCAGACTGCGCGGCAAAGCGCGTGGCACTGATGCATGAGGGTCCTGTGGACCTTGTCGGCCGAGCAAGACCGCGCCGACATTATCGACTTTATCGCCGAAGACAATCCGCTCGCCGCTGTTCGTATGGACGAGCTGTTCGCAGCCGCCGTTGAACGGTTAGCCAATCATCCCCTGCTGGGGCGATCCGGCCAGATCCCGGGTACGCGCGAACTGACACCCCACGACAACTATCGGGTGATATACGAAGTGCATGCGGATACCGTCTGGATTTTGGCTTTGGTTCATACCGCCCGGCTCTGGCCGCCTGCGCGGCGGTGACCGCAGAGGGTCGTCAACACTTCCCTGCTGCCGCGTCGGGAACACGCGCTTGTACCCCATACGGCATCGATCCCGGTCACGATTAGGGTGTGCTTCATGAAACCGAGCAATCGTCGGAAACGCGAGGAGAACTTTTTCTTGCCTCGCACTACCCACCAGACCGCAACAGCGCCTCCGTGTGCCGCACAACTCCGAGAGCGGCGTTAGCCTTAGCCCCAAACTTCACCACCAAGGTCCAACGCCTAACCGCTCTCGGTTGGGCGTTGTCCGTTTCTGCGAGCCCCGCGCCACGCGGGCCTCCGGCCGATTCTGCGTGTGTCGCGCAATTTCCGCAGCGGCTGCGAAGGTTGAGAGTTCGACCC
>RFXC01000283.1 GCA_009921765.1 Betaproteobacteria bacterium | reverse complement strand
CTCCCGGTATTGCTATGCTTCGCACGCGTGGTCAATGAGCAAGGACCAGGCTCCCAAGAGTATCCAGGAGGATTCATGCAAGGCCTGATGATGGACATGCCGCTGCTGATCTCATCGATCCTGCGGCACGCGGCGCGCCACCACGGCGATACCGAGATCGTTTCCCGGCGGCTGGAAGGCGATATTCACCGCTATACCTATGCCGATTGCGAGCAACGGTCACGCACCTTGGCAGACGCCTTCGAGCGGGTCGGGGTCAAGCGTGGCGATCGGGTTGCCACACTCGCGTGGAACGGTTACCGGCATATGGAGATCTACTACGCGGTAGGGGGGATGGGGGGAGTGATTCACACCATCAACCCCCGGCTGCACCCGGACCAGATCGCCTGGATCGTCAATCACGCTGAAGATACGCATCTCGCTTTTGATATCACCTTTTTGCCCATCATCGAGGCGATTGCCGCGCGCTGCCCGAAAGTGCGAAGCTGGATTGCGATGGTTGATGAGAATCGGCAACCCGTTTCCGCGGCCATTCCTAACCTTCTCAACTACGAGCAGTTTCTGCGCTCGGGTCGCAACACCTGGCGGTGGCCCGAGTTCGATGAGCACTCGGCAGTTGCGCTCTGCTACACCTCAGGCACCACGGGAAATCCGAAGGGGGCGCTTTACAGTCATCGCTCGACAGTGCTGCATGCCTACGGCGCAGCGCTTCCTGATGCAATGGGCGGGTCGGCGCGCGATGTCATTCTTCCTGTCGTCCCCATGTTCCACGTCAACGCATGGGGCCTGCCGTACGTGGCTCCGTTGGTGGGCGCGAAATTGGTGTTTCCAGGTTCCCAGCTCGACGGTGCATCCATTTTCGAGCTCTTCGAATCGGAAGGCGTCACCTTTTCGGCAGGTGTTCCTACAGTATGGTTGGGGCTGCTTGCGCATGTTCGGCAGCAGGGCGCACGTTTCTCTACGCTGCAGCGAACCGTCATCGGCGGCTCGGCCTGCCCGCCCGCCATGATCCGAGCATTCCGCGACGACTACGGGGTGGACGTGATCCACGCCTGGGGCATGACCGAGATGTCGCCGCTTGGCACGCTGTCCCGTCTGCAGAACCGTCACCTTCAACTTGACGATGCTGCCCAGCAGAAAATTCTCGAGAAGCAGGGCCACGTGATCTACGGCGTGGACATGAAAATCGTTGGCGACGATGGCGCAGACCTGCCCTGGGACGGCAAGACCTACGGCAACCTGCTGGTTCGTGGGCCTTGGATCATCCAGTCTTACTTCAAGGGGGAAGGCGGCGATCCGCTGCAGTATGACGCTGATGGCGCCGGATGGTTTCCCACCGGCGATGTGGCCACGATCGACGAGCAGGGCTACATGCAGATCACCGATCGAAGCAAGGATGTGATCAAGTCGGGGGGGGAGTGGATCAGTTCCATCGATCTTGAGAACCTCGCCATTGCGCACCCGGCCGTGGCCAACGCGGCGGTGATTGGCATTGCTCATCCGAAGTGGGATGAGCGTCCGCTCCTGATTGTGGTGAAAAAGCCTGGTGTCGACGTGACGCGTGAAGAGCTGCTTCGATTCTATGAAGGCAAGGTTGCGAAGTGGTGGCTTCCGGATGATGTGCAGTTCGTGGACGCCATTCCGCTTGGTGCCACCGGCAAGATTCTCAAGACCCGGTTACGCGAGCAGTTCAAAGACTATCGGCTGCCCGGACTCTGATCAATTTTTACCTGCGACGGATTCGCAATGAACCAGATCGATTACACAGTCAGCGGCAACCTCGCCCTGATCACGATGAAAAACCCGCCGGTGAACGGTCTGGGTTATGAGCTGCGCCGCAGCATCTGCGACGGCATGCAAAAGGCGCTCGCCGATCCCACGATCAAGGCCATTGTGCTTACTGGCGGTGGCCGGGCCTTTTCTGGTGGCGCCGACATCCGCGAGTTCAATACGCCCAAGGCGATTGCGGAGCCCACGCTCCTTTCGGTGATCCGACTCATCGAGAATTCGCCCAAGCCAGTGGTTGCGGCGGTGCACTCGGTTGCAATGGGGGGCGGTCTCGAATTGGCCATGGGCTGTCACTACCGGGTGGCAAGCCCAGGGGCCCAGATCGCGTTGCCCGAGGTCAAGCTTGGCGTACTCCCGGGGGCAGGGGGGACGCAGCGTCTGCCACGGCTTGTTGGGCTGGAAATGGGCCTCAACATGATTGTGAGTGGGCAGACTGTGCTGTCGGAAAAGTTGGCGACCACCCGACTTTTCGACCAGATCGTTGAAGGCGATCTGATCACCGCCGCCAAAGCGTTCGCGCGGCGGGTGGTCGATGAAGGAAAGGGTCTGCCGCGGGTTCGGGATATTCGCATCGAGCACCCTGATGCGCAGGCGCTCCTGCAGTTCGCCCGCAATACGGTGGGCGCTGTGGCGCGCAACTTTCCCGCGCCCATGAAGTGCGTCGAGGCCGTGGCGGCTGCGGTCAGCAAGCCCTTTGATGAGGCGATGCGGTTTGAGCGTGCGCTCTTTCTCGAGTTGGTGCAGACGCCAGAATCCAAGGCGCTGCGTCACGCATTTTTCGGTGAGCGCGCCGCGAGCAAGATCCCCGATGTCCCTGACGACACGCCGTTGCGCGACATCCGCTCCGCCGCAGTGATCGGCGCGGGCACCATGGGTGGCGGCATCGCCATGAACTTTGCCAACGCGGGAATCCCGGTCACGGTGCTCGAGGCCAAGGCCGACGCGCTCGAGAAGGGAATCGCCACCATTCGTGCCAACTATGAGAACACCGCGAAGAAGGGGCGCATGACTGCTGATGAGGTGGCCGCCCGGATGGCGCTCATCAGCCAGACGCTTAACTACAACGACATTGCTTCCACCGACATCGTGATTGAAGCGGTGTTCGAAGACATGGCAGTGAAGGAACAGGTGTTCCGCAAGCTCGATCAGGTGATGAAGCAGGGCGCCATTCTGGCTACCAACACCTCGACGCTGGATGTCGATCGTATTGCCGCGTTCACCAACCGTCCGCAGGACGTGATCGGCACCCACTTCTTCAGCCCTGCCAATGTCATGAAACTGCTCGAAGTGGTGCGTGGGCAGAAAACCGGCAAGGATGTGCTTGCGACCACCATGCAGCTCGCCAAGCGACTGCGCAAGACCGGTGTGGTCTCGGGTGTCTGCGACGGCTTCATCGGCAACCGCATGGTCGAGCAGTATGTTAGGCAGGCGGGCTTCATGCT
Source organism: Betaproteobacteria bacterium (assembly GCA_009921765.1). Next base: position 1,366 of record RFXC01000283.1, on the reverse strand, counting down.
CGAGGAGGGGGCGTTGCCGCAGCAGGTTGACCGTGCAATCGAAAAATTCGGTTTCGCCATGGGCCCGTTCCGGATGAGCGACCTCGCCGGCAATGATGTCGGCTGGTATATCCGCAAGCGCCGTTACCAGGAAAAGCCCGACATGAAATATCCGCGGATCGCCGACCGGATCTGCGAACTCGGCCGATTCGGCCAAAAAACAGGCGCCGGCTTTTATCGATATGAAGCGGGTCGGCGAGACGCCATTCCCGATCCCGTGGTCGAACAGTTGATCGTTGATCACCGGGCCTCGCTGGGCCTCAAGCCCCGAAAGCTGTCCGACGATGAAATCGTGCACCGGCTGGTGTTTGCGCTGGTCAACGAGGGCGCTCGAATTCTTGAAGAGGGTATCGCGCTCCGTGCCTCGGACATCGACATGGTCTACCTCACGGGCTACGGCTTTCCCGTGCACCGGGGTGGACCGATGCTCTACGCCGACTTGTATGGTCTCTACAACGTATCGGTGCGCATGGGCGAGTTTGCACGCAATCCGCACGGCGACCCTCAGTTCTGGACGCCTGCGCCGCTGCTTGCCAAATTGATTGAAGCGGGCAAGGGCTTTAACGGCTGATCGGTTCAGCCCATCAGACAACCATTCAGGAGAGAGCCATGCGTGAGGCAGTGATCGTTTCTACAGCACGTACCGGGCTAGCCAAGAGCTGGCGCGGTGCGCTCAACATGACCCACGGGGCAACCATGGGCGGACACGTGGTGCGCGCCGCCATCGAGCGCGCGGGCATCGACGCGGCCGAGGTTGAAGATGTCCTCATGGGATGTGCCAATCCCGAGGGCGCAACCGGCGCGAACATCGCGCGTCAGATTGCGCTTGCGGCGGGGTGCCCGGTCACGGTCTCGGGGGTGACTGTGAATCGATTCTGCTCTTCCGGCCTGCAAACCATTGCCATGGCCGCGCAGCGCATCATGGCGGGCGAGGCCGATGTGTTTGTGGCGGGTGGCGTGGAATCGATTTCCTGCGTTCAGAATGAAATGAACACGCACATGCTGGTGGACAGCCGGCTCGAACGGAAGAAGCCCGAAATCTACTGGAACATGCTTCAGACGGCCGAGCAGGTGGCCAGACGCTACAACATCTCCCGCGAGCGACAGGACGAATACGGCGTGCAAAGCCAGAACCGCGCGTGTGCGGCCGCCGAGGCAGGCCGTTTCGCCGAGGAGATCGTGCCGATTGCAGTCACCATGGCAACGGCCGACCGGAACACCGGGCAACTCGCTACCCGCGAAGTGATGCTGGTTGACGACGAGGGCCGACGCGCCGGCACCACGCTTGAAGCGGTCGCGCAGATCAAGCCGGCGGTGGCGGGCGGCG
>RFXC01000282.1 GCA_009921765.1 Betaproteobacteria bacterium | reverse complement strand
CGGTGTTGTAGACCGCGCCTGCGCCTGTGATGACCGCACAACCGAAGAGCGCCGCCTCGTCCCAGGGCAGCGCGGGATCGATGCGAACCACCGAGCGACGCGATACCGTGGCGTATTCGGCAAACGCCGCGCAACCGAGGTGATGGTGGAGCGCGCCCCCGGCACGCCCGTCGATACCGACCCCGTTCACGGCGGCAAGTCGTCGATAGCCACCCAGCAGCGTGCCCGCCGCATTCGCCTCGCCCCCGGGGCCGCAAAGCGCCGGCCGCCCGACCGAGCAGCTTGCACAGGCCCCGCAGCTCGGCCGGAAGATGAGGACGACATGGTCGCCCACCGCAAGATCGGTCACGCCTTCGCCCAACTCGACCACCTCTGCGGCCGCCTCATGCCCGATCACGATCGGCATCGGCCACGGCCGATCACCGTTGATCGCCGACAGGTCGGAATGGCAAAGCCCGGCCGCATGAATACGCAACAACACCTCGCCCTGAGCGGGCGGCGCAAGCTCCACCTCTTCAATGGCAATCGGCTGGCTCTGCACGTACGGAAGCGGCAGCCCCATCTGTCGCAACACTGCGGCCTTTACTCTCATCGTCGGCTCCGCCTGGTTTGAACGCACGCAGCCATCGGCCCCGCGCGCGTGCTTCATCACGCCTCAGTTGATCCCCGCGAGGCACAGATACTTGATCTCGAGATATTCGTCGAGCCCGTGCTTTGACCCTTCGCGACCGAGCCCCGACTGCTTGACCCCGCCGAAGGGCGCCACCTCGGTGGACAGGAGCCCGCTGTTCGCGCACACCATGCCACTCTCAAGCGCCTCGGCGACGCGAAACACACGGCCCAGGTCACGGGAGAAGAAATACGCAGCAAGCCCGAACTCGGTCGCGTTCGCCATCGCGATCGCCTCGGCCTCGGTGTGAAAGCGAAAGAGCGGAGCGACCGGGCCGAAGGTTTCCTCGCGTGCGACCTTCATCGACTGCGTGACATCGGCGAGGATGGTGGGTTCATAGAAGAGCCCGCCCAGCGCGTGACGACGCCCGCCGGTGAGAACCTTCGCGCCCTGGGCGAGCGCATCGGCCACATGCTCTTCGACCTTCGCGATGGCCGCCGGCTCGATCAGGGGACCGATGGTGACGCCCGGCTCCGTGCCTGCGCCCACCTTGAATTGCGCCACGCGCGCGGACAGCCGCCTTGCAAACTCGTCGTAAACACCGTCCTGCACGTAGAGGCGGTTCGCGCAGACGCAGGTCTGGCCCGCATTGCGATACTTCGAGGCGATCGCCCCTTCCACCGCAGCATCGAGGTCCGCATCGTCAAAAACGATGAAGGGGGCGTTGCCACCCAGCTCGAGCGAGAGCTTCTTCACCGTGCCGGCCGATTGCGACAACAGAATGCGCCCGACTTCGGTTGAACCGGTGAACGACACCTTTCGAACCACCGGGCTCTGGCAGAGCTCAAGGCCGATCTCGGGCGCCCGCGCCGCATCGCCCGTGACCACATTGAACACCCCGGCGGGAAGCCCTGCGCGCTCGGCAAGCTCCGCGAGCGCGAGCGCCGAGAGGGGCGTCGCCTCGGCGGGCTTGGCAATCACCGTGCAGCCCGCAGCAAACGCCGGCGCCACCTTGCGCGTGATCATGGCGATGGGGAAGTTCCAGGGTGTGATGGCTGCACACACGCCGATCGCCTGGCGCATGACCAGCACCCGCCGGTCGGCCGCATAAGTTGGGATGATCTCGCCGTAGGCGCGCTTGCCCTCTTCGGCAAACCACTCGATGAACGACGCCCCGTAGGCAACCTCGCCGCGCGACTCGGAAAGCGGCTTGCCCTGCTCGGCCGTCATGAGCGCGGCCAGATCTTCGGTGTTGGCGAGAATCAGATCGAACCAGCGCCGCAGGATCGCCGCGCGATCCTTGGCGGTGCGCGCACGCCAAGCCGGCAGCGCCGCCTCGGCCGCAGCGATCGCCCGCCGGGTTTCGGCCGCGCCCATGTCGGCCACGCGCGCAAGCTCCGCGCCATTGGCCGGATTGGTGACCGCAAAGCGTGCGCCGCTGTCGGCAGCCGTCCACGCACCATTGATGTAGCCCTCGGCGCGCAACAGCGCCGGGTCCTTCAATGTGAAAGCCATGACTTCTTTCTCCCTCGTGCAGACGCCGTCCCGGGCAGGGCCACCTCTCGGCCCCGAGCGCCGGGCAGACGGTTTACTTCATGGTGGGCATCACAAACTCGGCGCCCGCGCGAATGCCTGCCGGCCAGCGCTGGGTGACCGCTTTTGCGCGGGTATAGAACCGCACCCCCTCGGGCCCGTGCATGTGATGATCGCCAAAGAGCGATGCCTTCCATCCGCCAAACGAGTGGAAAGCAAGCGGAACCGGAATGGGCACGTTGATACCCACCATGCCGACCTTCACCCGGGCGGCAAACTCGCGCGCCGCATCGCCCTCGCGGGTGAAGATCGCGCAGCCGTTGCCAAACTCATGCGCGTCGATGAGCGCGAGCGCCTGATCGAAACTCGGCACCCGGACAATGGACAGCACCGGGCCGAAGATTTCCTCGCGATAGATCTTCATGCCGGGGGTGACATGATCGAACAGACAACCGCCCACGAAGAAGCCCTGCTCGCGGCCCGCCACGCGCAGACCCCTGCCATCGACCACCAGCTTCGCGCCCTCCGCGATGCCCGAATCGACATAACCCAGCACCTTGTCGGCATGAGCGCGCGTGACAAGCGGCCCCATCTCGGCCTTGGGGTCGGTGCCATCGGCCACCTTGATCGCAGGCACCCGCTCGGCCAGCCGCGCCACCAGCCGGTCGGCAATATCGCCCACCGCCACCGCCACCGAGATTGCCATGCAGCGCTCGCCCGCCGAACCGTAGGCTGCACCGATCAGCGCATCAACCGCCTGCTCCAGATCGGCATCCGGCATCACGACCATGTGATTCTTGGCGCCACCCAGCGCCTGCACCCGCTTGCCGTGTGCGGCCGCCGTGTCGTGGATATAGCGCGCGATGGGCGTGGACCCCACAAAGCTCACCGCGCTCACGAGGGGATGCTCCAGGAGCGCATCCACCGCCACCTTGTCGCCCTGCACCACATTGAAGACGCCATCCGGGAGCCCCGCTTCCTTCAGCCACGATGCGATCAGAAGCGACGCTGACGGATCACGCTCGGAGGGCTTGAGGATGAAGGTGTTGCCGCAGGCGATCGCCACCGGAAACATCCACATGGGAACCATCGCCGGAAAATTGAATGGCGTGATGCCCACGCACACACCCAGCGGCTGACGGATGGAATACATGTCGATGCCGGTTCCGACCTGCTCGCTGTACTCGCCCTTCAGAAGCTGAGGAATGCCACAGGCGAACTCCACCACCTCGAGACCGCGCACCACCTCGCCCTGCGCATCGGAGAGCACCTTGCCATGCTCGGCGGTGATGGCCGCGGCGAGTTCGTCGGCGCGACGCTCGGCGATTTCCTTGAAGCGAAACATGACGCGTGCTCGGCGCAGCGCCGGCGTGGCGGCCCACGCGGGCGCGGCCGCAGCAGCCGCCTGCACTGCGGCATCGACGTCGCCCGCCGAGGCAAAGCCCACCTCGCGCGCCACCGCACCGGTGGCGGGGTTGTAGACCGGGGCGCGACGGCTCGCCGGGCTGGGAGCGACCGGCTGGCCGCCGATCCAGTGACCGACCAGGGTCTGGGAGAGGATGCTTTCAGGGCTGCCCACTTGCGGATTCCTTGCGTTTGGGTTTCAATCGGAGCCTGCCAGCCGTTCAACCGGCTGAACAACCGTTCATTCGAGCGAACACTCAGTCAACCTTAAATGGCCAATCCAACCCTGTCAACCCGAGCGGCCCGAAGCGCCGCCCCGCCCGCTGCGCCCAGGATGGTACCGGCGGTTGAGCGGGCGGTTCGGCTCCTCGATTCGCTAGCGCGCGCCCGCCGGCCACTCAGTCTCGCGCAACTCGCGCGCGATCTCGCCGCGCCCAAAAGCAGCGTGCACGGGCTCTTGTCCACACTGGTCGAGCTCGATCTGGTCCGCCGCAGCGACGCGGGCGAATTCTCCCTGGGGACACGGCCGCTGCAGTGGGCGGGTGCCTGGTCCGTCCACTCGGATGTCGCAAGCGCCTTCCACGAGCTCGCGGGCGATGCGGGACCCCTTGCCTCCGAAACCGTGATGCTCGCAGTGCTGGACGGAACCGATGTGCTCTATCTCGGTTGCCGTCCGGGAACACGAGCGCTGGCGGTGAACTTTCGCGTGGGTGGCCGCTTTCCAGCCAGCTGCACCTCGAGCGGCAAGGCGATCCTCTCCACGCTCGATCCGCGCGAGGTCCGTGCGCTGTTCACAGGGGGGCGCAGTCTGCCGCGCCCCACCCGTCACAGCGTGCCAAGCGTGGCCGCGCTTTTGCGCCAGCTCGCCCAGGCGCGCGCCGATGGCCATGCCACCGACGACGAGGAAATGGCCGAGGGCATGGAATGTTTCGGCGCACCCGTGTTTTCCGCAGCCCACGGCCCGGCGGTGGCAGCAGTGGCGGTGAGCCTCATCAAGGCGGGCACCAGTGAGGCCAGACGCAATGAACTCCTCGCGGCCATCCGCGGGCTCGCCGCGCAGCTGTCGGCGCGGC
>RFXC01000281.1 GCA_009921765.1 Betaproteobacteria bacterium | reverse complement strand
CCCCACCCATCGACCAGGAGCCCCCATGACACCGGTTCGTCAACTCGCCCTGAAACTCAGCGCGCTCGCCATCGCGGCCGGTATGTCCGCCACCGCCCTCGCCCAGGAAATCCGCATCGGCCTCACCGGCACCTTCACCGGACCCAATGCCTCGGTCGGCATTCCTTATCGCAACACGGCTGAAATCTATCCGCCAACCCTGGGCGGCATGCCGGCGCGCTGGATCGTGCTGGACGACGGCGGCGACCCCACGGCTGGAATCAAGAACGCCCGCCGCTTTGTTGACGAGGATAAGGTCGATGCCATTGTGGGGTCCACGTCAACACCGGTGGCCACCGCCATGTTCGACATCGCGAGCGAATCGCGTACCCTGCAGATCGCCATGGCACCGGTGGCGATTCCCGCCGGCAAGGCAGCATGGCTCTTCAACATTCCGCAGCCGGTGCCTCTCATGGTCTCTGCCATCGTGGAGGACATGAAGCGGCGCGGCATCAAGACGGCCGCGTACATCGGCTATGCCGACGGCTGGGGTGACCTCAACTGGAACGGATTCAGCAAGCTCGCCGCCGATGCAGGCATCAAGGTGGTGGCTACCGAGCGCTTCAACCGCACCGACACATCCGTCACGGGGCAGGCACTCAAGGTGTTCTCGGCCTCGCCGGGCGCGGTGTTTGTAGGCGCCTCGGGCACCCCGGCCGTGCTGCCCCACGTCAGCATCAAGGACCTGGGCTTCAAGGGGCCCATCTATCACACCCACGGGGCCGTGGCCGGTGCGTTCATCCAGTCGGGGGGCAAGGCGGTCGAGGGGGCATTGATGCCCACCGGCCCGATGGTGGTGACAGCCGACCTGCCTGAGTCCAACCCCATCCGGAAGGTATCGACTGATTTCATTACCCGCTATCAGGCGAAGTGGGGCCCTGGTGCAGTGACCCCGTTTGCGGGCTATGCCTGGGATGCCTACCTGCTGCTGGACGCCGCTGTCGCCTCCGCCGCCAAGTCAGGTGCCAAACCCGGCACCCCGCAATTTCGGGCTGCGCTCCGCGACGCGATGATCGCTGGCAACGAGGTGGTGGGCACCAACGCGGTCTACAAGCACACCGACGCCGACCGCTATGGCGTGGATGAGCGCGGTCGCGTACTGGTCGAAGTCAAGGGCGGCGCATTCCGGCTCTACAAGCCCTGACCGAGGCCGCTTGAACGCAACGATCGCCACCCTGCTGGTCCAGGACGGTCTCACCAGTGGCCTGATTTACGCGCTGCTCGCGGTCTCGATCGTCCTGGTGTTTCTGGTGACGCGGGTGCTCTGGGTGCCGGCGGGCGATATGGTCGCCTTTGCTGCGCTCACCATGAGCCTGCTGCGCCAGGGGATCGCGCCCAACACCGTGTGGTTGCTTGCCGGCCTGGGTCTGCTCGCAGTGATCGTGCAGGCATGGCGCTGCCACAGGAGCGGCGAGTGGCGGTCGCTGCGCGGCGTGTTGCTGCTTGCGCTGCTGCCCCCGTTGCTCGGCTATGTGATCACGCGGAGCGGGCTCGCGGGCGCGGAGGCGCCAGTGCTCGTGCATGCGTTGATCACGCTGCTGCTGGTCGCGCCGATGGCGCCGCTTCTTTACCTCACCGCTTTCCGGCCACTGACCGAAGCCAGCGTATTGGTCAAACTGATTGCCGCGGTCGCCGCGCACTACATGCTGGTGGGGTTCGGCCTGTTCTTTTTCGGTGCCGAAGGGCTGCGCACTCCGCCGTTCATCAGCGGCCGGCTGGATGTGGGGATCACCACCTTGTCCTGGCACCTTCTGCTCTCGCTTGCGGTCTCGATTGTCATGATCGCTGCGCTCTGGATATTTTTCGAGCGCACGCTTTGGGGCAAGGCACTGCGCGCCACCGCGATCAACCGGTTCGGCGCCCGCCTGGTGGGCATTCGCACCGAACGCGCCGGCCTGCTCGCATTCGGAATTGCCGGCCTGATTGGCGCGCTATCGGGCCTGATGATCGGCCCCATCGCCACCATCTACTACGACTCGGGTTTTCTCATCGGTCTCAAGGCGTTCATCGGCGTGGTGTGTGCAGCAATGGCCAGCTTTCCTGTGGCGGTGCTGGGCGCGCTGGCAGTGGGCGTCTTCGAAGCGTTTGCATCGTTCTTTGCCTCGGCGCTCAAGGAAGCCATCGTATTTGTCCTGCTGGTGCCCATACTCCTCTGGCGCTCGCTCACCGACCACTCGCTTCATGGCGAGGACGACTGAGCATGCGCGTTCCCGCTCATCACATTCCCGCGCTCGTGGTGGGCACGATGATCGTGCTGGCACCGTGGGTCATGCCAGTCTGGGTGGTCACGCTACTGGGCTATATCGGGCTCAATGCCATTGTCTGCCTGGGTCTGGTGCTGCTCACAGGCATGGTGGGCATCACCTCGTTCGGACAGGCGGCCTTCGTTGGACTGGGCGCCTATGTGTCAGCACTCTGTGTGCTCGGATTCGGCGTCTCGCCCTGGCTCACGCTGCCGGCGGCACTTGCCACGAGCGGGCTCGCAGGCGCACTGATTGGCTGGCTCACCATCCGGCTCTCCGGTCACTATCTGGTCCTGGGCACGATGGCCTGGGGCCTGGGACTCTTCTACCTGTTTGGCAATCTGCAGGGACTAGGCGGCTTCAACGGTATCGCGGGCGTTCCCAGGCTGGAGGCGGCGGGTTTCAGTCTGGTTGAACCCGCACCCTTCATGCTGCTGGTCTGGGCGGTGCTCGCGGTGCTGCTTGGGGGGACGACCCTACTGATCAACAGCCGGGCCGGACGCGCGATCCGTGCCCTCCGTGATCCGGTCATGGTTGAAAGTTTCGGCGTGCAGTCAGCCACGCTCAAACTCAAGGTCTTCGTGGTGGCCGCACTTTTTGCCGGGCTCGCGGGCTGGCTGCACGCCCACTATCTGGGGCATGTCAGCCCGAGTCCATTCGGTATCAATGCGTCGGTCGATTATCTGTTCATGGCGGTGATCGGCGGCACGGGATCACCTGCCGGTGCGGTGCTGGGCCCGGCAGTGGTGGAATCGCTTCGCACGTTGCTTCGCGACACGGTGCCGGCGCTCAAGGGCGTGGGCGGCAATTTCGAGGCGATCGTGTTCGGGGCGCTGGTCATTCTGCTTTTGCAGCGCGCAAGCGGCGGACTCGCTCCCTACCTGTCGCGCTGGTTGCCGCAACGCCCGCCAGCGCGCGCGCCCGCCGTGGCTCAACCCATGGCACGGCGCTCGCTCCCCGCCACGGGCAGCGCGCTTCTCGAGGTCCGCGGTCTGGGCAAGCGATTTGGTGGGCTGGTGGCGCTTCAGGGAGTGAGCTTCGACGTTCGCGCGGGCGAGATCGTCGCGCTGATCGGGCCCAATGGCGCGGGAAAGAGCACGCTTTTCAATCTGGTGACAGGCGTGCTGCCGCCGTCGGAGGGTCACGTGTTGCTCCAGGGCACGCGCATCGAGACCCGCACGCCGCGCGCCATCGCCGCGCTTGGCGTGGCGCGTACCTTTCAGCATGTACGCCTGCGTCCCACCATGACCTGTCTTGAAAACGTTGCTATCGGCGCATGGCTGCGCGGCCGCGCGGGAGTGCTGGCGGGCGCACTGGCGCTTTCCCGCCGCGAAGATGCGCAGAGCCTCTTCGAAGCGCAGCGTCAACTCGACCGCGTGGGGCTGGGCGCTCAGGCGGATACGCCGGCGGGCAGTCTCGCACTGGGAAGCCAACGGGTGCTTGAAATCGCACGCGCGCTGGCCGCCGATCCATCGCTACTCATGCTCGACGAACCCGCCGCAGGCCTTCGCCTGCAGGAAAAACAGGCGCTCGCCGCGCTGCTGCGCGAGCTCAAATCACAGGGCGTCACGGTCCTGGTCGTTGAACACGACATGGACTTCGTCATGAATCTGGTTGACCGGGTGGTGGTGCTGCAGTTCGGCACCAAGATCGCCGAAGGCACGCCCGACGAGGTCCGTCGCGACCCGCGCGTGATTGAAGCTTATCTGGGTGGACTGGACGACTGATGACGGCGCTTCTCGAGGTGACCGATCTGCATGTGGCCTACGGCAAGGTGGAGGCCGTCCGGGGCATTTCGCTCTCGGTACCCGAAGGCGGGGTGGTGGCAATCGTGGGTCCGAACGGGGCTGGAAAGTCCAGCATGCTGAACGCGCTGGCGGGCGCGCTCCCAGCCAGCGGCGAGGTGCGCTACGCAGGCCGCAGCCTTGCGGGTCTGGCGGTCGAAGACCGGGTGGCTGCAGGCCTCTGCCTGGTGCCCGAGCGGCGCGAACTGTTTGCCGATATGACCGTGGCAGACAACCTCGAGCTGGGTGCGTTTCTTGCGCGCAGCCACCGCCGCGACAACCTCGACTGGGTGCTCACGGTGTTCCCTCGCCTGCGCGAGCGGCTGCAGCAAAAAGCCGGCACCCTGTCGGGGGGCGAACAACAGATGCTTGCACTCGGACGCGCCCTGCTCTCCGCGCCCCGCCTCCTGATGCTGGACGAACCTTCGCTAGGCCTCGCGCCTCTGATTGTTCGCGAGATTTTCAAGGTGGTGCGGCAACTGCGTGAGCGCGGGGTGTCGTTACTCATCGTCGAGCAGAACGCGCGCGTGGCGCTCCAGGTGGCCGACCACGCGTACGTCATTGAAAACGGCAGCG
>RFXC01000029.1 GCA_009921765.1 Betaproteobacteria bacterium | reverse complement strand
TCAATGCCACGCACCTGCTTACCGTACATGTTCTTCATTTTCATGACGCCGAAGGTCTCGCAGAGCGCCTCGTCTGGGTCGGACAGCAGGTCGAAGGGCAGACCAAGCTTCGTGCGAAAGCCCTCGTGTGAGCGCAGGCTGTCGCGCGAGACCCCGAATATGGCGGCCCCCGCTTTGACGAACTCGCCGTGCAGATCTCGAAAGTCGCCAGCCTCCGAGGTGCAGCCCGGGGTGTTGTCTTTCGGATAAAAATAAATCACCACCTTGGTGCCCTTGAGGGCGGACAGGCTGACAGGGCCCTGAGTGCCTTCAGCGGTGAAATCGGGCACTTTGCTGCCGGTCTTGACGTTCAACTCGGGTTCTCCGGGGAATGACACAGCTTCGACGATGCCAGCGCGAGCGCGCGGGTCGGCGAAGACCTTAACACAGCCACTGGGGCCGCTTCATTGCAGACCGCAAGCCGGACTCAGGTTGGGAGCAGGGCGGCCAGCACCCGCCGGCCCTCGGCGGCAAGAATGTTGTAGGTGCGACACGCGGCAGGGGTGTCCATCACGTCAAGCCCGATTCGGGCGCCTGACAGCGCAGCGCCCACCCGGGGGTGTGGAAAACGCTGGCGCGCGCCGGTACCGAGCAGCACGATCTCTGGCCGGTAGCCGAGGAGACCCGCGATGGCGTGCTCGTCGATCTGGTCGAACGCTGACACGCTCCATTCCAGCACCGGGCCATCGGGCAGCAGCACCAGCGATCCTTCGCGGCGCTCCCGGTTGACCTCGACAAAGCCGGTGCCGTAGCCGGTGACGAGATTGAGCTGGGCAGGGAAGTCTGAGTGAAGCTTCAAGGCGAGCCAGGGGAAATGAGTGACTGTAAACCAGCTAAAATAGCAGGTTGCTTACTCAACCGGCAAAGAACCCATGCGCCTCGGCGCGCACGTGGGCAAGCCCTCCAAGGCCTATGAAGACCATCCAGAAATCGGCGAAGCTTGCCAACGTCTGCTACGACATCCGTGGCCCCGTCATGGCGCGAGCGCGGGCGCTCGAGGAAGAAGGCCATCGCATCATCAAGTTGAACATCGGCAATCTGGCGCCCTTCGGATTCGAGGCGCCCGAGGAAGTGGTTCGCGATGTGGTGATCAACCTGCCGGGCGCTTCGGGCTACTCCGATTCCCGAGGCCTGTTTGCTGCGCGCAAGGCCATCATGCAGTACGCGCAGACCAAGTCGATTGCGGGCGTGCAGCTGGACGACATCATCACCGGCAACGGCGTCTCCGAGCTGATCGTCATGTCCATGCAGGCGCTGCTCGATGCGGGCGATGAAGTGCTCGTGCCTGCGCCCGACTATCCGCTCTGGACGGCAGCCGTGAGCCTGGCCGGGGGCACCCCGCGCCACTACCTGTGCGACGAGGCAAGCGGCTGGCTTCCCGCCATCGATGACCTGGAACGAAAGGTGTCCGGGCGCACCAAGGCGCTGGTCATCATCAATCCGAACAATCCCACCGGCGCGCTTTATCCCGACGAGATGCTGAAGGCGCTGGTCGATTTTGCGCGGCGCCACGGTCTGATCATTTTTGCCGACGAGATCTACGACAAGATGATCTACGACGGCCTGTCGCACACCTCCATTGCTTCGCTCGCCGATGATCTGCTGTTCATCACTTTCAACGGCCTGTCGAAAAATTACCGCGCCTGCGGTTACCGCGCCGGCTGGATGATCATCTCCGGCAACAAGCGTATCGCCTCCGATTACATCGAGGGGCTGAACATGCTGGCCACCATGCGGCTTTGCGCGAATGTGCCGGCCCAGTTCGCCATCCAGACGGCGCTTGGGGGCCGACAGAGCATCAACGACCTGATCAACCCCGGCGGTCGACTCTATCGCCAGCGCGAGCTGGCCTGGAGTCTGCTCACCCAGATCCCGGGGGTGAGCTGCGTCAAGCCCCAGGCGGCGCTTTATCTTTTCCCCAAGCTCGATCGGCGGATGTATCCCATCACCGACGATCAGCAGTTCATTCTCGAGCTGCTGGAAGAACAACATGTGCTGGTGGTGCAGGGAACCGGCTTCAACTGGCCCGAGCCCGATCATCTGCGAATCGTGTTCCTGCCCAACGCCGACGACCTGCACGACGCAGTCGGCCGGTTCGGCAGGTTCCTTGATGGCTATCGCCGGAGGCACGCCTGATATGAGCATCCAGTCCCCGATCCGGGTGGGTCTGCTGGGCATCGGCACGGTGGGTAGCGGCGCCTTTACCGTGCTCGCGCGCAACCAGGCCGAGATCATGCGCCGTGCCGGTCGCGGCATTGCCATCACCCACGTCGCCGACCTCGATGTCGAGCGTGCCCGCGGCATCGCAGGCCCCGACGTGGTGGTCAGCGCCGATGCGTTTGCCCTGGTCCGCAATCCCGATATCGATGTGGTGATCGAACTGATTGGCGGCTATGATGGTGGCCTTCGAGGCGGCGGTGGCGGGGGGCATCCCGATCATCAAGGCGCTTCGCGAGGGGCTCACCGCCAATCGAATCGAGTGGATCGCCGGCATCATCAACGGCACCACCAATTTCATTCTGTCTGAAATGCGTGAGAAGGGCCTGCCGTTTGCGCAGGTGTTGGCCGAAGCGCAGCGCCTGGGCTATGCCGAGGCCGATCCCACGTTTGATATCGAGGGGGTCGATGCCGCTCACAAGGCAACCATTCTTGCAGCGATCGCTTTCGGTATTCCGGTGCAGTTCAGCCGCTGCCATGTCGAAGGTATCACCTCGCTTCAGAGTGAAGACATCCGCTATGCAGAGCAGCTGGGCTACCGGATCAAGCTTCTCGGCATCGCGCGCCGCCGCACGCTGCCCGAAGGCGGCGATGGGTTGGAGCTGCGCGTGCATCCCACGCTCATTCCGTCGCGCCGCCTGATCGCAAGCGTGGAGGGCGCAATGAATGCCGTGTGGGTGAAGGGCGATGCCGTGGGGCACACCATGTACTACGGCAAGGGCGCGGGTTCAGAGCCCACGGCCAGTGCGGTGATCGCCGATCTGGTTGACGTCACCCGCACCTTCAGCGCCGACCCGGGACACCGCGTGCCGGCTCTTGCGTTTCAGCCCGAATCGCTCTCCGACATCCGCATTCTGCCGATGGCGGAAATCGAGTCAGCCTACTATCTGCGCATGCGGGTGGCCGACGAGCCTGGCGTGCTGGCCGATGTCACCCGCATCCTGGCCGATCTGCGCATCTCGATTGACGCTGCGCTACAGCGCGAAGCCGGTGAGGGCGAAAATCAGACCGACTTCATTCTGCTCACGCACCGCGCTATCGAGGGGCGGGTTGACGATGCCATTGCGCGCATTCAGGGGCTTCCCACGGTGCTGTCAAGCGTTGTGCGGCTTCGGATGGAAGAGCTGTCGTGAACTATCTGTCCACACGCGGCGGCATGGCGCCGGCGCGTTTCTCCGAGGTGCTACTGGGTGGGCTGTCGCCGGACGGGGGGCTGGTGGTGCCAGAGCGCTATCCCCGGATCGATGACGCCACGCTTGCGCGCTGGCGCGAGCTTTCTTATGCCGAGCTCGCCTTCGAGATCCTGAGCCTCTACGCTACCGACATCGAACCTGCGGTGCTTGCCGAGCTCACCGCGTCAGCCTACAACGCGCAGGTCTTTGGCAGCGAGCAGGTCACGCCGCTGTCGGCGCTGGGTAGCGACGGCCTCTATCTGCTGCATCTTTCAAACGGCCCGACGCTTGCCTTTAAAGATGTCGCCATGCAGCTCCTCGGGCGCCTCTTCGAGCATGTGCTTGGCAAGACAGGCGCGCAGCTCAATATTCTCGGGGCCACCTCGGGCGACACCGGAAGCGCAGCCGAGTACGCCATGCGTGGCCGCCGCGGCATTCGCGTCTTCATGCTGTCGCCGCACGCGCGGATGAGCGCCTTTCAGGCGGCGCAGATGTATTCGCTCGCTGACCCCAACATTTTCAATATCGCGGTAGACGGCGTGTTCGATGATTGCCAGGACATGGTGAAGGAGGTGTCCGCCGACCTGGCTTTCAAGCAGCGCTATGCGATCGGTACCGTCAACTCCATCAACTGGGCGAGGGTGGTCGCGCAGGTGGTCTACTACTTCCGCGGCTACTTTGCCGCCACCGCGAGCAATGCTCAGACGGTGTCCTTCTGCGTACCCTCGGGCAACTTCGGTAACGTGCTCGCCGGGCACATTGCCCGTCAGATGGGGCTGCCCATTTCCCGATTGGTGGTTGCCACCAACGAGAACAATGTTCTGGACGAGTTTTTCCAGAGTGGTCGCTACCGGGTACGCGGGTCAGCGGAAACCTTCCAGACCAGCAGCCCCTCCATGGATATCAGCAAGGCCTCGAACTTCGAGCGCTTCATCTATGACCTTGTAGGCCGTGACGGCAACCGCGTCGCCGCCCTGTGGCGCGAGATCGATACCCGGGGTGAGTTCGACCTCAGCGAAAGTGCCGAGTTTGCCGAGATCGGGCGCTATGGCTTTGCCTCGGGCCGCAGCACGCACGCCACCCGACTCGAGACCATTCGTGCCGTTCACGCCAACTTCGGTGTGGTGGTGGACACCCACACCGCTGACGGGCTGGCGGTGGCCGCCCGCTGGCGGGAACCGGGCGTGCCGATGATCTGCCTGGAAACCGCATTGCCGGCAAAGTTTGCCGACACCATCCGTGAGGCGCTGGGCTGCGAGGCGCCGCGGCCTGCAGGCTTCGAAGGGATTGAATCGAAGGCGCAGCGTTTTGCGCTGATGCCCGCCGATGTGCCCATGCTCAAGCAGTACATCGCCGCTCGCTGCCCGGTTGTGGGGGGCTGAGCGGTGCCTGAGCAGGCGCTCACCTGGCGGCAAATTGTTCTGCTGCTCGCCACGTCGGCGAGCTTTGCATCGTCGGTCATTCTCAACAAGCTGATGGTGAACGCGCTCCCGCCACTCACCCTGGCCGCCAGCCGGGTGTTGCTTGCGCTGCCGTTTTGCGTGGTCGCGCTGGTGCTCCTGCGGCGGTCGCTGCCGCGCGAGCCCCGTGACCGGGCGGCGGTGGCGCTTGCGTCGCTTGGCATCATCACCGTGCCCTACACCGCACTCGCCATCGGTCAGCAAACCATCGCGAGCGGGCTGTCCGGCATCCTCTATTCCATCATTCCGCTCCTCACGTTGCTGCTCGGCGCGGTGTTCCTGCGAGACGAACGACTCGGGCTCGCGCGCTTCGCGGGAATCGCCACCGGCATGGCGGGCGTCGTGGTGGTGATCGGGCCGTCGGTGTTGGGTGGGCTGGGCGAGCATGCCGTGGCGGAACTCATCACGCTTTGCGGGCCCGTCGCCTACGCGTCGGCCATGGTGCTGATGCGGCGCTTCCGCCACATTGATCCGGTGTCGCTCACCACCGGTGCGTTTGTTGCCGCCTCAATGGTCCTGGTGCCACTGGCCTTCGTCTTTGAGCGCCCGCTCGATTCGCGCCCCGACGCCGGGATGCTCTTCACCTTGCTGGCGCTCGCCACGGTCGGAACCCTGATGCCAGCGGTACTTAACTATCTGCTGGTGCGTCAGGTGGGCGCCACGCGGGCGGCCATCGCCATGTTCCTGATGCCGGTGGTTGCAGTGTTGGGCGGCTGGGCTTTCCTTGACGAGCGTCTGGGTATCCATGCATTTGCCGGGCTCGCGCTTATCCTCTTTGGCAGTTTTCTGGTGAACGGCCGCTTCGGTCGCGCCGGTGCGGCTTCCATGTCTGCCCCGGCAGCGGCGATTCGTGCCACGGACTGACATGAACAAGGCGCCTTTACTCTCCTTTGATGATGCACTGGCAGCGCTGCTCGCTGCGGCCTCACCGCTCGCCGACACCGAAGCCGTGTCGACCCTGGACGGGGCCGGCCGTGTGCTGGCCGCCGATCTGCGTTCCAGCCTTGATGTTCCGCCGGCGGACAACACGCAGATGGATGGCTATGCAGTACGCGTTGCCGACCTGAAGGGCGAGCTGGGCGTACGCCTGCGGGTTGCGCAGCGGATCCCGGCGGGCCAGTTGGGCGCCACGCTCGAGCCCGGCACTGCAGCCAGGATTTTCACCGGCGCCTTCATTCCCGAGGGCGCCGACGCCGTCGTGATGCAGGAGCAGGTTCGGGTCGATGGCGATCATGTCGTGCTCGAGCATCTGCCGCGTACGGGTGAATGGGTAAGACGGGCGGGCGAAGATATCGCGAAGGACAGCGTCGTGCTGGCCGCAGGCGCAAGGCTCACGCCGCAGGCGACCGGGCTTGCTGCGTCGGTGGGCGTGGCCTCGCTCAGTGTTCGTCGCCGCCCGCGCGTGGCGTGTTTTTTCACCGGCGACGAACTCACCATGCCGGGAGAGCCGTTACGCCCTGGTGCCATTTACAACAGCAACCGCTTCGTGCTGGTCGGTCTGCTTCGTTCGCTGGGCTGTGAGGTGATCGACTTCGGCATCGTTCCCGATTCGCGTGAAGCCACCCGCTCGGCGCTGCGCGAGGCTGCGACCCGTGCCGATCTGATCCTCACCTCAGGTGGGGTGTCGGTGGGCGAAGAAGACCATGTCAAACCTGCGGTCGAGGCCGAGGGTGAGCTCGCACTCTGGCAAATCGCAATGAAGCCGGGCAAGCCGCTGGCGTTTGGCCGTGTGCGCCGCAGCGGCAACCCGGATTCGCAAGCCTGGTTTATCGGGCTGCCGGGTAATCCGGTTTCAAGCTTTGTGACCTTTCTTCTGATGGTGCGTCCATTTTTGCTCCGCCTGCAGGGGGTGGCCGATGTGGACGTTGCCCGTCTGCCCATGCGAGCCGACTTCGCATGGCCCAAGCCCGACCGGCGGCGCGAGTTCCTTCGGGTAGCGCTCAACGCGGGGGGCGGGCTCGATTTGTTCGCCAATCAAAGCTCGGGCGTGCTCACCTCCACCGTTCGCTGCGATGGGCTGGTGGACAACCCGGCAGGGCGCGCCATCGCCCCGGGCGATACCGTGCGCTTTATTGCCTTCTCCGCGTTGGGCGCATGAAGATCACGGTGCTTTATTTCGCAGCGCTGCGCGAAGCGCTTGGTACCGAAAGCGAGTCGGTTGAACTGCCCGGGGAGATACACACTGCGGCCGAGCTTCGCACCTGGCTCGCTCGCCGCGGGGGCGTCTGGTCTGAAGCGCTCGCGCCGGGTCGTGCGCTTCGCATGGCGGTCAACCGTAAGCTTGCCGACCCGGCAACGCCGCTTGCCGAGGGCGCCGAGGTGGCGGTGTTTCCTCCGGTCACTGGCGGCTGAAGCGGCTGCATGTCATGAGTGCTATCCGCTCCATCGTGCGCGTTCAGCAAGATGACTTCGACCTGGGGCTGGAGGTGAAGACACTGCGCGCCGGCGACGCCGGGGTAGGGGCCGTTGCAGCGTTCGTGGGCACTGTTCGTGACGTCAACGACGGCAGCGGTGTTTCTACGCTCACGCTCGAGCATTACCCTGGCATGACCGAGGCAGCCCTGGAAGACATTGCCGCCCAGGCGCATGCCCGCTGGCGGTTGAACGCCACGCTGATCATTCACCGCTTCGGTGAGCTGCGGCCCACCGACCAGATCGTGATGGTAGGGGTCACGTCGGCGCATCGGGGCGATGCGTTTTCCGCCTGCGAATTCATTATGGATTTTCTGAAAACCCGCGCGCCGTTCTGGAAAAAGGAACAGACCCCGCAGGGCTCGCGCTGGGTTGATGCGCGCAGCACCGATGACGACGCGGCGGCGCGTTGGGGGCCGGTGTCTGATCAGACGGGCTCACAGCCTTCGGATGGCCAGCGGACGCGCTGAGGGCATGGCCTCGCATGAGCGCATTGCGGCGTCCCCTCGTGAGTAACCGTCTGATGCCGCGCGCCCTGATCGGTTGACAGCGCCTGATGTCTTCAACCCTGATCGGTTTATGCGCTGTCGCTTCGGGCGCCGCGCTGGGCGCGTGTCTGCGCTGGGGGCTGGGCCTTGCCCTCAACGGGATGCAGCCCACATTGCCGCTGGGCACGCTGGCCGCCAACCTGTTGGGGGGATTCCTCGCTGGCGCGGCAATGGCCTGGCTGGTGCGTCATCCCGAACTCTCGCCCGCCTGGCGGCTGTTCATCACCACCGGCTTTCTGGGTGGACTGACCACGTTCTCAACATTTTCGGCCGAGTCGCTGGCGCTGCTCATGCGTGGAGAAATGCTGGCCGCCACGGCGCACTCTGCACTGCATCTGATCGGCTCGCTCGCGGCTGCCGCGCTTGGCTACCGGCTCGTGGCGAGCTGATCGGCGCCGCCCTCTAACGCTGTGCGGTTCTTACGTCGCCGAACAGGCGAGGGTGCTCGCGTGGCTGGCTGCGCCAGTACTGGCGCGGCGCCGGTACTTCGGCCCCGAGGGTGGCGGCGGCATGCCAGACCCAGCGCGGGTCGTACAACATGCCGCGCGCGATGCCGATCAGGTCGGCGCTGCCGTCGGTCAGCACCTGCTCGGCTTGCTGCGGCTCTGTGATGAGGCCTACCGCCATGACCGGGATGTCGACCGCCTCGCGGACGGCCCTGGCAAACGGCACCTGGTAACCCGGTCCGAGCGTGATTTTCTGACGCGGTGAAATGCCTGCGCTCGACACATCGATCCAGTCAACGCCCAGGGTGGCACAGCGCCGCGCAAACTCGCATGCGTCCGGCACGTCCCAGCCACTGCCCTCGATCCAGTCGGTGGCCGACAGCCGGACCCCAAGTGCCTTGTGCGCGGGCCATGCGCTGCGCACCGCCGCAATCACCTCCAGGGGAAAGCGCATACGGTTGTCGAGCGGCCCGCCAAACTCGTCAGTTCGATGGTTTGCCACGGGCGACAGAAACTGATGAAGCAGATAGCCGTGCGCGGCGTGAACCTCGACGGCATCGAAGCCCAGACGGTCGGCCCGGGCCGCAGCCGCGACGAAGCTTTCGCGTATCTGCGCCAGATCGTGGTGCCCGAGTTCGTCGGGGGCTGCTTCCCCCTCCTTGAGCGCGACCGCGCTGGGTGCCACCGGCTTCCAGCCGCCGTGGAGGGGAGGAATGAGCGCGCCGCCCTCCCAGGGCCGGCCGCTGGAGCCCTTCCGACCGGCGTGGCCGAGCTGGATCGCGAGCGGTATCGGCGAGACACTGCGGATCATGCGGATCACGCCCGCTAGGGCCTCTTCGCAGGCGTCGTCATAGAGGCCGAGACAACCCGGTGTGATCCGGCCGCGCTGCTCGACCGCGGTGGCCTCCAGAATGAGCAATCCCGCGCCGCTCAGTGCGAGCTGCCCCAGGTGAGCGAGATGCCATGCCTGGGCACAACCGTCGATCGCCGAATACTGGCACATGGGCGCAATCACCACCCGGTTTGGTAGCCGGATCGATCGCAGGGACAGGGGTTCGAACAGTCGGACGGTCATGGACAGGGCTCCAGAGGGCTTGAAATCGGCGGCAATAACCCGCACGTCGAGTAAGGATGAGATGGCGACCATAAAGGATATCGCGACATGCGCATCGACAAACTCACGACGCAACTTCAGCAGGCGCTCGGGGAGGCCCAGAGTCTCGCCCTGGCCAATGACAACCAGTACATCGATCCGCTGCATCTGCTGGTGGCGCTGGTTGCCCAGACGGACGGATCGGGACGCGCCCTGCTCGAACGCGCCGGGGTGAGGATAGGCCCGCTCAAATCGGCGGCAGAGTCGGCCATCAAGCGGCTCCCCCAGGTGTCGGGGGCGGGCGGCGATGTGCAGGTTGGGCGAGAACTCGTCAATCTGCTCAACTTGGCCGAAAAAGAGTCCATGAAGCGGGGCGATCAGTTTGTCGCCACCGAAATGTTTCTGCTAGCGCTTGCCGACGACAAGGGCGAGGCCGCACGGGTGGCGCGCGAGGCAGGGCTCGGGCGCAAGCCCCTGGAGGCCGCCATCGACGCGGTGCGCGGCGGCGCCAAGGTGGCCAGCGCCGAGGCCGAAGGTCAGCGCGAGGCGCTCAAGAAATACACCATTGATCTCACCGAGCGCGCGCGGCAGGGCAAGCTCGACCCGGTGATTGGGCGGGATGATGAAATCCGCCGGGCGATTCAGATCCTTCAGCGTCGCACCAAAAACAATCCGGTGCTGATCGGCGAGCCCGGTGTCGGCAAGACCGCCATCGTTGAGGGGCTGGCGCAGCGAATCGTCAACGGCGAGGTACCCGATTCCCTGCGCGACAAGCGGGTGCTGGTGCTCGACATGGCGGGGCTGCTGGCGGGCGCCAAATTTCGTGGCGAGTTTGAAGAGCGGCTGAAGGCGGTGCTGAAGGAGGTGGCAGCCGACGAAGGCCGGATCATCCTGTTCATCGATGAAATTCACACCATGGTGGGTGCTGGCAAGGCCGAGGGGGCCATGGACGCGGGCAATATGCTCAAACCCGCGCTCTCGCGTGGCGAGCTGCACTGCATTGGCGCCACCACACTCGACGAGTATCGGAAATACATCGAGAAAGATGCCGCACTTGAGCGGCGTTTTCAGAAGGTGCTGGTGGGTGAGCCCAGTGTTGAGGCCACCATTGCGATCCTGCGAGGCCTTCAGGAGCGCTACGAGCTTCACCACGGTGTCGACATCACCGATCCGGCAATTGTGGCCGCGGCCGAGCTCTCGCACCGCTACATCACCGATCGTTTCCTGCCGGACAAGGCGATCGATCTGATCGACGAGGCGGCTGCGCGCATCAAGATGGAAATCGATTCCAAGCCCGAGAGCATGGACCGCCTCGATCGCCGCATCATCCAGCTGAAAATCGAGCGCGAGGCAGTCAAGCGCGAAAAAGACGATGCGTCGAAAAAGCGGCTGGATCTGATCGAACAGGAAATTCGCAAGCTCGAAAAAGAGTACAGCGACCTTGAAGAGGTGCTGCGTGCAGAGAAAGCGGCGCTGCAGGGCAGTGCGCAGATCAAGGCCGAGATCGATCGGCTGAAGCTCGAAATGGCTGAGCTGCAGCGCAGGGGGCAGTTCGACAAGCTCGCCGAGATTCAGTACGGCAGGCTCCCCGAACTTGAAGGGCGGCTCAAGTCGGCGGCTGAAGCCGAGGCCGGGCGCGGACAGGGCGACGCTGGGCGCCCCAGATTGCTGCGCACCCAGGTGGGGGCAGAGGAAATCGCCGAGGTCGTCTCGCGCGCCACCGGCATTCCGGTCTCCAAGATGATGCAGGGCGAGCGCGACAAGCTCCTGAAAATGGAAGACTTCCTGCACAAGCGCCTGGTCGGTCAGGATGAGGCCGTGGCGCTGGTGTCCGATGCGATCCGTCGCTCACGCGCAGGCCTGTCCGATCCCAACCGTCCCTATGGTTCCTTCCTGTTCCTGGGCCCAACGGGCGTGGGCAAGACCGAACTCTGCAAGGCCCTGGCCGAGTTTTTGTTCGATACCGAAGAGCACATGATCCGCATCGACATGAGCGAATTCATGGAGCGGCATTCGGTGGCGCGGCTGATTGGCGCCCCCCCTGGCTATGTGGGCTACGAGGAGGGGGGGCATCTCACCGAAGCCGTGCGTCGCAAGCCCTATAGCGTGATCCTGCTCGATGAAGTCGAAAAGGCGCATCCGGATGTGTTCAACGTGCTGCTGCAGGCGCTCGACGATGGCCGAATGACCGATGGCCAGGGGCGCACTGTGGACTTCAGAAACACTGTCATCGTCATGACCTCGAACCTTGGCTCGCATGACATCCAACGCCTTGCAGGCGAGGATCCCGACCTCATCAAGGAGGCGGTGATGGGCGAGGTCCGCAAGCACTTCCGGCCTGAGTTCATCAACCGTATCGACGAAATCGTGGTGTTCCATGCGCTGGCCCGGGATCACATTCGGCACATCGCCCGCATCCAGCTCGCTCGGCTCGAGCAGCGCCTGGCGGATCGGGAGATGACGCTCTCGGTCACCGACGCCGCGCTCGACGAGGTGGCCAAGGTGGGCTTTGATCCGCTCTATGGCGCGCGGCCGCTCAAGCGTGCCATTCAGCAGCACATCGAAAATCCGGTGGCACGGCTGGTTCTCGAGGGGCGCTTTGGTCCCAAAGACGAGATCCCGGTCGATTTTGTAAACGGCGAATTCCGCTTCGGCCGCATCGTTCACTAGCGCCTCCCGCGCGGTTTTCGCCGCGGGCTTTGCGCTCACGCGCCCGCGGGCTTGCTTCGCAGCAAGCCCGAGCGCGATCGCTCATTGCGGTCGTGTCTCGTCATTCTTACTCTCGCTTCTCGTATCACCGCACACATCGGTGTGTGGCGATGCGAAGCCCCGCTGATCTCGCGATCACAGGGTTTCGTCGTCGTCCGGCGCGCGCGGACGACATCACTCAACGAGATGGAGAGCAACAGATGTCAACAGCACTCAAAAACTTCTGGCAGGACGAGTCCGGTGTCACGGCGATCGAGTATGGCTTGATTGCCGGACTGTTGGCGGTCGTGGTCATCGCTGCCGTGACCGCAGCCGGGGGTAACCTCAACGCGATCTTCTCGCTGGTTTGCAACAAGCTGAACGGTGCGGTGACCGCAGGCGGCGGCACGGCAGTAGGCTGCCCGGCCTGATCGGGTTGGTCTTGGGCATGCGGCGCATCGGGTTCTGTGGGAAGCGGTTCGAACGCTTCCGGGCTGGTTGTTGATGGCGTTCGATCTCTGGATGGTTCGGCTCGGGCAGTTGGGGTTTGCTCTGTTGCTTGCGGCCAGTTGCGTGAGCGACTGGCGCAGCCGACGCATTCCCAACGTGCTGACCGTTGCCGGGCTGTTCGGTGCGTTGGCCTTTCACGGACTCGCACCGGGTGGGGCAGGGTTGTTCGACCCCTACCTGCCCGGTGGCCTGGGGCTGAAGGCGTCCCTCCTCGGTGCTGGCGTCGCACTTGTTCTGCTGCTGCTCCCCTATTCACGCGGCTGGATTGGTGCCGGCGACACCAAGCTGATGGCAGCCGTCGGGGGATTCGTGGGCCTCGCTGCACTGCCCGCGGTTCTGCTGGGGGTGATGCTCTCGGCCGGCGTGCTGGCCCTTGTTTACGCGTTGCTCGATCGCGAGCTCCGATCGGTGGGCGCCCGTATCGCAGGCTGGATGCGATGGCCACTGGTGACGCCGGGTGATGTGAGGGGTCATGAGGCCGACGCATCCGTCGCGCCCGCACCGCGCCTGCCGATGGCGCTTGCCATTGCGTCCGGGGTCGCAGGCTTCGCGCTCGCTGCTTATTTCAATCTGCTCGGCTAGCGCCGGGCTGGACAGGTGTTGATACATGGATATGACTGAACTCGATCGTGCAGGTGCCCTGCCCAACCCGAATCCGCCCGTGGGCCGGCCGCGATCGCCGCTCACTATCGATGACACCGGATTGGCGCCTGGCTGGTTGATCAACCTTGTGCTGCGGCATCTGTATGTCGCGGGCGACATTGATTGCTCGGGGCTGTCGGCACGGCTGCTGCTCCCCATACGCCTGTTGGAAACATTGATCGGAAAGTTGCGAATGGCCAAATTGATCGAACCTGTAGGCGGCAACCGTTCATTATCGCAGTGGACATTCGCACTGACCGACAGCGGCAGAGCCCACGCGGCGCAAGCGCTGTCGAATAGTCGTTATGTGGGCCCTGCACCGGTGAGTCTGGACGACTACCGCCGGCAGCTGGCCACGCGGGCGCTGCCCCAACCCACCTCATGCGGTGGGCAGCCGCTGACTGATGCATTCGAGAGCCTCGCGCTCGACGACTCCATGATGGAGCAGCTTGGCATTGCCCTTTCCTCACAAAGAAATTTCGTGGTTCACGGTCCGCCGGGTAGCGGGCGCTCGAGCGTGGTGGGTCAGTTGGCGGCGATTTCGCGAGGCATTGTCTGGGTGCCGCACGCCGTGCTCGCAGGCGATCAGGTGGTTCGAATTTTTGATGGCGCGTTGCATGAGCCGGTTGATGGGGCGATCGCGCCCGAGCCGCAGACGCCAGCCGAGCAGTTGAAGGCTTCAGCAGGGGAGCTCGCGGGTGATCGACGTTGGGTGGCCTGTCGGGAACCCGTGGTGCGGGTCAACGGTGCGATGGGTCGACAGGCGCTGACTGGCCGGAAAATTCACGATGATCATTCGATCGAGGCACCGGTCGCGATCAAGGCGTCACCGGGCACGCTGATTGTTGACGATGCCAGCGCTGCGGGTCGCGGTTTCGAGCCAACGCTGCGCCGCCTCCACGATGCGATCGAGCGCGGCGCTGACCGGGTGACGCGCAGGGATGGTCAGGTGATCGACTTTCCCATCAGGTTGCGATTGGTGACCGTTGAGTCCCATCCTCCCGCGCGCCGCGGGTTTCAGCGGCGTGGCGCGCGCCTCGCTCATTCGGTAGCACTGGGGCCACTCTCGGTGCATGCCTATCGGCGTGCAGTGCAACTCGCGGCGCGCAAACACGGACTCCGTTGCGATATCCAGGCCGAGGACGCTCTGCTTGCCCAGCACCGGGAAGGGGAGGGGGTCGGCCGGCTGGCGGCGGTCCCGGATGCGTTGTTTGGCCGAATCGCCGACCGGTTGCTCTGGCAGGGGGGGCCGCCTGTCGTCGATCAGACACAGATCGACTGGGCCTGGCAGCAGCTCTTCGGGCGCACGCCTGCCGGGGAGGGGCGATGATCGCGCGCGCTGGCTGGTGGATGCTCGGGGTGTCACTGTCTGCAGGCGCGCTCGCAACCCTGCTTGCCTCGGCGTGGCTTGGCGAGCAACGCGCCGACAATGGTCTCCCGGTGGTGGTTGCAAGCAAGGATATTGCCGCGGGTCAGGTGCTTGATCCTGCGCTGCTTGACGTGGTCAAGTGGCCGCGCGGGGCCGTGCCCCAGGGAGCGTTGGCTGATCCGGCGCTGCTCGTGGGGCGCGTGCCCCGGACCGCGCTGGTGCGGGGCGAACCGTTGCTGGCTGCCAAGCTCACGCCCGAGGGGTCACGGGGCGGCCTGGCCGCGGTGATCGCCCCGGGTCATCGCGCCATCACGGTTCGAGTCAATGAGGTGATCGGCGTGGCCGGGTTCGCGCTGCCAGGGAACTTCGTTGATGTGCTGGTGAGCGCGCAGGATGATTCACAGGGCGCGCGCATGGTGTCGAGAATTGTGCTCGAGCGCATCCTGGTACTCGCCATCGCACAGGAAGCGGCGCGTGATGAAACCCGTCCGAAAGTGGTGAGTGCCGTGACGCTACAGGTCACGCCGCAAGAGGCAGAGCGACTGGATCTCGCGCGCAATGTCGGTCAGCTGTCGCTTGCGCTGCGGAACCAGGGCGATTCGATATCGGCTGCGGGGCGCGGCGTCTCGCGGGCTGAACTTCTCGGGCTCACCGAGACCAAGGCACTGCCGCCGGTTGTGCCCGAGAGTCGCCCTCCGCTTATCGCGCCTGTTCGGGCGAGTCACAGTACGCCGGCCGCTGAGCGGTCGGCCACCGGTCTGCCTGATCTGCAGGTGGAGGTCATTCGCGGCCTCCTGAAATCGACCGCCACGTTCAACCGTAAGGAGGTCGCTCTTGAGCGCTGATCTGATGAGCCGTCGCAAGTGGCTGTGGAGTGCTGTCGCGTTGGGCGCCCCGTCTCTGGCCACTGCGCAGCGTGCGGGAGCCGCGCCTGTCACCGCGCCAGCGGCGCGCACCGCCCCTCGCCGGGCACCGCTTGAGCGAACCCGGATCGGCCCTCCCATTACGCTGGTGGCGGGCAAATCCACTCTGTTGCATCTTGATTCGACGATTGAACGTCTGTCGGTCGGCAACCCCGCTGTTGCCGACGTGACCCTGATCAGCCCGGTCGAGTTGTACCTGCTTGGCAAGACCTTTGGTACGACCAACCTCATTCTGTGGCGGGAAGACGGGCCGACGACCATCATCGATCTCTCGGTCAGTCTTGATACCCAGGCGCTGCGCGAGCGGCTGCGCGCGCTGTTGCCCGGCGAAACCGGCATCACAGTGGAAGCAGCGGCCGATTCGGTGGTGTTGAGTGGTGTCGTGAGCAGTGCGATGCGCGCCGAGCAGGCGGCTGCAATTGCCGACGCATTCGTTCGCAGTGTGGGAAGGGGCCTGGTGATGCCGGTTGGCGCGGGCGATGGTCGAATGGCGGCGGGACAGACTGCGCAGGTGACATGGGCGCCGGTCGCGCCGCCTGCATCCGGGACGGGTGATGCTTCGCTTCGGCCACGGGTGGTCAACCTGCTTCAGATATCGCAACCGCAACAGGTGATGCTCGAGGTCAAGGTGGCGGAGGTCTCGAAGACCCTCCTCGACCAGTTGGGGGCGCGCTTTGAAGGCTCGCGTTTGAACGGTGACTGGCGATACAGCATTCTCAGTCAATTCCTTTCGGGTTCGGGCGGGCTGCTTGGCGTTCGCTCGCCGGGCGGTGATGAACTTCGACTGGATGCCGAACGTCGCGATGGCCTGATCAAGATTCTGGCTGAACCCAATATTGTCGCGATCAGTGGCCATGAAGCGAGTTTTCTTGCCGGCGGAAAGATTTTCATACCGGTGGCGCGTGCCAACGCGGCCACTGGCGCCAACACCGTGACGCTTGAAGAAAAGGAGTTCGGTATTGGGCTCAAGTTCATGCCCACTGTGCTCGACGGCGGTCGCATTCACCTGCGCGTCTCGCCCGAGGTTTCCGAACTTTCGCAGACCGGTTCGCCCTTCGTGAGCGTAGGTGGAACCACCTCGATCCTGCCCAGTTTCACGCTGCGCCGTGCGCAGACCGCGGTGCAACTCGCTGATGGTCAGAGTCTCGCAATCGCAGGCCTGATTCGCAGCAACGTGAACGAAAGCATCAAGCGGCTTCCTTGGCTGGGGGATATCCCGGTGCTGGGTGCGCTCTTCCGTAGCGCGGAGTTTCAGGCGGATCAATCCGAGCTGATGTTCGTGGTGACCCCCCGGCTGGTGGGTGCGGTGGCAGCCCCAATCGGCTTACCCACCGATTCATTTACGCCACCCAACCGAATCGAGTTTTTCGGCGAGGGACGCCTGGAGGGAAGCGGTCATCCGGCATTACCGGCCACACCGTGGCGTGATCCCGTGGGGTCCGATGCCGCGCCCGCGCGCGACTGATTGACCCCGGCAGTGACACTCAGGAGAGAGCAATGCGGAAGAAGCATTTTTCAGTGCTGCTGGTAGCGGCTGCGCTGGTTGGTTGTGCCGGGATCGATGTGGGTGTGATGCCTGCCCCGAGCCCCACCCGTGACGCGTTTGGAGATGCCGTGCGCCAGGCCAGAGCCCGCCAGATCATTGATCCCGATGCCGCGCGTCGCGCACCCGCTCACGCCGGTCTCGATGGACCCGCCGCAGTGAGCGCCTGGCGCCGCTATCAGGAGAGCTTTCAGTCACCCCCGCCGTCGTTCGAGATATTCGGGGTGGGTGCTGCGGCGCGTTGATGCGGCAGACCGTGAGCAACCGTTGGCGACGCGGCCGGTGCCTGCAGCGGGGCGCAGTGGCAGTGCTGTTTTCGCTTGCGCTACCGGTTGTGATCGGGTTGGCGGCGCTTGCCATTGATGTCAGCCGTCTGGTGGTGGTGAGGGCTGAGCTGCAGTCTGCTGCTGACGCATGTGCGCTCGCTGCGGTGTCGCAACTGCGCTCAACCACCGCGAGCACATCACAATTGCTGCGGGCGGAGGCGCATGGCCTCGCCTTGAGCGATGCGCTCGCCCAGAGCATCTCCGGTGACGCGCGGCCTGCCGATTCGCTTAACCGGTTCGATTTTCAGTCGCGGCAGCTGAACGGATCAATGCTGGCTGTGCGATTTTCGAGCAGTGCGTCCGGGCCCTGGCGAGCTGCCTCGGTCAGTAGCGGGAGCATCTCTCATGTCCAGTGCTCGGCCGATGGTGGCCAGATTCCGCTCTACCTGGCGGGCGTGGTTGGGGTCCGACAGGTGTTCCCCGTGACGGCGCGCGCGGTGGCGGCGCTTGCGCCCAGTCAGGTGAATTGCGCGTTTCCCATGGCGCTATGCAAGGCGCCGGGTACGCGCGCGAATTCCAGCAAGCCTTTCGGTCTTCAGGTCGGTGACTGGATGCGCGAGCCGAGCTCACAGGGGACCAACCGTTATGACGGGGCGGGAAAATTCGGCTGGGTTGATTTCGATCCACCCAGCGGCGGCGCAGAACAGCTGCAAGAGCTGATTGCGGGCCGGGGAAGTTGCTCACTCGAACTCGGCCGCAAGGTCGGCGAGAGCGGCGCAAAAAGCAGCGTCTACGATGCCTGGAACTCACGCTTCGGGCTCTATGGTAGCGGTGGCCCGACCCCGGCAGCGAGTCCGGGCGATTTGTCGGGATATGCCTACACCACCAAGACCTGGCCCGATGGGCGCAACGCCTATTCCGGTACGGCAAAAGGTGCGGCTGCGGGCACGCCAAACTTTCGCGCGAGTCGCGCGAGTTTCGCGCCCTATCAGGGCAACAGTGCGTCCGGTGTCAACGCCAAATACTCGACCAATTGGTCCTCTGCAGACCGTCGTGCGCAGGGCCGCGAGCGCCGGCTGGTGGTGGTGCCGATCGTGGATTGTGGGGTCTGGAATTTGAGCGGCAGCGCGCAACCGGTGATTGAGGGCTGGGGCTGCGCGCTTCTTCTGAGCCCGATCGCGACTTCCGGCAGCAGTGGGCCGGGCCAGGCAGAGTTCCTCGGGCTCGCAAGCGATCTGGGGTCACCTTGCGCAAGCAACGGGCTGCCCGGCAGCAGCTTGTCTGCGGGCCCACTTGTGCCGGTGCTGGTCGAATGACGGCGCGCGTCCTTGCACGTGAGCGGGGGGTGGCGACGATTGAACTTGCCGTCATCCTCGGATTGTTGGCCTCACTTGTTCTGGGCATCGTTGAACTCTCAAGAGCCACCCAGCAGTTCGCCACGCTGAGCGGCGCAGCCCGTGCGGCGGCGCGGCTTGCCTCGGCCAGTGCCTCACCAGAGGGGATCGCGAGCGCCCAATGTCTGGCCGTCTACGGCAGGGCGCTCGAGAGTTGCGTTGGCAATTCGGCCGGGGCGCCGTTGTTGCCCGGCTTGTCAACGCGGCATGTATTGATCAGCGTTCCTGCCGATCTTCGTGATGCCTCGGGCGCGCTGGTTCACACGGCAACGCCGGGGCTGGCCTCGATTCAGGCGCGCGCCGCCGATGGCAGCAGCGCTGGAACGCTTGATCTCCTCACGGTAACCGTGGGCCCCCCCGGTGCGCGCTACCGGTTTGTTCCGCTGATGCCGGCATGGATGCCGTCGTTTGAATTTGCGCCCATCAGCGTCAGCATGGCGATGGCGGGTCACTGACATGCGCCGCCTCCGCAGTCGTCAGCACGGCGCAAGCCTCGTCGAAATCACCCTGTCGATTCTGATCCTGGCGGTCCTGTTGACGCTCTTTGTCGATGTGTCGCGCTGGCTCCATGCCTGGAGCGCTGCGGGTGAAGCCACCCGGTTGGGGGCGCGGCTGGCGGCCTTGTGCGAACGTGGGGTGGATGGGGAGCAGGCGATCCGCGAGCAGATGCGTAGCTGGCTTCCAGATCTTTCCCGTGAGCGCGCGGCAAGTGTGATCCGCATCAGCTATGAGAACCCCGCGGGAAGCCCCTCGGCTTCATGCGATGCCAGCAGTTGCCGCCAGGTCAGCGTCTGGCTGGAGGGCCATGCGATCGATGCACTGGGCGGACTGGTTCCCGGTGGCCGACTGCCGCTTCCTGCAATGCGCGCGAGTGTGGTCCGAGAGAGTCTTCAATCCCGCACCGGTGGGTGCGCGCCCGTTCGATGAAAGGCCCGACGATGTCCATTTCTGTCCGTGTGGTTGGCGTTGACCCGCAGCACCTGAGCCGCATCGCGGCAGCACTTCCCGGCGACTCGGAATCGCTCACGCTTCGGACCATGACCGGGGGCGCACTGGAGGCGGCTGGAGAGGTGCAGCGTGATCCGCCCGATCTGCTGGTGCTCGATGCGCCTGCGCTTGACGAAGCCGATCTCGCCTTGCTCGAGTCCTCGCTCCTGTCGGCGCCGGCCACCGCGATGGTGCTGCTGTCACCCGACCGCTCGAGCGAATTTCTGATGCGGGCAATGCGCGCGGGCGTGCGGGAGGTGATCCCCTCACCCTCGGCCGCAGCCGACCTGAGTGCAGCCTTTGCGCGCCAACTTGAACGGCTGGGGCTGCAGCGTCTCGGCATGCCGGCGGGCACGGTGATTGCCCTCGTGCCCGCGAAGGGCGGAAGCGGTGCGACCTTCATCGCGACCAGCCTGGCGGCTGAGCTTGCGGCGCAGGGCGCACGAACGCTGGTCATCGATCTGAACGCGCCGTTCGGCGATGCAGCGCTCCATCTGGTCGAGGAGCGTCCATCCGCCACGCTCGCCGATCTGGTGCGTCAGGTGGGGCGCCTGGATGCGACGCTGCTCGAATCGGTCGCGGTGGAAGCAAGTGACGGCTTGTCGCTCCTTGCCGCGCCCGACTCGATCGAGTCATTCGAACAGGTTGGTGCCGACGCATTCGAGCGGATCCTGGCACTGGCTCGCTCGCGCTTCCGTTTTGTACTCCTCGACGTCGGCCGCTCGCTCGATCCGGTCACGGTTCGCGGCCTCGATCGCGCGGATCGCATTCTGCTGATCTCTCAGCCGTCGTTACCTTATCTGCACGCGGCGCGCCGCGTGCTCGATCTGTTTGTGGGCCTGGGCTACGGCTCGGATCGAATCGACCTGGTGCTCAACCGCTTCGAGCGTGGCATGGAGCCGTCGGCCGACGAGGCCTCGAAGATGCTGGGCGTCAAGGTCGCCGATCTGATTCCAAACAGTTACCGCGCCGTGGGGCGCGCGATCAACCATGGTCAGCCTATCCGTGCCAGTGCGCCACGCGACCCGGTCGCGAAGGCACTGTCGGTGCTCGCCGAGCGGCTTTTGTCGCAGCCGCGGCCTGGGCGTGGCGATGCGCTGGAACCTGGCCCCGCGAAACCGGTGCGCCATTGAATACCGAGTCTGCAGCCCAGTCAGGAGCCTTGATGTCAATCCGAGACCGTTTGGTTGAACCCGCTCGTTCGCCCGGGATGGCGCCTCAGGGTGCGCACCCGATATCCGTGTCCGCCCGACCCACGCCGGAGTCGGTCAGTGGCGCCTCCTACCGGATTCTGAAGGGGCGGATCCATCGCGAACTTCTCGATCGCGTCGATACGCGCCAGCTGTCGGCGCAGGCGCCCGAACAGCTCCATGAGGAGTTGCGTCGCCAGATCGATCAGCTGTTGTCCGAGCACGGTGCTCAGCTGAATGCAGCCGAGCGGCGACAGATTGTGGTGGACATCCGGCATGAAGTTGCCGGACTGGGGCCGCTTGAGCCGCTGCTGGCCGACGCCACGATCTCCGACATTCTGGTGAACTCGGCGAGGCAGGTGTATGTCGAGCGTGGTGGCGTGCTGGAACCCACCCAGGTGGAATTCGATGACGACCAGCACCTGCTCGCATTGATCGATCGGATCGTGTCCCGCATGGGCCGACGGATTGACGAATCGAGTCCGATGGTTGACGCGCGCCTTGCCGACGGCTCGCGGGTCAACGCCATCATCCCGCCGCTTGCGATTGACGGACCGTGTTTGTCGATCCGGCGCTTCAGCGCGGTGCCGCTCAAGATGGATGATCTGATTGCGCGGGGCGCGATGCCCGCGCCGGTTTCCGAACTGCTGGCAGGGATGGTGCGGGCCCGGCTCAATATTCTGGTGTCCGGCGGAACGGGCGCGGGGAAAACCACGCTCCTCAATGTGCTCTCGTCGTTCATCCCGAATCAGGAACGTGTCATCACCATCGAGGATGCGGCCGAACTGCAGCTGCAGCAGCCCCATGTGGTTCGCCTGGAAACTCGCCCGCCCAATATCGAGGGGCGGGGCGAGGTGTCGCAGCGTGCACTGGTTCGCAACAGCCTGCGGATGCGCCCCGACCGGATCATTCTCGGCGAGGTGCGCGGTGGTGAGGCGTTCGACATGCTGCAGGCAATGAACACGGGTCATGAAGGCTCGCTCGCCACCGTGCACGCGAACATGCCGCGCGATGCGCTGATGCGCCTGGAAAACATGGTGGGCATGGCCGAGCTGTCGCTGTCGCCCCGATCGATCCGGCAGCAGATTGCGTCCGCGATCGATGCGGTGGTGCAGCTGTCCCGGCTGTCCGATGGTAGCCGGCGCCTGACGGCACTGGCCGAGGTCACCGGCATGGAGACCGATACCATCACCATGCAGAACATCTTCGAGTTTCGGCAGACCGGCGTCGATAGCGAGGGCAGGGTGCTGGGCGCTTTTCATTCAACCGGTGTCCGGCCGCGGTTCGCCGATAGACTGGCCGCGCGTGCGATCGGACTGCCGTCGGGATGCTTCGACCCCCGTTGCACCTGGCCCGCGCAGGCTGCCAGCAAATGAGCGCCTTGTCGGTGAGCGCCTGGCTGCCCTGGATGCTGCTCGTCTTCATCGCGGTGAGTCTGCTGCTGCACGGCGCCTGGCTGATCTGGGACGGGACGATGCGGCAACGACGACGGATGTCGTTACGCTGGGCGCGGTTTCATGACCCATCGGCCGCTCGAATGCGGTCCGGGTCGGAGCGTGCATTGGTCGGTGATCTGCCGGGCGAACGCCTCGCCGGTGCCGACGCCCGCATCGGTGGACGTCGTCTCCTTCGCTGGCTGGATCAGCCGCTTCGCGATGCGCAATTCCGATTACGAACCCCGCAAGTGCTGCTCGCGGGATTCGCGATCGGACTGCCGGTGGCGGGCGTGGGACTGGTGCTGGGCGTGCCTGTTGTACTGGTGCTGCCCGTGCTCGGTCTGATGCTCGCGGTCCCCTGGCTTTACGCAGCCCGCGTCATCCGACGCCGCGCGACGCAGATTCAGAGCCAGCTCGCCGATGCCGTCGATCTGGTGGCGCGCGCGCTTCGCGCCGGCCATGCGCTCGCCTCGGCGCTCCGGATGGTTGCCGATCAGGCGCCTGCGCCAATCTCGGTCGAGTTCGCCACCGTGTGCGATCAGATCGGGTTCGGCGTTCCTGCCGATCAGGCGCTTCGCGAGATGGCGGTGCGCAGTCGCTCGGATGATCTGCGCTATGTGGTGACCGCGGTTCTTCTGCAGCGTGAAACCGGCGGCAACCTGGCCGAGCTGCTCGACAACATCGCGGGGCTGGTCCGGCAGCGTCAGCAACTGCGGCACAGCGTGCGGGCGCTGTCCGCGGAAGGCCGTTTGTCGGCGTGGATTCTGGGAATCTTGCCGTTTGCGCTGGCGGGTGTGATTTCGGTGATCAACCCGGCGCTGCTGTCGCTGCTCTGGACCGATCCCGCAGGCCGCGCAATGGCTGGTGGCGCGCTTTTCATGATGGTCCTGGGCATTCTGATCATGCGTCAGCTGGTGCAGGTTCGCGCCTGACATGCGGGAGACTTCGCTATGACCCTGCCGATCTGGGCGATGGTTGCACTTTTTGCCGGGACGACGATGACCGTCTGGCTGCTTGTTTCGTCGCTGGAGCGGCGCTCGGATTTGCGGCGCCGGTTCCGAGCCCTGGCGCGTGCGCGACCGGTTGCCGGCGAGGCTCGCCCGGTTGTCACGATCGACACGCCCCGATGGGTCGAGTCCGTGCAGCGTTATGCCGAACCGCTTGCCTCGCTCTCCATGCCGGAGCAGGACGAAGAGATTTCGGCCTTGAGGCGTCGACTGCGTCATGCGGGCTGGCGGGCGCCCTCGGCGCTTCAAGCCTTCGTGGCCGCGCGTACGCTGCTCGCGGTGATGCTGCCGGTCCTGGCCTGGGTCGGCATGCAGGCTGCGCCGGACGAAGGGCCGACCATTGCGATGCAATCACTGGGCATGCTGGCAGCGGCAGCCACCGGCTACCTCGCCCCCGGGGTCTGGCTGACGATGCAGATTCGTCGGCGGCAGCGCGACATATTCGAGGCCTTTCCGGATGCACTGGATCTGATGCTCGTTTGTGTGGAGGCGGGCCTGGGCCTTGATCTCGCGATTCAGCGCGTGGCGGCCGATATTCGCTTGCGTTCGCCTGCGCTTGCGCTCGAGCTAGAACTGGTCAGCGCGGACGTGCGTGCGGGTTCCACCCGCGAGCGCGCGCTGCAACGGCTCACCGAGCGGATCGGACTCGATGAGGTCACCGGGTTCTCTGCGCTGCTTACCCAGGCGGACCGATTTGGAACCAGCATCGGCGATGCCCTGCGCGTGCAAGCTGACTCGCTTCGCACCACCCGCCGTCTGCGCGCGCAGGAAGCGGCGGCCAAGGTGCCGGTCAAGCTGATGCTGCCGCTGGTATTCTGTATTTTCCCCGCGATGTTTACCGTGCTGCTGGGGCCGGCCGCGATTCGTATCTGGCGGGTACTGGTTCCGGCGCTGCAGTCGGCGAGCTGAGCGTACGGGTTGCGTGGCACAATCGCGCCCGCTTCCTTCAACCGCTCGCTCACCACCTCCTGAACCTCCGATGTCGTCCACGCTCTCCGATGCGGCACAGGCCCGTATTTTGCGAACCCTCTGCGCCGAACTGGCTGCCAGACCCATCCAGGTCGAGGCGGCGGCGGCGCTGCTTGATGAAGGCGCTACGGTCCCCTTTATTGCGCGTTACAGGAAGGAAGCGACCGGTGGCCTTGATGATGGCCAGCTGCGCCTGCTGGAGGATCGTCTAGGTACCCTGCGGGAGCTGGAAGAGCGACGCGCCACGATCCTGGAAAGCATTGCCTCGCAGGGGCGCCTCAGCAAGGAGCTCGCGGCGCTGATCGATGCGGCCGAGACCCGCAGCCGGCTTGAGGACCTCTATCTGCCCTATCGGCCCAAGCGGCGCACCCGTGCCGACATCGCCCGGGAGTGCGGGCTGGAACCGCTCGCCGATTTGCTGCTTGCCGAGCCCGAGCGGGTGCCGGCCGACGAGGCACAGCGCTTTATCCGCCCACCGGATGCCGCAGGCGAGCATGGCGTGTCCGATATCAAGGCGGCGCTTGAGGGGGCGCGCGACATTCTGTCCGAGCGGTTCGCTGAGCGTCCCGAGGTGTTGGGCACGCTGCAGGACTGGCTGTGGGAGCGTGGCTGGCTGCATGCGAAGGTGTTCGAAGACAAGCGGGTTGAAGGCGAAAATTTTCGCGATTACTTCGAGCATGCCGAACCGATGGCCACGATTCCTTCTCATCGGGCGCTTGCGCTGTTTCGAGGCCGCCAACAGGCCATTCTTTCGTTGCGCCTTGGGCTGGAACCGGCGCTTGAAACCGTGGTCCCGCATCCCGCCATCGCCCGACTGGGGGGCCTGACCGGGCTTGGTGCAGTGATCGGCGGCACCCGTGCGGCCGATGGCTGGCTCGCCGAAGTGCTTCGCTGGTGCTGGCGGGTCAAGCTCCTGCCACACTTCGAGACCAGTCTGTTTGGCCGCATCCGTGAGGCAGCAGAGGCCGAGGCCATCCGGGTGTTCGGGGCGAATCTCAAGGACCTTCTGCTTGCTGCGCCTGCGGGGGCGCGGTCGGTGATCGGCCTGGATCCGGGGCTTCGCACCGGCGTGAAAGTGGCGGTTGTCGATGCAACGGGTCAGGTCGTTGAGACCGCCACGATTTTTCCGCATGAACCGAGGCGCGATTGGGAAGGCTCGCTGGCGGTGCTCGCGGCGCTTGCCGCCCGCCACCGCTGTGAGCTGGTTGCGATCGGCAACGGGACGGCGTCGCGCGAGACCGACCGCCTTGCGATCGAACTGCTGCGCCGATGCCCGGAGCTGAAACTGCGCAAAGTGATGGTGAGCGAGGCCGGCGCCTCAGTGTATTCAGCCAGCGAACTCGCCGCGCGCGAAATGCCCGATCTGGATGTGAGTCTTCGTGGAGCGGTGTCGATTGCCCGGCGACTGCAGGATCCGCTCGCCGAACTGGTGAAGATCGATCCCAAATCGATCGGTGTCGGGCAGTATCAGCATGATGTGAACCAGCGGGCGCTTGCGCGGGCCCTTGATGCGGTGGTTGAAGATTGCGTCAACTCGGTTGGCGTCGATGTCAACACAGCGTCGGCACCGCTGCTGTCCAGAGTGTCGGGTCTCAGCGCCAATGTGGCGCAAAGAATCGTGGATCAACGCAACCTCAAAGGCCCCTTTCCGAACCGCGACACATTGAAAGAGGTGCCCTGGCTGGGCGAGCGCGCATTTGAGCAGGCAGCGGGTTTCTTGCGCATTCGCGATGGAGACAACCCGCTGGATGCTTCCTCGGTGCACCCTGAGGCATACCCGGTGGTGGAGCGGATGCTCGCCAAGCTCGCGCGTTCGGCGCGCGACGTGATCGGACGGCGCGAATTGCTGCGCCAGCTGGTGCCGGCCGACTTCACCGATGCGCGCTTTGGCGAGCCGACCGTGCGGGACATTCTCGCCGAGCTTGAAAAGCCGGGTCGCGATCCGCGCGGAGAATTTTCGACCGCCAATTTCAAGGAAGGCGTGGAGTCGATTGCCGATCTCGCACCCGGCATGCGGCTCCAGGGCGTGGTGACCAATGTGGCGAATTTCGGTGCATTCGTCGACATCGGCGTTCACCAGGACGGACTGGTCCACGTGTCGCAACTGTCCGACCGGTTCGTTCGCGACCCCCGCGAAGCGGTGAAGGCCGGGCAGGTGGTGAGCGTGACGGTGGTCGAGGTCGACGCGGTGCGAAAACGTATCGCGCTATCGATGAAGAGCCGGCCGGTGATTGGCGCACGCGCCGCTGACGGCGCTGGGGGTGGCCCC
>RFXC01000280.1 GCA_009921765.1 Betaproteobacteria bacterium | reverse complement strand
CACGACGGGGTTTTCCTTCGCGCGCAGCACCGGCGAGACGCCTTCCGGGAACTTGATGTCACGGACGTGGAGCGGCTTGCCAGACTCGAGGTTGCTGAGGTCGACATCAATGAAGCCCGGCAGATCCTTGGGCAGGCAGGTGATATCGATTTCGGTCAGCACGTGGCCGACGATGCCGCCGGACTGCTTGACCGCGGGCGAGGCTTCCTGGTTGCGGAAGTGGAGCGGCACGCGCATGTGAATCGGGCGATCAGCCGACACGCGCTGGAAGTCGATATGCATGACCTGCTGGCGATACGGATGCCACTGGATGTCCCGCAGCAGCACCTGTTCCGGCTTGCCGTCGAGTTCCATTTCGAGAATGGACGAGTGGAAGGTCTCGACGCGAAGCGCGTGATAAAGCGGGTTGTGTTCAATGGCAATCGACGTGGGCTCGTTGCTTCCGCCGTAGAGAATGCCGGGAACCTGATGACTGCGACGCAGGCGGCGGCTCGCACTCGATCCCTGCTCCTTGCGTGTGGTGGCGACGACTTTCATCGTGCACTCCTTTCAAATGCGAGCCTTGCGACTCGCTGAACCCGGAACCCGCGACCAGGACACCGGGCGTTGCTGACACACCCGCGACAGATGTCGCGGGCACCTTGAAAAACCTGGACTTCAAAAACTCGGAAAACGGTGGTCAATCCACAAACAGCGACGACACCGAATCGGCGCGGTTGATGCGCAAAATGGTTTCGGCAAACAACTGCGCGCATGAGAGCACGCGGATCTTGCCGCAGGCACGCGCCTCGGCAGACAGCGGGATGGTATCGATCACGACCAGTTCATCGAGCGCCGGATCTTTGACCCGATCGACGGCCGCACCTGACAGCACCGGGTGCGTGCAATAGGCGAGCACCCGCTTTGCGCCGTGCTCCTTCAGCGCCGCGGCTGCCTTGACCAGCGTGTTGGCGGTGTCGACGATGTCATCCATGATGACGCAGGTGCGGTTCGACACATCGCCAATGATGTTCATGACCTCGGATACGTTGGCTTTGGGCCGGCGCTTGTCGATGATGGCCAGATCGGAGTCGATGCGCTTGGCAATGGCGCGCGCCCTGACCACGCCGCCCACATCGGGCGAAACCACCAGCAGATCATCGTAGGGCGACTTGTGCAGGTCGGCGAGCATGACGGGCGCTGCGTAAATGTTGTCCACCGGGATATCGAAAAACCCCTGGATCTGATCGGCATGCAGGTCCATGGTGAGGACGCGATCCACCCCCGCGATCTGCAGCATGTTGGCGACCACCTTGGCGCTGATCGCTACCCGCGAGGAGCGAACGCGCCGATCCTGACGCGCGTAGCCGAAATAGGGCAGCGCAGCCGTGATACGGCCGGCCGATGCGCGCTTGAGCGCATCGACCATGATCATCACTTCCATGAGGTTGTCGTTGGTGGGGGCGCAGGTGGACTGCACCACGAACACGTCTTTGCCGCGCACGTTCTCGAGGATTTCGACCATCGCCTCGCCGTCGGAGAAGCGGCCAACCGTGGCCTTGCCGAGCTTGAGGTGCAGATGGTGGGCGATGTCTGCGGCAAGCCTGGGGTTGGCGTTGCCGGTGAACACCATCAGGCCCTCGGGCGACAGCGACTCCGCGTGACGACGGTATCCTGAGAGCATCGAATCACCTGATTAGTGCGCAGACGAAGTGCCGAGTGGCTTTTTAGCGGCCGCCGGCACGGAAGGTTTGGCTGAGGAGGTAGGATTCGAACCTACGCATGCCGGAATCAAAATCCGGTGCCTTAACCAACTTGGCGACTCCCCAATGTGGTGATTCTGCCGAGACCCGCCCGGTTGCAGGGCAACCGACTGAATCGAAGCCTTTCAGGCAAACGCCCAACAGCGGAGCGGATGCCGCGCAACCGACCTGACCACATGGACGGAAGCGCCTTTGCAGAGCCTGTTGCCGATCTCCAGAAAACGGACAACGGCAGCCAAATGATCTTCCGGAACCGGCAGGAAAACCGTGGAGCCCGACCCACTCATTCGGGTAAGCCCCGGATCAATCCCGACCGAACGGGCTGCATCGCGAAGAAGCAAAAGAGATGCATCAACCTTTGCTTCCAGCCGCGCGGCAACCGGCTCGAGATCGTTCCTTCCGCAAAAGACCGACTGGCCTCGCAAAAGACCGTCGATTTTGAGCGGTTTCGTATCGCGTGTCAAACCGGGATCCCCGAAAACCCGGGGTGTTGCCACCCCTACGCCCGGAGCGATCAGGACATAGGCTCGTGCGGGTTGCGGGCAGGCGCTGAGCTCGTCGCCCACGCCCGTGGCGTAGGCGGTTTCTCCGAAAATGAAGAACGGCACGTCGGCGCCCAGCTGCGCGCCGATCGGGGCGAGCTGCGCGGGGGTGAGCCCGAGCGCCCACAGCCGGTTGAGCCCCATCAGCACGGTGGCCGCATCGGAACTTCCGCCGCCCAGGCCGCCGCCGATGGGGATCCGCTTCTCGAGTTCAATTTCAACGCCCAGCGGACACCCGGTCTGTCGCGCGAGCAGATGCGCAGCGCGCACCGTGAGGTCGGTGTCGGGATCGATGCCGGGAAGCGTCCCCAACCGCCTGATCGCGCCATCGTGTCGTACGCGCAGATGGATCCGGTCGTCCAGGTCAACCATCTCGAATACGGTCTCAAGCAGGTGATAGCCATCGGCCCGGCGGCCGGTCACATGGAGGAACAGGTTCAGCTTTGCTGGCGCCGGCAGATGGCGAAGTTCGGTGATCATGAGGCGGTGTCCACAATCAGCCGTAGCCGCAATCGGCGATCGGCGGCAACACCCGCCGCCGGCCACGACAGCTGAAGCGTACGAACCGAGCGGTCATCGAGCCAGTTTTCGACCCGCAGTTCCCAGCCGGCCTCGTGACCGGTCCAGTTTTGCCCGGGGCCCGCCTGACCGGCGGGTCCGAATTGGCCCTGCAGCCAGGCGGGCAGCCGCAATACCGGTACGCGCCAGCCGAACAGCTGTTCGGTGAGCGATTCGACCGACGTTGCCTGGTAGTGGCGTCCCTGATGATCGGTGAGCCGTGCGCCCTGATGGTCGACCTGAGCCTGCGCGATCGTCTGACCGATGGGCGTGGACAGTTCAAGAAGCGTTTTACCGTCGCGTTGGGCGAGCCGGAAACGGCCGCTTGCGTTTTGCGTCTCACCCGGCGTACCTGGTTGAGTGTAGAGCGCGGAGAACCTGCCGGCCCATTCACTGGGCGCGGGGCCTGGCGCGGCGCCGGGCGGCGCGGCATCGGGGGCCAGCGCGGCGCAGCCACCGAGCGCAAGCATGGCGGCAAGCGTAGCCACCGCGCCGCGACGAGGGAGGACTGCAGCGGTGAGCGCAGCCGCCGTCGCCGCATCGAAGGCCCCCCGGGCCGTATTCATAGAGTGATATTGAGCCGGACGAGTGTCTCGCGGAGCACTTCATTGGCAGGTTCGCGTTCACGCGCGTCGCGCCACAGCTGCCTTGCCTCGTCCTGCATGCCTGCCTGCCAAAGGACCTCGCCCAGGTGCACGCCGATTTCGACGTCGGCGCGGAGCGCGAACGCCTTGCGCAGATAGCGGATCGCGCCCTCGAGGTCGCCGCGCCGAAACAGTACCCAGCCCATGCTGTCCAGGATGTGCGCATCGTCGGGCGCAAGCTCAAGCGCTTTTTCGATCAGGCGCTGTGCTTCGCCCAGCCGCAGGTTGCGATCGGCCAATGTGTAGCCGAGGGCGTTGTAGGCATGGGCATGATCGGGTCTGGCCTCGATCAGCTTTCGAAGGCTTGCCTCGAGCAGGTCGAGCCGGTTGACCTTTTCAGCGGCCATTGCGTGGTCATAGAGCAGGTCGGTGTCGTCGGGTTGGCGTTTGAGCGCGTCGTCGAGCACTTTGAAGGCATCGGCGTATCGACCGGCCTCGCGGAGCACCTGTGCCTCGATCGCGATGAGGCGGGCGCGGGCACGCGGGTCGTCGGGGATGCCTTCGCGCAGTACGGACAGCGCTTCGTCGATCCGCTTGAGCCGCCCGAGGATCAGTGCCCGTCGGATGCGCGCGGTGTCGACCTGCTCGCCAGAGTCGATCTTGGCATACCAGCCGATTGCGTCTTCGAAGCGCTTTTCCTCCTCGGCGATCTGACCGAGGAAGAGCATGGCGATGGCGTTGTCGCGGGCGATCTCCGCAGGCAGGTCGAGATAGCGCTGGAGGTAGCTCTGGGCAAGGCTGCTCTGGCCCGCCTGCGCCGCCACCTGGGCGAGTGAAAACAGGATTACCGGATTGGTGGGGTCTAGGGCGAGCGCCGCTTCGAACTGGGCGCGCGCATCATCGGCGCGGCCTGCCTGGGAGAGGAGGCGCGCGAGCGTGAACCGCGCCTCCAGCGAGCGCGGCTCGCGCGCAAGAAACCGCTCGAGGAGCGTGATCGCGCCGTTCAGTCCGCCCGGCGCGCGCGCGCCGTAGCGCGCGGCCATGACCGCTGTGTTTTCATCATCGGGCGAGAGTCGATACGCCTCGGCGGCTTCGGCTGCAGCGCGTTCATGGGCCTCGGCCGCAGAGGCAATCGCTGCGAGCGCAAGCCGGGCTGCCGCAACCGTCTGATCGGGGGCGGCCAAGCGTTCGAGAAGCGCAAGCGCCTGCTTCTTGTCGGGTGCC
>RFXC01000279.1 GCA_009921765.1 Betaproteobacteria bacterium | reverse complement strand
GCCATCCCATACCAGGAAAACTTATATATATTTTTGTTTACCGATGGAATGCCGGATCAATTTGGGGGAGCAAAAGGTAAAAAAATGAAATACAAACAATTTTCTGAACTTTTAATGCAAACTACCCAAATTAAAAATGCTGTTGAAGTATTAGATCAAAAATTTAAAGAATGGATGCAACAATACGAGCAAATAGATGATGTTTGTGTAATTATATTGCAGTTGAAATAGGCAAAGAACGTTCAAAAAAAATTAAATAGTTGTTAAACTAATTAAACCAAAATGGGGCATAATGCAAACAAATGTTTATATTTTGTAAATATACTCGTAACCATAAATTCAATACCATGTATTTTTTTGTTAATGATTTTTTTAAAGGTAATTAATGTGGTTAATTACAGTAATAATTATTTTTAATAACTTGTATAAGTTTATTATTAAACTTTAATACTCCATTTATGTTTAAGTGTTCCGAATCATAAAAATCGGTTGTGTCATTTAAAATAATAATTTTATTAAAATCATAATATTTCCCATAAGTACTCATCATTTTACTAAATAATTCTATATTTTCAAAAGTATTGTATGTGCGAGATGTTATGGGGGCAAAAACTAAAATTACCTTGCAGTTTGTTTTTGAAATTAATGATAATGCATTTTCAAATGATTGTAATTGCTTTTTATTTATGTCAATTTTAAATTTATTTTGTGATATATTTAATGTTTTATTGTTTGTCAATTTTTTTTCAACATATCCACCTTCAATGTAAGTGTCTTCATCTTTTTGTTTGTTTTCAGAAAATGCTTTATTACGATTAATAATATCATATAAAAACGTATAATTTAGGGTGTTAAATGCCATTAAACTTTGAATTTTAAAAACCATTTTAATTGATTCAAAGTCATTTTTATCATTAGAAATTATATCAATAGCAGACTCTACGCCTTCCATGGTAAAGATTTCCGGATTAACCTCGTAAATAACTAATTTAGGTTTTACTTGTGTTAAATACCTTTTTAATAAAATTTCAGTTTGTATATGAGTTTGTGAACTAGAACCTAAGTTAAAAACTGTGTAACCAGAATCCCTAAAAATAATTGTATTGAACCCCCTATAGGCATGCGAAGAACCACAGAACAGAATATCAATATTATTTTTTGATTTAATTTCTTTTAACCGTGTATAGGTATGCCCATGCCCACCTCTAAAAAAGTCAATTCCAATATTTACTGAAAAAATAATTGAAAAAAATAATATCACAAAATACCCTAGTATACTTATAAAAATTAATAAAAATATTTTTTTAATTAGGTGTCTCAAAATTAAAACTGAAAATAAATAAACTGACGGTTTTCAAAAACTCCTAAAAAAATTATACTCCAAATAAAAATTATATATGCAAACCAACGAAAATATATTGATTTTTTAATAAAAATTTCACTTATGCTCCATTTATTTTGAATGTAATGTACTGTTTCTAAAAAGAAAATGAGAAAAACTGATAAAATAAAATTCATTTTACTAAGCCCTAAATATTCAATAAAATCTTCGTGTTTTAAAAGTTTGCTAAGTATATCAGGCATACCAATAAAAATATGTTTAATAATATAAAAAGCAGTATAAATACTATCTGCTCTAAAAAAAATCCACCCAAAAGCAATTAATAGAAAGGTTGTAAAAACAGAAATAATTTGGAAATTTTCTAAGTACAATTTTTTATTGATTTTTTTACGAAAATCCTTTGTTATTATTCCAAACACTAAATAAAACCCATGTAATGCGCCCCATATAACAAACGTCCAATTGGCTCCGTGCCATAATCCACTAACTAAAAAAACTATAAATAAGTTTAAATACCATCTGGGAATAGTAACACGATTACCTCCAATGGTTATGTATAAATAATCTTTAAACCATGTAGATAAAGAAATGTGCCAACGCTTCCAAAATTCATCAACACTTTTAGAATGATAAGGAGCATAAAAGTTTGTCATTAACTTAAATCCCATTATTCGAGCAGCCCCAATTGCCATATCTGAATATCCCGAAAAGTCACAAAAAATTTGAAATGTAAAATAAAACGTTGCAATAAGTAGGCTACAGCTATTATAATGGTGTGGATTACTGTAAACGGTATCAACTACAATTGCCAAACGGTCGGCAATCACAACCTTTTTAAATAAGCCCCATGCCATTAATCGCAAGCCACTTGTTACACGGTTGTAATCAAAATCGTATTTTTCTCTAAATTGATGTAATATGTTTTGAGGACGTTCAATAGGTCCAGCTACAAGCTGAGGATAAAACATTACATATAAAGAGTAAATTCCAAAATGTTTTTCTGCTTTTTGATGACCTCGATACACTTCTATGGTGTAGCTCATTGCCTGAAATGTATGAAAGGATAGCCCAACAGGTAATAATATAGATAAAAATGGCAAGGGGTTACTAAATCCAAAGCCCTGTAGTAATAAAGTAAAGTTTTGATTTATAAAATTGTAGTACTTGAAAATTGCTAGAACTCCAATATTAGCTATCAAACTAAGAATCAAAAATAGTTTTCGCTTTTTCCCTTTGGAATTTTCAATATATATTCCCGCTAAATAATCTATTACAATGGTAAATCCTAAAAT
Organism: Betaproteobacteria bacterium; assembly: GCA_009921765.1. The sequence goes on along the minus strand of RFXC01000279.1, from coordinate 2,017 downwards.
TAGAATATAAATTGGCACAAAGGCCATATAAAAATAACAGCTACTTATCAATAATAAAAACCATCGCTTGCTATACGGAATTTTAAAGTAAAGCAGCGTCACAATGATGAAAAAAAACAAAAAATGGATTGAATTAAATAACATATTATTATAAAGAGAAAATATATAAAATAACGATTATAACTATTTTCAATTTTATTTTTCCATGCACGGTTTAATTTTTTTTAATACCTCTCAAAAATAGGTTTAGTGACGAGCAAAAACAAATAGCATACAAATTAAAGCTATATTGAGTAGCTTTAAGGATACATTATAAGGTCATCAAATTAATTATTTTATAAATTAACCTTTAATTTTTTTACGAAAATTAATTTTATAGTCGTTTGTATAAATGATACTCTAATGTATTTATTTTTACTTTTTTGTAGTTTGAAAAGGTATTTGCCGGCGTGCTTTTATCAATGATGCAAAAATTATTTATAATATTTGTTTCTAAGCTAATATTAAAATAGCGGGACAAATAACATTGCAAATCCCAATTGTTCCAATATTCTGCCGGAATAGATACTATGGAATGTTTTGGCACAATGGATCCAATTAAATACACGTCATGCAGTAGTTCAGGATTTCTACTGACTTTACCTTTTTGCATTAAGGAAAAAGTGGTAGTACCGGCAAACAAACTTATACATAAAAGCATAAACATTTTGTATTTTTTGCTTTTTGTGTTTATACAATTTACTAAATGAGCTATTACAGGAATAATAAAAATAGACAAACCAATTGCAAAAAACGGCAAAGAAGGGGTAAAATAAAAACCTTTTTGTACTAATGTGAGCATAAGTGGCGTGGATGCAGAAAGCCCAATAGAAACAAAAAATACAGACTCTCTAATATACTCCGATGAAAGTAAAGCTATTTTTTTAATTTTGCTGATGTAAAAAAATACAAGTACTAAAATAAGTTGTGGTATTAATTCCATAAAAAGTCGCCCCAAAATATAAAACCTATTTCCAACTGTAGGATCTTCATTAATACGATGTATAACTCGTTTAAAAAAATATATTGATAAACTTTCTTTACTCTCCGGAAAGCAACATAAAATAACGTAAATAATTACTGGAACAAGCATAATAATAATCGTTTGAAAAAATGATTTAAACACACTTATTTTTTTAGTAATTAATCCATATAAAATTGGTGTTGCTATTGGAAAAAATCCAGGTATTCCTTTACTTAAGGTAGCAAGAAACACAAAAACACCTGATAGTATTAATAGAATAATTTGAAATTTTGTAGAACGAAAAGCGATATAGGTTAAAAGCACGGAAGTAATTGTAAAAATACCCATAGTATTTTCGTGCATATTGTTTGAATAAGACCAAAAGCAAACAGGTATAGTAATCCAAAAAAATATAGGCAACCAACTAGTATTTTTAAATTCATTTTGGTTTTTAAAAATTTGTTTCCATAAAATAATTATGAGAAGGGCTGTTATACACATTGTTATAAAAGTGTAAAAACGTTCAACATACATGCTATCACCTAATAATTTGTAAAATAAGGATTGAATACCAAAAACAAGTGGAGGTTGTTCATGAAAAGCTGATAATCCAGCAACATTATGTAAACTGAATTGCGGAAACCAAAAAGTTCCTATACCCATACTTAAATTATGCGATACACTTGTGTAAAGCATAGCGTCCATAAACATTCCGTCTTGTATAAGTGTTGGAAGAGTTAACCCAATTAAAACGCTTAATGTAAATAACCAAAAAGGCGCATGTTGATTTAGGGGTATCTTTTTAAGCATAATATTTGACAATTAATAAAATTTTAAAAGCAATTCAATTTACGAAAACAAATTATATAGTTAAAAATATAAAATGTAAAATGTAAAATAAGAATTTATACAATTATAATTTACTCATAAGTTTAGTTTTTTTCGAAAACACTCATAGAACAGGCTAGATAATTTATAATTATTTTATAGAATTTATTTCATTTTGTAATGTCA
>RFXC01000278.1 GCA_009921765.1 Betaproteobacteria bacterium | reverse complement strand
CGGCGATCGCCTGCGCGACCGCACCGGCATCCACCTTGCCAAGCGCTGGCGCCTGCTCGACCACAAATTCGACATCGGGCTGGAGCGACTTCATCAAGGCCTTGAAGCTCGCCGCAGCCGACTGGCCATATTCGTAGTTGGGATAGACGATGGCCCAGCGCTTTTTCTTCCATGACGCCGCCTCGGGCACCAGCATCGCGGTCTGCATGTAGGTGGAGGCGCGCAGCCGGAAGGTGTAGCGGTTGCCGTTTTGCCAGACGATCTTGTCGGTGAGCGGTTCGGAAGCCAGGAAAAAGATTTTCTTCTGCTTGGCGAAGTCGGTGAGCGCAAGCCCGATGTGCGAGAGGAATCCACCCACGAGCAGATCCACGCGCTCACGACTCACCAGCTCTTCGGCCACACGCACCGCATCGCCGGGGTTGCCGCCATCGTCGCGAGCGATCACCTCCAGCTTGCGTCCGGCCACGCCACCCGCGGCATTGATTTCCTCGAGCGCCATTTCCCAGCCCTTGCGATACGGATCGAGAAACGCGGGCTGCGCTTTGTAGCTGTTGATTTCGCCGATCCGGATCGGACCCGACTGGGCCCAGGCGCCGACCGGCGACAGCGCTGCGATGGCGGCCGGGGCAACGCCTGCCGCAAGAAATTCACGTTTTTTCATATTGAGAGCTCCTCCGTGGTTGAGAAAATAGGCCGCGCGCAAGACGCGGCCAGTGGATTCGAGAACACGCTAGTGTGCTGCCCCAGGTCGGTTGCCGGCAAGCTCCGGTGACCCCTGATCGCCGGATTCCGCATCGATCAGCCGGTCAAGCGTGCGATGCATGCGCACCGCCCCGGCATCGATTCCCAGCTGCACGGGCCGTGTGATGAGCGGTTCGGCGCTTGCCTGCTGTACCGCCTCCAGAATCGCCTTGTCCTCATCGAAGGCCATCACGAACTGTTCGGTGATCTCGCGCGAAACCGCCTCGTCATCGGGGGCGAAATTGCGCAGCTGACACCAGAAATAATGCGTGGTGGTCTCGGTTTCCGGGGTGAGGAAATGGTTGGAATACATGCGGATTCCCGCCTGCCGTGCGGCCTCGCTCTCGCCGCTGCCCACTTCGTGCGCGCCAAAATCGACCACGTTGATCGATGGCGCATGCCACCAGTAGTACTGCCACCGGTCCACATTGCCCGGCCAGCGGCCAAACCGCTGAAGAATCGGTGCAGCCGGTGAATTGCGCGTCCAGCGTGTAACGAGAATGGTGTCGCCGTCCTGGGTGGTATCGATCGGAATGTCGCCCATCGCTGCCGTGCCCAGGGTGGACTGATGCACATAGGTGACGTGCACCGGGTCGAGAAGGTTTTCGACCAACAGCCGGTAATCGGCCTTCACATGGGTGTAGGGGCCGAGGTTGAGCGTCCACCCTGGCTCGCCCCAGGGCAGGCCCCGAAACAGCCGGGTCGGATCAGCCAGCGCCGGATCACCCATCCAGATCCAGACCATGCCCCAGTGTTCGATCACCGGAAAAGACCGCACCCGTGCGTCGGAGGGAATGCGGCTCTGGGCGGGCACCCGCGTGCACTCGCCCGAGCCGTTGAAGCACATGCCGTGATAGCCGCATTGAAGGACATCACCGACCACGGTTCCACGTGACAGCGGCAACAGCCGATGCGGACAGCGGTCAACGAGCGCAGCCGGGCTGCCATCGGCGCGCCGAAAAAACACCACGGGCAGATCCAGGATACGACGGGCGAGCGGCTGGCTGCCGAGCTCATGGCGCCAGGCGCCCACATACCAGTTGTTGCGAACGAAAGGCATCAGGCCGCCCTTGAAAAGGTGAGCCCGCCGGGTGCTCGGCATTGAGCAACATCGGCGAGACGGTCAGTGGTCTGCAGCCAGTGCCCTGCAAGACCGATCAGCGCATGGCCGATCAGCCCGCGCGAGACCAGCCCGCGCGCGCAGGCCAGTCCGCTCGCAAGCGCGGTGTTGATGCTGGCAGGCGACAGCGCGCCGACTGCCACCGTGACCGGCAGATCGCCGAGATCGGATTGGTCGCGCACCTCGGAGGCGGGGCGTCGCTCGATCGCAGCGTCGGCCACATCGACATGGTTGGCGATGATGGTGGCCGCCGCATCGGCAGCGGCCGCATCACGCGCCACCACGGTGACGCTGTCGGCAATGCCCAGGGACAGGCTGCGCCCGCGCCAACCGGACGTGGCGATGCCGCGCAGGCCGCTGTCGGCGCGCACAACGAGTCCGGCATCGAGCGCTGGCACATCCGGATTGCCGACCACGCCCGCACGCCAGGACTCGCCCGGCTGCAGATGCAGCGCGATATCGCCGCCATTGTTGATGTAGGCGCGCCGCACGCCAGGCCGGTGATAACAATCGATCAGATGGTCGGCAACGCTGCCGGCCACCGCCGCCATCGCAGTGATGAAAAGGCCCTCCCGGGCATGGGGGAGGCAGGCGGCCAGCATCCGCTTTGCAACCGGTCCGGTCACCTCAGGCGGATGGCCCGCCGGGGGCAGCGCGCTGCGGAGCACCGACAGTTCCCCGACCAGCGTGCCGAGGACCGGCGCAAAGCGCGCCCAGCACGCTTCATGCGCCGCTTCGCAGGCGGCAGGATCGCCGTCGGCCCCGATCACCAGGTCGATCGGGCCCTGCTGAAAATGCCAGCGGCCGTCGGACAGCCGCGCGCGTACCGGCTGCCAGCCCGGGTTCACCGAAGCGGCTCCAGCGGCCAGGGGTTGTCGCCCTGCCAATCAACCAGGCGATACGGATCGCCCGCCCACACGTCTTCGAGCCGGCGGATGCGATCGACATGCCCGCCCAGCCGTTCGTAGTCATCGCGACGCAGCGTGAATTCGATGGGTGCGACGATCGCCGGCGTGGGCACCGATCCGAACGAGCCCGCAGGCATTCGCAGGACATCAACCATCACCGTGATGCCGCCCCCCGGCCAGACATAGGCGGGCGCCCCGCCGCAGGTGACGCGCGTGAGCAGATCCTTCACCGAGCGCGTGAGCAGAATCGGGTTCTCGGTCACGCCCGCCCGCAGGCTCCCTCCCGCGCCCCCCAGGAACAGCACGGTGGCAAGGGCCGGTTCGCAGTTTTCGCCGATCCGCTCCACCACGGTTTCAATCGGCGATGGCATGGGCGCGGGCTGCGGCACCAGCGCCTCGTCCAGCACATACCACTGCGCATGCTCGCCGGTGGTGGACACCATCAGGAGTCGAAGGCCAGGCCGCGCCACCTTGGGATCCCAGCCTTCAATGATGGACAGCGGATCCTGAATGTCGGTGCCGCCCCAGCCGGTGCCCGGATTGGCCACCTGAAAATAACGGCCCGGCGTGGATTTTCGCCCCCGCAACCGAATGCCCGAGGGCGGCATGTCCAGACACTTGCCAGCCTGGTGCTCGGAGAGCACGCCGGTGATGTGATCATCGACCACCACCACCTCGTCGGCATGCCCGAACCACTGCTTGGCAAAGATGCCGATCGTGGCCGAGCCGCAGCCCACCCGCATACGGCGCTCCTCGACCCCATTGACGATCGGCGCGCGACCCGCCTGCACAGTGAGCTTCGCGCCGCCCTCGATCTCGAGGTCGACTGCATGATGATTGCCCAATCGCTCCATCAGTTCACAGGTGATGCGGCCCTCGCGTTTGGAGCCGCCGGTGAGGTGATGAACGCCACCCAGCGAGAGGAACTGTGAACCGTATTCGATGGTGGTGACATGACCCACTGCCTCGCCCTGGTGCCGGACCGTGGCCTGCTCGGGCCCGAGGTAGCGGTCGGTATCGATCTTCACCTTGAAACTGCAGTAGCTGAAGATGCCTTCGGTCACCACGGTGACCATGTCGACGCCTTCCGCGCGACTGGCCACGATGAAGGGGGCCGGCTTGTAGTCGGGATAGGTGGTGCCGCTCGCCACGCCCGATACGAACACCGGAGCGTCCTGATGCAGCAGTCGGCCATCCCAGGCCGAGGGGTCGGCCGGGACCAGATCCACGCCCGGCCGCTTCATGATCACCACGGGATCCATGCGGCGCAACTGACCCTCGACATTGCCCCAGCGATCACAGGCCCCCAGGCGGCCTTCGCTGATCTGGCAAAGCACTGGACAGGCATCGCACTGGATCTTGTTGGTCGCCATTTTTTCTGGCGGTCGCGCCTTCACGACGGCGGGCGCGGCGGCTTCGTTCGTGGCAGAAGGCGTAGCGGGAGAGGCACTCATCGGAGACAGTCCTGACGGATCGGTGGGCGAGGTTCAGCGCGAGGCGGAGGCGGCGCCACGCAAGGCCGCTAGCATGCGATCGGGGGTCACCGGCACCTCGGTCATCCGCACACCCGTTGCGTCGCGAATCGCATTCAGAATGGCGGGAGCCGTGGCGACCAGCGCCGGCTCGCCAACCCCCTTCGCGCCGTTGGGGCCGAGCGGTTCGGGGTCTTCCACCAGATGCACCACCACCGGTGGCATGTCGCCCACGGTGGGAATGAGGTAGTCATGCAGGTTGTCGGTCTTGAGGGCCACATAGTCTTCCATGAGGGCGAGCCCCAGTCCCTGCGCAATGCCGCCATGGATCTGGCCCTCCACCTGCGTGGGGTTGATGGCACGACCGATGTCGTGCGCGGCGTGAATGGCCAGCACCCGCACGGTACCCAGCGACAGGTCAACCTCCACCTCGGCAAACT
>RFXC01000277.1 GCA_009921765.1 Betaproteobacteria bacterium | reverse complement strand
AGCCCCATCGTCCTGACGCGCTGCACGAACTCGACCGCCTGACGGCCGAGTGCCTCGGCGGCCTGCGGAACCCGGCGCTGTACGATTTCGAACTCGCGTTCGGCGTCGGGGTAGTCGAGCCAGTGGTACAGACACCGCCGTTTGAGGGCATCGCGCAGTTCGCGCGTGCGGTTCGAGGTGATCACCACATGCGGCGGGTGCGCCGCTTTCAGGGTCCCAAGTTCGGGAATGGTGATTTGACTTTCGCCCAGCATCTCAAGGAGGAAGGCCTCGAAGGGCTCATCGGCACGGTCGAGCTCGTCGATCAGCAACACGGCCGGCACAGGCGACAGCAGTGCCTGCAGGAGCGGGCGCTCGATCAGCATCTCGCGGCGGTAAAGGTCGCGCGCGGTCCGTGACGCATCGACCGTACCCGAGGCTTCGGCGAGCCGGATCTCGAGCAGCTGCCGCGACACGTTCCATTCGTAGGCGGCCTGGGCGATATCCAGCCCCTCGTAACACTGCAGCCGGATGAGCGGCGCCTGAAGCATCGCAGCCAGGGTTTTGGCAAGCTCGGTCTTGCCGACGCCGGCTTCGCCCTCGAGAAGAAGCGGACGTTTCATGCGCAGCGACAGAAACGCGACGGTGGCAAGCCTGCGGTCGCAAATGTAGTCGTGGCGACCGAAACCGGCCATCAGCGAATCAATCGAGTCGATCGGGGTGTCCGAAGCGGACGCTTCGGAAGTGGGCAGATTCAAAGCGGGTCGCCTGACAGAGGGGTGACGGATTCAGGAGGGTGGGGACGAGGCGGCGCGGCGCACAACTGAATCGCGGCGTTGGTCCAACAAGTCTGTTCCATCGTCGAGTTTAGCCGAGCTGTGATCGGTCGCTGCCCCTAAACCGGCAATCCCGCTCCGGGATGCAGTTGCCGCAGGAACGCGTCGCAGCCCATCACTGGAATGCCATCGATCATCAGGGCGTCGCGTCCCATGTAGAGGAGCGCCACACGGGCTTCCGGGTAGTCCTCGCGAAAGGCCTTGAGCGCGCGCAGATCCTTGGGGCTCACCCGCGAGCTGCGTTTGATCTCGAAGGCGGCGAAGCTGTCGGTACCGTAGACGATGAAGTCGATCTCGGCGCCCGTGCGGGTGCGCCAGTAGTAAAGGCGGTCACGCCCCCCGCGATAGCCGATCCAGGCCCGCAGATGTTGAGCGACCATACCCTCAAGCGCATGGCCCTCGAGTTCCTCGGGTCGGTCGAGCGGGCCGGCGGGTCTCAAGGACCGGTAGATGCCAGTATCGAAGAAGTAGAACTTTTCGTGGGCAACCAGTTGCCTTCGCGCCCGACGTGTGAATACCGGGACCCGGAAGGCAAGCATCAGATCTTCGAGAATTTCCAGATAGCCTTCGACGGTCTTTCTACCAACCTCACATTCGCGTGCGACCTCCGCCAGGTTCAGCACGCCGCCGTGCGAGAAACTTATCGCTTCCAGAAAGCGCGCAAAGGCACCCACATTCCGGACCAGCGCTTCCGCCTGCACCTCCTCGCGAAGGTAAAACGACGCGTAGGCCGCCAGCGTTGTGGGCGCGTCAGGCGCTGCCCAGACCAGCGGTACCAGCCCGATCTGCAACGCCTTTTTCAGCTGGAACGCCTCGCCGAGCTCGGCCGCCATGAAAGGATGCATGTCCGCACGCGCCAGCCGACCGGCGAGAAGGTTCGTTGCGCCGCGGCGCAGCTTTCGCGCGCTTGAACCGGTCAGCACGAACCGGCGGGGGGAAGGCGACGCCTCGATACGCTGGTGTACGACATCGAGGAGGGCCGGTACCCGCTGGACTTCGTCGATAACGACAACCTCAACGTCCGGGCGGGCATCGATCAATTCGCCGAGGCGCTCCGGCCGTGCCTGCAGGCTTCTTGCGGTGGGTGGGTCCAACAGATCCAGAACCAGGGATCGCGGCCAGTGCTGGCGCAGCCAGGTCGACTTGCCGGTACCGCGCGGCCCCAAGAGAAGAAAACTGGAGGCTGGCGCTTTAAAAAAACGATTCGAAGATTCCATAAATGCTGTAAAAATGGAAGTGGAAATACTTTATCGCATTATTGAACGAGGCTGGCAGGTCTGGCTCCGGTTGCAGGGTTCGGTAGCGCCCCGGACGGTCCAGGCCCCCGTCACCGCTGGATAGGCAAGGCGGTGCAGAGCCGGTATGATCGCGAGACGCCAGGCCGGTCAAGGTCATCCAGACTCGCCAGACGTCACCCAGACCCGCCGATCCCCAGCGGGCGCCCCTTTATCGGATGGAGACACGGATGCAGAAATCGCTGCACATCAATCCGGACAAGTGCACCGGCTGCCTGCAGTGCGAAATGGCCTGCAGCTTCGAGAACTACGGCACCTTCAACACCTCGAAATCGCGCATCAAGGTATTTGATTTCCATCACACCGGCCGCAAGGTGCCCTACACCTGCACGCAGTGCGACGAGGCCTGGTGCCTGCACGCCTGCCCGGTGGAAGCCATCAAGATCGATGCCGGTACCGGCGCCAAGGTTGTTCTGGAGGATGTGTGCGTGGGCTGCAAGGTCTGCACCATCGCTTGCCCCTTCGGCACGGTCAACTATGTGCAGGACACCGGCAAGGTTCAGAAATGCGACCTGTGTGGTGGCGAGCCCGCGTGTGCGGAGGCCTGCCCCACCGGCGCCATCACCTACGTCGACGCCAGCTGGACGGGCCTCGACCGCATGAAGCAGTGGGCCGACAAACTCGGCAACCAGACCGCCGCATAAGGAGCACTCATCATGTCATGGGCTGGAAAAATTCTGCGAGTCAATCTTTCCAAGGGCACCTGCACCAGCGAACCGCTGCGCATGGAGTGGGCGCGCGACTACCTGGGCCAGCGCGGCCTTGCCACCAAATATTTCGTTGACGAGGTCGACCCCAAGGTCGATCCGCTGTCGCCCGACAACAAGCTGATCTGGGCCACCGGGCCGCTCACCGGCACCATGGCCTCCACCGGCGGCCGCTACTCGGTCATCACCAAGGGTCCGCTCACCGGCGCCATCGCCTGCTCCAACTCGGGTGGCTACTGGGGCGCCGAACTCAAGATGGCCGGCTGGGACATGGTCATCGTCGAGGGCAAGTCGGCCAAGCCCGTCTATCTCTCCATCGTCGACGACAAGGCCGAACTGCGTGATGCCGCCCACCTGTGGGGCAAAACCGTTTGGCACACCGAAGAAACCCTCAAGAAAGAGCTGCAGGATCCGCTTACCCGCGTGTCCTCGATCGGCCGGGCCGGCGAGAATCTGGTGCTGTTTGCTGCGGTGGTCAACGACCTCCATCGCGCGGCGGGCCGTTCGGGCGTGGGCGCGGTGGCGGGTTCCAAGAACCTCAAGGCCATTGCCGTGCGCGGCACCAAGGGTGTGGGCAACATCCGCGATGCGAAGGCCTTCATGAAGGTCACCGCCGAAAAGAAAAAGATCCTGCACGACCATCCGGTCACCGGTCAGGGCCTGCCCACCTACGGCACGCAGGTGTTGATGAATGTCATCAACGAAACCGGCTCACTGCCTACGCGCAATCACCGCGATGTGCAGTTCGAGGGCGCAAGCAAGATCTCCGCCGAGGCCATGCTCGCCAAGCGCCCCGACGGCAAATCGCACCTGGTCACCAACCAGGCCTGCTTCGGCTGCACCATCGCCTGCGGACGCATCTCCAAGATCGACGAAAAGCATTTCTCGGTCGTGAACAAGCCCGAATACTGGGGCGCGTCGGGCGGCCTGGAATACGAAGCCGCCTGGGCGCTGGGTGCAGCACCGGGTGTCGATGATCTCGAGGCCCTGCAGTACGCCAACCTGCTCTGCAACGAAGACGGCATGGACCCGATTTCCTTCGGGGCCACGCTGGGCGCGGCCATGGAGCTTTATGAGTTGGGCCTCATCACCAAGGAACAGACCGGTATCGAGCTCAAATTCGGTTCGGCCGAAGTGCTGTGCCGGGCTGCCGAAATGACCGCGCGCGGCGAAGGCTTCGGCAAGGAACTGGGTCAGGGCTCCAAGCGCCTGACCGCCAAATACGGCCGTCCGGATCTGTCCATGTCGGTCAAGGGCCAGGAGTTCCCGGCCTATGATTCGCGCGGCATCCAGGGCATGGGTCTCACCTATGCCACCTCGAACCGCGGCGCCTGCCATCTGCGTTCCTACACCGTGGCCTCCGAGATCCTCGGCATTCCGGTGAAAACCGATCCCCTCGCCACCGACGGCAAGCCCGAACTGGTGAAGGCCTTCCAGGACGCCACGGCGGTGTTCGATTCATCGGGCACCTGCGTGTTCACCACGTTTGCCTGGACGCTCGCTGACCTCGCACCGCAGCTGCAGGCAGCCTGCGATGACGCCTTCACGCTTGAAAACCTCAACGTGGTGGGTGAGCGCATCTGGAACCTGGAGCGCGATTTCAACAACCGCGCAGGATTCACCCGCAAGGATGATGATCTGCCGCCGCGACTCAAGTCCGAGCCCGCCAAGGTGGGCCCTGCCAAGGGTCTGGTGAGCGGTATCGACAAGATGCTGCCCGAGTACTACAAGGTCCGCGGCTGGGATACCGAAGGCCGGCTCACGGCCGAAACGCGGTCGCGACTCGGCCTCTGAGCAGAGTCGGTTGGCGCCTCATCCGGCATCATCGGATGAGCGCGCAGCCTTCACGGGCGACCCGCGGGTCGCC
>RFXC01000276.1 GCA_009921765.1 Betaproteobacteria bacterium | reverse complement strand
CGCCACCCCCTCCTCCGCCCCCGCATCCAGCCGCCGCCAGGCCGACGAGCGGCAACGCCACGAGCCACGCCGCCAGGCGAAGGTATCGGTCCTTCATGCCACGACGATCGTCCGCGGGCCGCTGCCCGCTGCGATCAGATGCTGAGTTCATCGTCATCACTCCAATATTCATACGCGCTCGCACCGATCGTGTCAGCCCCGGTTACACCCGGCAGATACGACGGCGTACCCAGCAGCCACGCATTCTCGAGTTGCGAAGGATCGGTGGCCCGGTCGGCCTCCAGCGGATCGAACAATTCGTCAAGCAGCCCATCGCCCGTGCGCGCCGTTCCCCAGTTCGGCGCCGCCCCAACGCTCACCCGCTCCGCACTGCCCAGCGACTGCAGATACGCTTGCGTGTTGGTGTTGAGGCTCTTCAACACTGGCGCCGAGCCGCCGCCCGACGGTGCCAGCACAGGGGTGGTATCGAGCGACTTGAGCGCAAGCAGCGTCGTGGCACTTGGCGTGGCGCGATAAGCCACCGCTGCCGCACCCAGCTGGCTCTGCTGCCAGTTGTCACCCTGAGGATCGTAAATCGACGGGCTGAACTTCGACTGCCCCGCCGTCACGTTGAGCATCAGGTAGCGACCATTGGCGTCGTAGCCCAGATACCGCGTGGTGCCGTTCGCAAGCTGCACGCGGTCCACGCCGCCCGCCGGCACCATCACATTCACGCTGTCAGCAGCCGCCCTCAGGGGCGACTGCCCCGATCCCACTGCTGGGCCCTTGCCGCTTACGACCAGGAGCGGTACCGAACCTGCGCTACGCGTGCTGATGTTGAGCAGCGCCGCGTCCGCCGACTGGATCACGCCACCCGTGCTGTAGACCGCCACCGAGGTGTCGCCCCGGATTTCCGAAACGGTCGCGTTACCGGTCAGTCGGATCTGCACATCGTTACCGCTCAGCCGATCGGCAGCCGTCATGGAGAGCGACCCGCCAAACACCGACAACGGTCGCTTCACATCAACCGAACCGACCACAGTGACGTTGCCCCGACCGCCGTTACCGGCGCTGGCATCGTAGCCCACCACCACCCGACCGCCTCCCGCGGCGAGCGCAGCGATCGAGTCGGTATCGAGCACAAACGTGCCTGCGGCCTCGTTGCCACCAAGGCGGATGGCACCGGTCCTGGTGTCGGGTTGCAGCGTGAGCGTGGCCGACGTGGGCGCTGTCACGGAACCCGCCCCGCCCCGGAAGTCGATCGTCCTTGCCTGCAGCGTGGTGCTGCCCGCCACCTGCAGTGTGCCGCCAAACTCGATCCGGTCGGTGAAGCCCAGTAGCGGTCCGCTGCTCACCACGACGCTGCCCGTTCCGATGGTGAGCGAAACGCCGCGGATCTCATTCTGAAGCCGAACCGGCACCGCTCCGTCCGGCTTCACCCGCACCACCACCGGGTCCGCAAAGCTCAGACCGGTTCCGGACTGCCCCATCGTGATCGAACCTTGCTGCTGATCGCTGCCAATCACCAACGCACTGAACCCATCGAGCGCGCTGTCGAAACCGCCTCGCGCCAGCATCCGCAATGCGCCCGGGTCGCTCGCCAGATCCCCGATCACCATGGCCCGCGTGGGGGTGGCCGGGCTCAACGCAAACTCCCCGCCTGAACCGCGCAGTTTCACAGCTGCTGCAATATCCACCGTGCTGTCGGCGGCCAACTCGACCGCACGCCCACTGGTTGCGCTCGTGGTGATCGTGACCGTTTGGCCAGGAGCCGCGCCGGAGGCAATCGTCAACAAGCCCCCTGCATCGCCCCTCAATGCCAGGCTGTGCACCGACATGGTCTGGTCGAACCTTACCGCTGCGGCTGTGATGTCAAAGCGCGTGTCCGCGGCCGACACCGGAGCGTTCGCATTGATCGCCCCGAGCACCACGCCCTGACCGGTCGCCGGCCGGATCAGCAACTGCTGGGCATCACTGCCCGCAAAGCTCATCTCCACCTGCGACAACTTGCCAGCCGCGCCCCCTTCCACCACCGCTGACAGACGCAGGTTCGAAGCGGTGGCCGCAACAGCCGGGTTGGCCGGCAGACTGAGCGCGCCAAAGTCGACGCTTGTCACGTTGTCGATGCTGACCTGCGTGGTGCGCGCGCCGGTGACGTCGCTACGCAATCCGCCATCGAAGATCACCCGGTTGGTCGCGCCCTCTACCGTGCCGCCGTTGATGTCCAGCGTGGAGCCACCAAGGAGGGCGAGCCCTCTGTTGAACTGCAGCGTGCCCGCCGCGTTGACCACCAGGTCGATGCTGCCCAGCGCCATGGTGGAGGCCGCCGCTGGCGAGCTAAGGCCGGTCTTCGCCGGGTACTGCGGCAGGCCGAAGTTCAGGCCCGCGCCGTCGCTGCGCATCGCCTCAACAAGGGTCTTGGCGCCCGCGCCCGACCGCGCAGTGAGCTTCACCTCGGCCGCATTGTTGATTGTGAAGTTGCCCGCCGCACCAGCGGTGGCGGCAGCGTTGTTCAACACGACCTGATCAATGTTGGAGAGCGTGACACTCACCGCCGCCGCGGCAGCCGTGCCACCAATCGCGAGGCCTCCATCGAATATCACCATGTCCGAGGTGCCACTGGCCGCGCCATTCACCAGCAGCTTCGCTCCGTTCAGGAGCGTCACCCGGCCGCCGAAGCGGACGGTATCGCCCGCACCCGCCGTGATGTCGAGCGTCCCGCCATCGATCGTGACATCGCCCTCGAATTTCAGGTCATCAAAATTCGACAGCGTCATCGCGTTGAGCGATACCGACTTGTTGAAGGTGATGTCATAGCCACCGGCGGTCAGCGTGAGGCTGTCGGTGCCATTGGCGTTGCCATCGACCACGTCACCCGTGATGCGGATACCGTCGGCACCCGTACCCCCTGGTACCGCCGTCCTCGCCACGATCGTACGGCCACCGGTCACGATCACCCGGTCGTCGATGAATACATCGTCCGACATCGACACATCGTTGTTGAGCGAGGTCGTCGCTCCCGAGCCGTAGATCTTGAGCGACTCGCCCTGAATCTGCTGGTTCAGGTTGATGTGACCACCCGCCACCGGCGCCTGCAGGGTCAGCGGAACGTTGAAGACGATCGGCTGTGCATTGACCAAATCACCCACGTCAATGGTGTGTTTGCCGGTGTACGACCCAACCACCAGTTCCTTGACCTCGAGGGTCCGAAGATCGGTGGTGTTGACGAAGAGCGAGGTCGCCGAACTCGCATTGGATGCAGCTGCGAGCCTGATCCCCTTGGTATCGACCGTCGGGCGCAACTGAACCACGTCGTTGGCACCAGCGAGTTGTCCCAGGGCCTTGATGTCGACCGAGTCGGTTTCAAGTTCGGTGCCCGAGTTGACACGAGCTTCGATCGTGATGGACTTGGCGACTTTGCTGAGATCGAATCGCGTGAGCGCCTCGCTCGGCGAGAGGACATTGCCGGTCGGGCCTGCGATCTCGCCGGTAACGATAATCAGGCGGCCGCCACCGGTCACGGTGGCACCGCTCACGATAGCGCCGTTGATGGTCAGCGCAACGGCCGGGCTGATCACCAGCTGAGTCTTGCCCAGGGCCCCCTTGAAGATTGTGCTCGAGGAAATCAGCGCCGTCGCGGTCGAGGCCGTCACACCGGAGAGGTCCGCCTGAGGCGACGCTCCAAGCGCGGTGATGATCACCTGGCCGCTGCCACTGACCTTGCGTCCACCCGCCTGGGCCGCGCTAAGCGTCGCCGTCGCCGCCGGGTTCACCACGACTGGCGAAGCGCCAAGCGATACGCCAGAGAGGTCCTGATGCGTGTTGACGACCAGCGTGAGTTCGCTTGCCGACAGGTTCGCGCCGCTGATGACGGTGGGCGATGCTGCGGTTCCCGCCGCTCCGGCCAGTTGCAGCGCACCCTCGCCAGCCATGTCGCGGGCCACCGCCGTCGAGCCGCTGCCAACGAGCGTCTGGGCCGGTGTCATCGTGAGCGTTGCTCCCGCCCCGACCCGGATCGATGCGCCACCCAGGTTCGTTTCGCCATCAAGCGTCGCGCTGGCCGATGCCTGCGCAATGACGCTACCCGCTACGGAGATGTTGTTCAGCATGACCCGGGCGCTGCCCAATCCGGTCACCACCACCGAGCCATTGCCCGTGATGGAACGACTGGCGATGCCGCTGTCGCTTCCGGTTGTCGCTTGCGCTGCGGTGAGCGTGAGCGACACATCATCGGCGACCTGCAACGTGAGTCGGTTCCCGAGGACCGACGCCGGGTTCACCTCGATGCTTCGGCCGATGACAGCCGAGGTCGGCACTGCGATCGCTGAGAGGTTGAACGGCGCAGCATCGAGGCCAGTAAGGCTCACTGAGCCAGAACCCGTGACGGCGCGGCCACTTGCCTGGCTGGCGGACATCACGACCTGTGCCCCGCCGGAGAGCGCAAGGGCGACCGGGCCGAGCAGGCTGCCTGAGGAGACAGTCAGGTTCGACGACACCTGCGCCTGGCTGGAAAGCCCCGACGCGACGCGCGTGAAATCAACCGTCCCTCCACCCAGCCCTGTGATGACGAGTGACGATTGGGCACCGGTACCGGCGTTGATACTGCGTCCGGTCGCCTGGGCCGCGCTCGCTGTCAGGGTTGCACCTGCCGACACCTCGAGGCCAACATGCCCGAGCTCCACCGCGCCGGGCAGCGTCATGGTGCTGTCGATCACCACGGTGGTGGCCGCC
>RFXC01000275.1 GCA_009921765.1 Betaproteobacteria bacterium | reverse complement strand
CTGGCCCACGCCCGCGCCATCCGTGCCGAACGTACGGCTGCCGCCCGCGACAAGCGCGAGGCGCGCGTGCGCGAATTGCTGCAGTCGTGGGGCGGTGTAACCATTGCATACCGCAAGCGCCTGATCGACGCGCCGAGCTACACGCTGAACCACGAGGAAGTGGCGAAGGCCCTGGAGGAGGGCATTTTCTTCGCGGAGAACCTGTCGCCCGTGTCGGTCGAGGTGGACAAGTATGGCCACTGCGAAAGCATCTCGTTGGCGCGCCAACTGCAAAGCCAGGATGGAGACGGAAAGACCATCACGTCGGAGACGGTCGAAGTCCTGCGGGCGCGCAGCATTCTGATTGCGGCAGGCACGCAGCCCAACACAGTGCTTGCGCGCGAAGACGCCACCCACTTTCATCTCGACGGCAAATATTTCCAGGCGGTCAACCAGCGGGGCGAGCCCGTCAAGCCCGAGTTCGCCTCGAGCAAACCCGCCGAGGCGCAGGTGCTGCTCGCGCGCGCCGATGACGGCCGTATGGTCTCGTTTTTCGGTGATCTCCATCCCAGCTACTTCGGTAACGTGGTGAAGGCGATGGGCTCCGCGCGACAGGGCTATCCGGTGGTCTCGCGCGTGCTTGCTGACCGCGCACCCGCCTCCGATCTGTCGCCCCAGGCGTTTGCCACCCACATCAACGGGCTCCTTCGGGCACGCGTCGAGCGTGTGGTGCGGCTCACGCCCACCATCATCGAGGTGGTGGTGCATGCGCCCCTTGCCGCTCGTCGGTTCGAACCCGGTCAGTTCTATCGCCTGCAGAATTTCGAGGCCCTGGCACCGGTGGTCGACATCAACGGCACCCGCACCCGGCTGGTGATGGAAGGTCTCGCCCTCACCGGCGCCTGGGTCGACCGCGAGCGCGGATTGGTCTCCACCATCGTGCTTGAAATGGGTGGCTCCTCCAACCTCTGCGCACTGCTCCAGCCTGGCGAACCGGTTGTGCTCATGGGCCCGACTGGCGCCCCCACCGAAATCGAGTCAGATGAAAACGTGGTGCTGGTGGGCGGTGGACTCGGCAATGCGGTGCTGTTTTCAATCGGCGCGGCATTCCGGGCGCGCGGCTCGAAGGTGCTCTATTTCGCGGGCTACAAGAAGCTCATCGATCGCTACAAGGTGGCTGAAATTGAGGCAGCCGCCGATGTCGTGGTGTGGTGCAGCGACGAAGCGCCGGGCTTTACCCCCACTCGTCCGCAGGACCGCAGCTTTGTGGGCAATATCGTGGAGGCGATGAAGGCCTGGGCCAGCGGGTCGCTCGCGCCGGCCAGCGGTTCGCCGCGCCTGCACGATGCCGATCGGCTGATCGCAATTGGCTCCGACCGCATGATGGCGGCGGTGGCCCGCGCGCGCCATGATGCGCTCGCCAATGTACTGCCCGCCCACCACCTCGCTTTCGGGTCCATCAATTCACCGATGCAGTGCATGATGAAAGAGGTGTGCGCGCAATGCCTGCAACCGCACCGTGATCCGAAAACCGGGCGCATCACTTATGTTTTCTCCTGCTTCAACCAGGACCAGCCGCTCGATCAGGTTGATTTTGCTGCATTGAATCAGCGCCTTACGCAAAACTCTCTGCAGGAAAAGCAAAGCGCCGCGTGGCTCGCCGAAAACCTGAGACGGTCCGCCGAGACGGCTGGCGGCTGTCGCGTCTGACGCGTCGCACAAATTCGGGCAGAATCGATCAGTTTCGAAGCGGGAGAGACGAATGCTCTACCACCTCCGTGAAGCCCAGCGTGCGGTTCTCAAGCCGCTTTCCAGCTGGGCTGATTCGGTCAGCCAGCTCTACGTCAATCCGTACAGCCCGCTTGCCTACACGCCATTTGCCAACCGGATCTCCGCTGGCCTCGAGCTGCTCCACCGCCTCGGCAAGGAATACGAAAAGCCGGGGTTCGAAATCGACGAAACGCTGGTTGATGACCAGCCGGTGAGCGTTGTCGAGCGCATCGAAATCGCGCGCCCCTTCTGCCGCCTGGTCAAGTTCGAGCGGCTGCTGCCGGCAAAACTGCGCGCTCGCGAATCCGATCCCACCGTGCTGGTGTTCGCACCGCTCTCCGGCCACCATGCCACGCTGCTGCGCGACACGATACGGGCGCTGCTTCCGCACCACAACGTCTTCATCACCGACTGGATCGACGCCCGGATGGTGCCGCTTTCCGAGGGGCCGTTCCATCTCGACGATTACGTGGGCTATGCGGCCGACTTCATCCGCCATCTGGGTCCGAAGGTGCATCTGGTGTCGGTCTGTCAACCCACCGTGCCTGTGCTGGCCGCGGTTTCGCTGCTCGCCCAGACCCGCGATCCCCATCTGCCGCTCAGCATGACCATGATGGGCGGCCCGATCGACACGCGTCGCAATCCCACCGAGGTCAATGCGCTCGCGCAGCGACGCAGTTACGTCTGGTTCGAGCGCAACGTGATCTATCGCGTGCCCGGCCGGTATCCAGGCGCAGGCCGTCAGGTTTATCCGGGATTCCTGCAACACGCCGGATTCGTGGCCATGAATCCGGACCGGCATCTGAACTCGCACTGGGACTACTACCTCGACCTGGTGCGCGGCGACATGGAAGATGCCGAGGCACATCGGCGGTTCTACGACGAGTACAACGCAGTGCTCGATCTGCCGGCCGAGTACTACCTCGACACCATCCGTACCGTTTTCCAGAAGCACGCGCTGCCCCTGGGCACCTGGGAAGTGCGGTTCGACGGCAAGACCCTGCTCGTAGACCCTTCTGCGATCAAGTCGGTCGGGCTCTTCACCATCGAAGGCGAGCTCGACGACATCTCAGGCAGCGGCCAGACCCAGGCTGCGCACGACCTCTGCACCCGCATCCCCCGCAGCTGGCAGCGCCATCTCACCGCCGAAGGCGCTGGTCACTACGGCATCTTCAGCGGCCGGCGCTGGCGCGAGAAAATCTACCCCGAGGTGCGCAGCTTCATCACCGAGCATGAGCGCCGCGGGCGAGGCGCTGCGCGCGGCTAGCGCGCGTCTTTCAAGTTCGCGGGCTGTCTTGCCATGCGCCCGTCGGTCGAGGCGATCAACGCGCTGCTGCCGCAAACCCAATGCCGGCGTTGCGGCTACACGGGCTGTCGACCCTATGCTGAAGCCATCGCCACGGGAAGCGCGCCCATCAATCGCTGCCCGCCCGGCGGGGCAGCGGGCATCGCGCGTTTGGCGAGCCTCCTCGCCACCGCGCCGATTGCGCTCGACACCGCCTGCGGCAGCGAAGGTCCGCGCACGGTCGCCCGCATCGAGCCCGAGCACTGCATCGGCTGCACCAAATGTATTCAGGCATGTCCGGTCGACGCCATCATCGGCGCGCCCAAGCGGATGCACACGGTGATCACCGAGCTCTGTACCGGGTGCGATCTGTGCGTGCCGCCATGC
This sequence comes from Betaproteobacteria bacterium, assembly GCA_009921765.1. The sequence goes on along the minus strand of RFXC01000275.1, from coordinate 1,319 downwards.
CCGGTCGACTGTATCGTGATCGAGCCACTCGACCCGCAACCCCTGCCAATCTGGAGCGACGCGGACGCGAGCGCCGCCCGCGCGCGGCACGAGGCGCGTGCAAGCCGTCTGTTGCGGGTGGCAGCCGAGCGCGACCGCCGCCTTGCCGCGCGAGCAAGCACCAAGCTCGAGGCGCTGCAGACCGAGCCCGCAACCAGCGACACTGCGCGCAAGCGCGCGGCCATTGAAGCGGCGATTGCGCGCGCACGCGAACGCGCTGCCGCTCGGGCAGCGGCAACCCCATCTGAGCGCGAGAACGGATCATGAACCGCGACAAGCGCATCCGGATCTTCAGCCGGTTGCAGCAGAACAACCCGCACCCCACCACCGAACTGGAATATTCGAGTCCGTTTGAACTGCTGGTGGCGGTGTTGCTGTCGGCTCAGGCCACCGACCGCAGCGTGAACCTCGCCACCCGCAAGCTCTTCGCAGTGGCCCGGACCCCGGCGGCCATTCTCGCGCTCGGTGAGAACGGCGTCTGCGAGTTCATCCGCACCATTGGTCTCTTCCGCTCAAAAGCCAGGCACCTGATCCAGACCTGCGCGATCCTGATTGAACACCATGGCGGCGAAGTCCCGGATGATCGAGAGGCACTCGAGTCGCTCCCGGGGGTGGGGCGAAAAACCGCCAACGTGGTGCTGAACACCGCCTTCGGGCAGCCCACCATCGCAGTCGACACCCATATTTTCCGGGTCTCCAACCGCACCGGTATCGCGCCCGGCCGCACGCCGCTTGAAGTGGAGGACCGACTCACGAGGCTGGTGCCCGAACAGTTCCGCCAGGACGCCCACCACTGGCTGATCCTGCATGGCCGCTACGTCTGCAAAGCCCGAAAACCCGAATGCTGGCGCTGCCTGATTCACGAAGACTGCGAATTCCGCCGCAAGACGCCGGCGCCTGAAGCCTGATCGACCCTCCGTCATGTTCAACCCATCCCAGGATGAAGTGCGACGCTTCTTTTGCGAGGTGTTCCGCAAGCATGTCGGAAGACTGCCCCTCACCCCCCTTGAATCGATCGCAGCGAGCTGGGTCGACCAACACCCCGAATACCACCCGGTATTGAGCGACGAGCCGACGGCCCTCCGAGCGCATTTCGACGCAGCGGACTCCGGCGGCAATCCTTTCCTACACTTGTCGATGCACCTGGCCATCGCCGAACAACTGTCGATCGATCAGCCGCCCGGGATCCGCTCGGCCTGGGAGCGTATCGCGTCAATCAAGGGCGACGAGCACGCTGCGGCACACGAAGTCATGGAGTGCCTGGGCGAGGTGCTTTGGAC
>RFXC01000274.1 GCA_009921765.1 Betaproteobacteria bacterium | reverse complement strand
GGGCGCGCTGACGAGGGCCGTCAGGCGGCCCTGGGGACCTCGAAGCGGGGCTGCTGGAAGGGCGGGCCGATGTTTCCGGGGCGGGGGCCAGTGCCCGAACCATGAGCGTGGTTGAACTTCTCGCCGACCCAAGTCGCGCCAACCTGGCCGAACTCAACTGGCGGATCAGCCTGCCGGTGTCGGCATTTCTGATGGCACTTCTTGCGATACCGCTGTCGGCGGTCAATCCGCGGCTGGGGCGATCGATCAACCTGATCCTCGCGCTCCTGATCTACGTCGTCTACAACAATATGCTCTCGGTGGTGAGCGCCTGGATCGGGCAAGGTCGGGTGCCGTTTGCAGTGGGGGTATGGGTGGTCCATGCCGCACTCGCGGTCGTAATCGTGTTTCTCTTCTGGCGGCGGATCCGGTTGCCTCGCCGCTGGCTGCGGCGTGCGTTGTCACGGCCAGCCGCGGGAACGGCCTGAAGCCATGATAAGAGGCGGCTCAACCATTGGGCGTTACCTCGCGCGCGAGATCGCCACAGCCGTGGTGTTCGTGCTGATAGCCTTTCTGGCGCTCTTTGCGTTCTTCGATTTCATCAACGAGCTCGATGATGTGGGACGCGCCGGTTACAGCCTCGCCGCAGCCGCCATCTATGTGCTGCTCACACTGCCTTCACGCACCTACGAGGTGATGCCGATTGCCACGCTGATCGGCAGCGTGTATGCCCTCGCCCAGCTGGCTGCGCACTCCGAATTCACCGCCATGCGCGCCTCGGGGCTGAGCCGTACGCGTGCGCTGGGCGAACTGATTCGTCTGGGGGCCTGGCTGGCAGTGTTCACCGCGCTGGTGGGCGAAGCGCTGGCGCCGCCTGCCGAACGACTGGCCCAGGAGCTGCGGCTCTCGTCGCTTGGCAGCGCGGTGGGTGGCCAGTTGCGATCCGGGCTCTGGATCCGAGATTCGTTGCGCGATACAGCCGGTGATGTACAGCGGATTCGCTTTGTGAACGTCGGCGAACTGATGCCCGATGCCACGTTGCGCCGCGTCCGTATCCTCGAGTTCGATCAGCAGATGCGCCTGTCCGAGGTGGTCAAGGCGGAGAAGGGTCAGTTCTCGGGGCCGGGCGCCTGGGAACTTACTGGCGTGACGACCACGCTCTATCACCCCGTTGAGTCGCAGGAGCCGCTACCGCTTCTTCGCACCGAGCGCGCGTCCGCGGCGAGCCGCACGTGGACATCGGAACTCACGCCCGCATTGCTGTCAGTGCTCATGGTGATGCCCGAGCGCATGTCGGCGATCAATCTCTTCAACTACATCCGGCATCTCAAAGAAAATCAGCAGAACACCGAACTGCACGAAATCGCTTTCTGGAAGAAGGTGGTCTATCCGCTTGCGGTCATCGTCATGATGGCGCTTGCGCTCCCCTTCGCCTATCTGCAGAGCCGAGCGGGCGGCATCGGCTACAAGGTGTTCGCGGGCATCATGCTGGGAGTGGCTTTCCACTTCCTCAATGGCCTCTTCAGCCATCTGGGCCTGCTCAACACCTGGCCGCCCCTGGTTGCCGTGAGCATTCCGAGCATCGTGGCCTTCGTGGTGGCAGTGGGCCTGCTCAGATGGGTTGATCGAACCCGCTGAGTGCCGGATTCGGCCGTTTCGCCTGAATGTTTCGAGCATTTTGGGCGGGGTTTACCCTATCAGGGTGAACCCACTTGCTGCAACGCAGCATTCTTCCCTCTAAGTGAAAGGTGGTTTGATTTGGTGCAATGCAGCGCCTTTCCGGCAGTTCAGGGAACCTGTAACGACTTGTAATCGTCAGGATTTTCGTGGAGCATCCGCCTCCGTTGGGTCTGGTTCTCGCGAATCAGGATCCTCAGGTGTATCGAGGAGGAGGAGAGGCAGCACCGCTGCCATTGGAGCGCACAGCGATGTGCGCTTTTTTTTTCGATACTCCCCTCGGACATATAATCCATTGGGTCTGCGTCACTGACTCAGCCTGTTCGAACAATTTAAAGGGAGACGCCTGATGTTCTCAGCCCGCCACGCTCTTGCCGCCGGATCGCTCATGGTCGCTGCCGCGGCATCGGCACAAGTCACGCTTACTACGTCCACCTGGGTGCCTCCCACCCACGCACTCACGGTCACGCAGGCCGACTGGTGCACACAGGTGACCGAAGCCACCGCAGGGCGGGTTCGCTGCAACGCGCTTGCCAAGCCCGTCACCGCGCCGCCCGGAACCTTCGACGCAGTGCGTGACGGTCTGACGGATGTGTCCTTCTCGGTTCATGGCTACACACCGGGCCGCTATGTGCTCACCCAGGTCGCCGAACTCCCTTTTCTGGGTGACTCGGCCGAATCCACCTCGGTGGCTTATCAGCGCATTTATGAACGCCACCTGAGCAAGGCTGGCGAGCACAAGGGAATGCGCGTCATCACGGTGTTCACGCATGGCCCTGGCATGATCATCAACACCAAGCGCGCGGTGAATTCACTCGCCGACCTGGACGGGCTCAAATTCCGCGTGGGCGGTGGCATGGTCAATGAAATCGGCAAGATCATGGGCATCAACGTCACGCTGCGTCCGGCGCCCCAGTCGTACGAACTGCTTTCCTCGGGCGTGATGGATGGCGTGTTCTTCCCGGCCGAGTCGGTGGAGTCGTTCAAGCTCGAAAAGCTGGTCAAGCATCGCACCACATTTTCGGGCGGGCTCTACAACACCAGCTTCGCGTTCGTCATGAACGAGGCCGCATGGAAGAAGATTTCTCCCGCCGACCAGGCCGCGATCACCAAACTTTCCGGTGAGCACGCGGCGCGTCTCTTCGGTCGTGCGTGGGACAAGGCCGATCGACTGGGCGCTGCCTTCATGCAGGCCAACAACGTGCAGCACACTGTCGCCAGCAAGGCCTTCGTCGATCAGGTCAAGGCAAAGACCGATGCGCTCGAGCGCAAGTGGGTGGCCGATGCCAAGGCGAAAGGTCTGGCCGATGGTGACCAGGTCATTCGTGAATTCCGTGCTGAAATCGCAAAACTCCAGTAATCGGGACCACAAGGCTACTGCGGGCCGGCTGTCGTCAGTCGGCCCGCGCCATTTCTGATGAACGCCTTCAAAAAGCTGGTGGGTGCGGGCGCGGCAATCGCGCTGTTTGTCATGATGCTGCTCACCTTCGCCGACGTGGTCGGTCGCAAGGTGTTGAATTCCTCCATTACCGGCAGCGTCGAGCTCACCGAGCTGTGCATGCTGGGCACCATTTTCATCGCCATGCCGCTGGTGTCGCTTGCGGGCGAGCATGTCATTTTCGATGTGCTTGACCCGATACTGCCTGCGCCGCTGCAACGCTGGCAGCGGGTCATATCAAACGCCTTTTGTTCGCTCCTGGTGCTGGGCGGAGCGTGGCTCATTCACGGACGTGCGGCGCGGGTGTTCGAAGATGGCGACACCACGGCGCAGCTTCAGATTCCCACCGGACCGTTCATTCAGGCGGTCTCGGTGATGCTGCTCTGCACGGCGGTGATGCATGCGGTGGTGGCCATTGCCGCGTATCGCAACATGTCGCAGACCGAGTCAGACTCGGCGGGAAGCGTGCTTTGATCGAAGCGCTGCTCGGCTTTGCCGCCATGTTTGCGCTGATGGCGCTCAGAGTTCCCATTGCCTTTTCCATGGCGGCGGTGGGTGTCGTGGGTATCGCACTCATGCGTTCGGTGCCGGCTGCGTTTTCTTCGGCCGCCACCGAGATCATGGATGTGGCGAGTTACACATTGTCGGTGGTGCCGCTTTTCGTGCTGATGGGCAATCTCGTCACGCGTGCCGGCATGTCAACCGAGTTGTACCAGGCCGCCTATTCGTTCATCGGTCATCGCCGCGGGGGCTTGGCAATGTCCACCGTGCTGGCGTGCGCGGGATTTGGCGCCATCTGCGGTTCGTCAATTGCCACCGCAGCCACCATGGCGCGCGTGGCCATGCCCGAGATGCGGCGCTTCGGTTACGACAAGGCATTTGCTGCGGGCACCATCGCTGCGGGTGGCACGCTCGGGATTCTCATTCCGCCGTCGGTCATCATGGTGATTTACGGGATCATGACCGAGCAAAGCATCGGAGCATTGTTCGCCGCGGGCGTTGTTCCGGGTGCCATCGCGACGCTGTTCTATCTTGGTACCGCGTGGAACTGCGTGCGCCGCAATCCGTCGCTGGGTCCGCCAGGCGAGCGCACCACCTGGGCAGGTCGGCTGGTTGCGCTGCGCCACATCTGGGGGGTGATCCTGCTGTTCATCATCGTGATGGGCGGGATGTACGGCGGACTCTTCACGCCGACTGAAGCGGCGGGTGTGGGCGCAATGGGCGGCTTTCTGTTTGCCCTTTCGCGAGGCCGGCTCACCCCGAAGATTCTGCTCGAGGTTCTGACCGAATCCGCACAGATGACAGCCATGCTGTTCACAATTCTCATTGGCGCGTCCATCTTCGCCAACTTCGTGAACTTCACCTCGCTGCCCTCTGACCTTCAAGCTTTCGTATCTCAGTTCAACGTCCACCCCATGATGGTGGTGGTGGCGATCTGCGCAATTTATGTGATCCTCGGCACGGCGATGGAAGAGCTGTCGATGATCCTCCTCACGGTGCCGATCTTTTTTCCGCTCATCGTTCACCTGGGGCTTGATCCGATCTGGTTTGGTGTGCTGATCGTATGTGTGGTGGAAATAGGGATGATCAGTCCGCCGGTCGGCATGAACATTTTCGTGATCAGCAGCATGCTGCCTGATGTGCCTACCAGTTCGATCTGGAAGGGCGTCATGCCCTTTCTGTTCGCCGACATTCTGCGGCTTGCGCTGCTGATCGCGTTTCCGTCTCTCACGCTGTGGCTACCGAAATATCTCAA
>RFXC01000273.1 GCA_009921765.1 Betaproteobacteria bacterium | reverse complement strand
CCAGCAGCTCAACCGCAGACAGCAACCGGAACTCGCCCCCCGTGCGGGCTGAAAATTCTCCGCCTGCGGAAATTCCCCCTGCATCAAGCACCTCGATCACGCCTTCACCCAGCGCATTGAGCGCAAGCCCTGCTTCCAGCGTTGCACGAGGCAGCTGCGTATCCGCGCCCGCCATCAGCGCCACATTGCCCTGGGCGCGCAGCAAACCCGTGATCGTCAACTGCGTATCGGCGTGCAGCAGTACCTGCCCGCCGGTTCGCTCAGCGGCGAGCGGGCGCGTTGCATCGGCCGTGCGCGTCGCCTCGACCAGGCCCGCCACGATCGCAACCGGCGCCACCAGATGGGCGGTTGCGCCTGCGCGGACCGTCGCAAGCGGGTTCGCCCCCTGGGCTGCCGCCAGCAGCATCGACTGGCTGGCATTGAGGAAGGCCCGCGAGTCGCGCCCGCTCGCCTCGGCATGCCCGCCCGCCAGAATGGCGATCTGCAGCGCCGAGATCGTGAGCGAGTCCTTGACATCGATCGACCCCGTGACGCTGACATCGCCGGCAGCCGACGCCACGGAGACCGACGACGCGAGGGTCTGCGCAGCTTCAATCTGTCCGACGATTCCGCTCAACTCGATTCCGTCGATGGCAGACAGGCTGATCGACCCGCCTGAGGCCACATCGAGCACCCCGCCCCTGGGGGACCCGCCTGGATTGGGCGATGCAATGACTGGCTTGACGACCAGGCCGAGGCGCGTGTGATGACTGCCCGCATCAATCGACAGGCTGTCGTTCGCGGAAACCAGCCCATCAACGATCACCAGGCTGTCCGTCGCGATCGAAATATCGGCGCCCGGATCGATGGCGCGCACGGTGCCTTCCAGATTGACGAGCCCGCTTGCCTGCACCTGGATGCGGGATGGCCCGCCGGTCGACCAGGCCGGATCAAACCTTGCGTTGCTGGTGAGCGAGCTTCTGGGCGTGAGCGTAAGGGCAACGTCGTTGGCGTCGGCCCCTGCTTCAATCCTGAGCTCGCCCGAGGCCGCAAGCGTGGCGCCGACATCGGTCAAGGCCGCGTTCGGGTCAAGCCCTGGACCACCGATGGTGAGGCCACTGGACGCGTCGAGCTCGATCAGCGCCCCTGCGCCCGACCAGGTGGCGTTGCCGGTGGCAGCATCAACCCGCGCTCCCGCCCGCAGTTCGCCCACCAGGTGCATCGAGCCTGCCACCAGACGCAGCTCACCCGCCGCTGCCGACACACTGGCCGACGCATCGGCCGCGAGGCGAAGATCTGACGTGGCGCGAAGTTCCAGCGAGCGATCGGCCGCGAGAATGACCGCATGCGGCGCGAGGTCGCCCGCGACCGGATCGACGTTTCCTAAAGAGAGGTTGCGGCCGGCAGTCAGCGTCAATGACTGACCCGCGGCACCGGCAGTGATCGTGGCATTGTCCGCCCGGATGTCGCGACCTGCAGAGAGTTTCGCCGAGCCCGAGACCCGCACATCGGCGAGCACCCGAAGATCCTGGATGGCGAGGATACGCAGCTCGTGATCGTCCTCCTGCGCCGTCGCGCGACTGCTGCGAAGCATGCCTTCGACCTGAACGTTCTGGCCCCTCAGCAGCAACTCGGCCCCGGTCTCGATGCGCCCCGCTTCCCTCGCCACCGTCAGGGTGCCGAACTCGGCCGTGACCGCGACCGAGGTGAGGCCCGGATTGTCGAGGCCGATGACATTGTTGATCACAACGTCGTTCAAGCCCGTGATCGTGATCTGGCCGGCTGCGCCGGTTGAGGTGAGCCGCGAAGAACTGTGGGTTCTTACGCTCACCACACCGGCTTCGACCAGCTTGCCGGCACTGATCACGATATTGCGGTTGGCGCTCAGGTCACCCCGAACCTCGATCGAACGGCTCGCATCGATGATGATGTCGGCGCTGGGTCCGGCAGCAATCAGGCTGCCCTGCAACACGGAGTCGCCCAAGGGACGCAGCTCGATGTTGCCAAGACGCGTTTCGAGGATGCCAAGCGGTCCGAGATCAAACCCCGCCCCGGTGCTTCCGGACAGGAAGCGCACGCCGTCATGGCCGATCACATGGCGCTGGATCAGCACCCGCCCACCGGCCGCACCCGCCTTGCCGAGCTGAATCACCGAGCCGGGCGTGCTGGCATCCAGGCCCGCGATGGTGGTCGATACCCGGCTGGCTGCCGATTGATCGACGAAACCGAGTCGCTCGACGCCCTCTGATTCGGCGAAATTGATCGTCACGGGCAGGAAGCCCGTGAACATCAAATGCCCGCCCTGGTCGTTCACGCCAAGCTGGTCGCTCGTGACGCGTCCGGTTGCTCCCGTCGGTTCCTGTCGTGCCTTGTCCCACACCGCGAAGTCGGTGCTGTAAAGCGCCGAGCGGAGATCGGCCAACAGATCGCTGACCAGTCGGTTGTCGCGAGTTGACAATGCGGTGACCGCAACCGAGCCCCGAAGGATGCGGTCACCGAGATCGATATCCAGCTTGAGCACCACGTCGTCCGAGAGGTCGCCCCGGGCGTGCTCGAAGAAATCGTCGGCCATCAGGCGATGGGTCCAGGTGGCCGGCATCACCAGAATGTTGCCCGCGGAGCTCAGGTTGATCTGCGCATCGGGCTCAAAGACCCTGAGGTGGGCCGAGCCGTAGACCACGACCCCCTGCCCGCGGCTTGAGTCCGCCGCCGCGGCACCGAACTGACGGACGTACTGATCGCGAGACATGGCGGATTCGCGACCACCCCGCAAGTCGATCAGCACGCCCGCGCTCAACTCGCGCCCGACGCGGATCTGCCCCAGCTCGGCAAACACCTCCAGCCGGGACTCGCCCGCGTTGCGGACCAGTTCACTGCCGACATACTCGCCCCGGATGTCGTAGCGATCGCTCAACTGGCCGCCCACCACGATTTCACCGAACAGATCGACGTCCTGCACCGAGGACAGCCGCACGAGGGCATCGCCGCTTCCGGCAACGATTCGGCTGTTGCCCGGTATCCGTAGCCCGGTCCCATCGGACTCGGACAGAAGGCCGGCGGTACGAGTGCGACCGGTTCCCCCCTCGAGCCACACCTGATCCCACGCGGCGATCGAGGCGCCCACCTCCACACTCTGACCATCCGGCTGCTCGATGGACACGCCGAGCGACAGCTGTCCCGCGGTCCGGATGCGCACGTCGGAGGGCTGGTCGGACCAGCGGATCGTGGAACCCGTTTCCGTTCGATTGAGCGCCCCACCGGCCAGCACCGAGCCACCCAGTTCAACATGCGCTGAAGCATCGATACGGACGCTGCCACCTGAGAACCCGTCGTTGGCCAGCCCCCCCGCCGTGATCGAGCCTGCACTGCTCAACCAGACCGACACCTGCCCATCATTGGGGCCCGGTAGCTGGGTTGTTTCCAGCCTGACCGAGCGGGCAGCCGCGAGCGAGCCGTCAATGCTGATTCGCTGGCCTGCAATGACCGTGAGGTCGGCACCGCCACCATCGGCCCAGATCAGGCCCAGGTCGCTGGTGTTTCCGCCTGCGATCACCGAACCGGCGAGGATTGCATCCTGCGCGGCCATCAAGGTGATGGAACGCTCCGCACCCGGCGTGATTAGCCGGGAGGTGCCATCGATCATGAGGCTCACGCCGCGTTCGTTGGCACCACCGCTTCCCGACACCGTGGTCGAGTTGAGCGGCACACCGCCGTACATCTTGATGACACCCGACACGCGGGCCTGGCCCTCCCAGTAGATCCAGTGGTCTGACTGGAGCACCAGATCCGAATCGGCGCCAAGCAGATTGATGTTTCCGCGCACGATCACCGCATCGTCACCCGAGACCGTGATGCCGGCCTGGTCGTCCAGCGTGGTCAGCGTACCGGTGAGCAGGAAGCCATACCCACGCTGTCCAGCCAATTCGTGCGGGCTCTGGATCTCCAGCCGCTCGACGACGCCATCGCGGTTGTCGTCGATCGCCACCAGAACATGGTGGTTGAGCGTATCGCGCAACTGCCACCGATTGATACGCAGGTCGGGGGCGGCGTTGGCGATCTCGGAATTGACGTAGTGCACGCCCTCGATGAAGCCGGTCATCAGCCGTTCCTGGAACCGCTCCGGATCGGGCTCGGCCTTCAGGTACACGGTCTGATCAAAGCGCTGCAACCCGAGCGCCTCCAGCACGCGGAACTGCTGGCTTGAATCCAGCACAGTGAGTTCCTGCTCCTCGAGCGCCTCCGCGCTCAACGTGCTCGAGAACAGCACATCCGGTTCCGGCCGCTGGAGTACCGACCAGGTGATTGCACTGTTCCGGTAGTCGAACCGCTCGGCCAACACCGGGGCGTCGTCCTCGCCCGGCCCGGTTTCGCCCTGGACCAGGGTCAAGCGCAGAATGCCGCTGCCCTGATTGCGCCAGACCTGTCCGTCAAAACGCCGCAATTCCATCGCGGCAAGGACTTGCTCCTGTTGCTCGCGTGTGTACTCCTCCCAGGACAACTCGGCGTTGGCGGGTTCGACGTCACCCCACTCGATCTCGCCCACGATGAAGTCGGACCCTGCCACCAGCGTTGCAAGGACCCGCAATTCGCCGTTCTCGCCGTCGGGGTCGACACCGACCAGCACCTGCTTTTCGAAGAGCGCATAGCCCACGCTCTGCGCGACCCGCAGGCGCTGCGCAATGCCGAGCGACTCGAACGGCGCATACGGATCCGCCGGCGCCTCGGGCCCACCCCAGTCGAGGGTGTCGATATCGATCCGGTTGCCAGACGCAAAGCTCCGGACGATGCGGCTGCCGGGCCCCGCATCGGCCTTGAAATAGTGCGTTCCGCTGTACACCTCGTAGCCGAGCGACGCGGCCACATGCGTCTGCTGCGCCGGGCTCAGCGCATCAAAAGCCGTGC
>RFXC01000272.1 GCA_009921765.1 Betaproteobacteria bacterium | reverse complement strand
CCGAAGCGCTTACAGACAAACGCATGGGCAAGTTCGTGCAAGACCTTCATTACGGCCATGCAGAGGTAGAGCCAGATCAGGTTGTCGAGCGCGAGCACACCCTGGGTCTGATCAGCGATTTGGGGGAGATTTTCCAGCGCCGCCTTGGCGCCTATGGCAACCACCACCAACCAGATCAGCGCAGCCGGCACACTCACCATCGCCCGTATCAGCGGCATGATGGTGTTCAGCCAGTCGTTCGGATTCAGGATGGGGATCCGAAGATAGAGAAACCCGAGCAGCTTGCCGTAGAGCTCACGCTGCTTGAACTGGCGATAGCGGTCGAAAATTTCGACGCTATCCGGTTCACTCCTGAAGTAGAGCAGGTTCGACTGATGCAACTGCCCGAGGAGCTGAATGACCTCGTGCTGGCTCGGCGCCTCAGCAGGAAACATTTCGAGCGCCTCGCGCCAGGCCTGGTCAACTGAGCGTCGCGGGGATAGTCGCGACACGAATCGCCAGGCCTGCGGCGTGAGGCGAAAGAACCGCTGGGTGAATCGATCCTGCAGAACATACCAGTCGGCGCCGCCAAAGCGCTGGCGCTGCACTTGAACGCTGGGCAGAAGGCCGATACGCGCCTCGGCAATACGATGCCAGGACTCGCTGAAGGTCTGGGCGGTCATCGTGCGGCTCCGGCGGTGTAGAGCGGGTGCCTCACCACCACAGCTTGAGCCGCAGCGCGTCAATGGCGCGCCGGGTCATCAGCCAGAGGATGTTTTGACGACCGGCGTCGATTCGCGCCAATCCGGTCATGCCCGGCCGCCACCAGGCCTCGGGCGACTCAAGCAGCCTGGCCCTCACCATAAACAGATTGCCAGCCTGGGGCTTGACCTGGGCAACAGGAATGACCGCTTCGATCTGAATCGGATAATTTCGGTCGGGCTGGCTCAGCAGCGAAATTTGGCCCTGAGACTCGGGTGTGATGAACCGCATGTCGGCCTCGGGAATATAGAGCGTGACATACAGGCCCTCGACCTTCGCCACCCGAAACACCTTGTCGCCACGTCGAACCGGCGAGCCCAGGAGCTCGCGTCGCTCGCCCTCGACAATCACCCCATCAAACGGAGCAACGATGCGCGCCTGCTCGAGCTGGTAAAGCGTGCGCTCAAGTCGCGCCTGCGCTTGCGCCCGCCTGGCGATCGAGATCTGTACATCAGCGGTTTGACCGGCTGCACGCGCCTTTTCAGACTCGGCAGTGAAGCGACGGATTTCCGCCCTGATTTCGGACTCCTGCAGCAGCAATTCCTGGCGATCGAGCACTGCAAGCACAGCCCCCTGGCGAACCGTGTCGCCGCTGGTGGCCAGCACCTGATCCATGTAACCGTCAAAAGGCGAGTTGAGCAGCTGCGCGCTATCGGTCACCAGTTCGGCGTTGGCGTCGATGCGGTGCGGCCAGGTCCCGAAGATTCCGTACAACAGCAATGCCGCGAAGCAGATGGCGAGCAGCTTGCGCCCAATTTGGTTGATTCGTACCGCCTCGACCGCGAGCCGACCAATGTGATGCCCGGCCCGGGCACCCATCCAGCGGCTGCGCAGTTCGAGTTCGGAGAGCCAGGGCATCACCATCTGGAGACCAAGCTCCAGCGCCTCGAGCGGAACCGGCGGCGGATTGTTGTCGTCGTGTGCCAGCAGCAGTACCGCCTCGGTGGCATCGTTGTCACCACGCAGGGGCATGCTGAGCAGCGCGCCAAACCCCAATCCTTGCCGAAGACGCGCATGGGCAATGACCGGGGCATTGGCTTCATCCGACCCGGGATCATGCACTGCGGCGTCGTGATCGAGCGTTTCCTCCATCGCCGACTCGATCAGGCGAACATGGTCTGCGCGCCGCTCGAAACGGTCGAGATGGCTGATCGCGCGCATCCGCACATACGGACCGCGCCGCCATCCTAGGCTCACCTGGGTCCAGCCGGTCTGGGCGGCAATGCCGTTCACAAGAGCGAGCGACGCCGATCCGAACTGTCGATGGCGAGTGACCTGAATCACCAGATCCAGCCAGGCGAGCAAGGCGCCTCGCGCTGCCGGGTCCTCCAGTTTGGCGCCTGCAGGGCGGACGAGCGCATCGCCTGCATGCTGCGAAACAGCCGGCGCGCCATCGGACGGAATATCGGAAATCAGTTGCGCCCGCAGCACCAGCTCGTTGAGGCGGGGGCGTTCCGACTCGGGAATTTCGAGGACCAGGATCGCGGACTGGACTTGCGGCAGTCGGATGCCCAGCGCGATGACCGGTATGCCAGCCCCGGAAGGTACGGTTCCGAACCCCTTCTCGCCAAGCCGTTCGGCGAGATCGGGAGCGAGCGCAGGCCAGCGATCCGAAAGCCCTGTATGGGCAGCTTGCCAGTCGGCGATGGCTTGCCAGCCGCCCTCGCCCAATCGAAGGCAAACCGATGCCTGAGCTCGACAAAGAAGCGCCGAGCAGCGGGCAAATTCAGTCCAGAATGCTTCGTCCTGGGGCGCAATTCGAAGAAGCTGGATGGCGGCCAGCAGAGCCTTGGCATCGACCCGGGCACTCCCAGGTTCGGCGGATGCCGGGCGCAGCGATCGTGAGGAGCCTGGATCGTTCATGCTGCTTGGTGCTGCTCGGATGGCTGACGATCAGGACTTCGCAGCGGCACGGCGCCGCGCGCGTGGACGCGGCGCAGGCTGGGCGTCGGCGGGTAGCGGATCTGGAGCGGGCGGTGCAGCCGGCGTGGCCGCAGCCGTGGAATCAGCGCTCAGACGCCCCTCCTTGAGTCGAACCAGGCGGTCGATCTGCGGGAGCGACGACAGGTGGGCGTAGATCGGTTGCAGATACCGGAGCGAACGCATTTCGAGGAAAACGGAATCGTTCAGCGCGTCAAAGCGCTCCTCGTTGATGACATAGCTCCCCGCAATGTCGCGCGCCGACCCCGCCACCTGCACGCGAAGATTCAGCGGACGCAGCAGGTTGTGCCTGACGAGGAATGCGGAAAACTGTCGCGTGAGCGTGTCCATCTGCTGGAGTTCACCCAGGAATCGCTTCACGTTCTCGAGCGTTTCGGTGGGTGTGCCGTCAGCGTTGAAGAGCGGCAGCCCCTCGTTTTCATCGAGCAGCCCCGAGCCGGCATCGACACAAACTGCGTATTCGTCGGTGCGCTCGGTGTCGGCAAGCGCGAAGGGATAGCGGCGCAGGATGCCGGGAATATAGGCCCCCTTGAGCCAGGCCCCTTCGGCGTCCACGCAAAGGTTTTCTCCCGATTCAACCCCCAGCAGCGCCACTGGCCTAAAGGCTTCGCGCTCGCGGTCATCCAGGAACACAATGGGATAAAACGCGGAGGCGCGTACGAATTCCTGCATCGCGAGCGATGCGAGATGAAACTTGCGTGAAAACCCGAATCCAATTGCGGGGCGAACCCGCAGATGGCCGTGTTGCTCGCGACTGACCGCAACAAGTCGTTCAAACATGTGTGAGAGCCTGATTGAAACCTGAGGAGTGTAGCGCCTCAGCGGGCGTTGCGGACAAGACGGGTGCGAAAGGTGGTCGGGGCAGCAGGATCGAGGGGGTCGAGCCCAATGATCGGACTCAGTCCAATCGCACCGGTGCTGAAGTCGATCGTGAACACTTCATTGCCTGGAACCCACGACGAGGTCCAGAACGAGCCAGCGCCGGTCAGGTCGAGGTCAACCAACTTCTTCAGCGCGGGATCGGTACAGCCGGCGCTGCCACCCTCGGCAGGCCGCCAGCGTACGCAATCAACCAGGCTTGCGAGTTCAGCCCGGTTCGGTACGCGCCAATCGGAATAGCCGCGATTCCGCGATGCGTCCTGGTTCACTGCCGCCGACTCGGCGAGCGCGTCGCGGAACGCGCGTATCGCGGGCTGCCCTGCCACCGGATCACAACGCCCTGCGGTGGCGTTGAAGCTCCAGCCCGACGAGCAGATCATCCACATCAGGCCGCTCCGACGATCAAGCAAGGTGCCTGCCGTCAGATTCGCTTCCCAGCGCGCTGCGCTGTAATAGGAATCGGCAAAGCGCGAGGACAGGTCTGCCGTGCTCACGGGCGCCACCCGCAAGCGCAGCGTGTTGGACGCCTCGCTTCGGACACGACCATTGCCCTGAAGAAGCGCCATCCAGGCCTCGCCCGTGGCGGTGGCGACCAGCGTGCTGCTCCAGAAGCCGCTGCCTTCCGAGCTGATGCTGGACGGAATCGGGTTCTCGAGGGCGTTCCGCCGATTGAAGTTGAACATCGGCAGCCATGGGGTGAGCGCCGCGACGCGGTCGGCACCTTCCACCGTTCCCGCGTTGAAAAATACCGACTGCAGCTGATCGACAGAGGGCAAGCGCCAGGTGCTGGCAGCGCGGCCACACCAGCCTTGCACGGGGATGGCGACCGCATCGCCTTGCGTGTAGCGCCCGGAATAGTCGGCCACCAGCCACACCAGCCCGGTCACGTTGTCGCGGGTGCACGTCCATTGAGACGCACCCTCACCCACCGACGCACCACTCGGGCAGCCGGCGGTCCCTTCCTCGGCACCGTTGTTGCAGATCCGGGTGTAGTCGAACGACCCAGGGGAGCCGGGGTTGAGTTTCCCCAGCTTGGCCGGGATGGCCCCGCGGCCAGTTCCGCCATCCTGCAGCGCACAGTCCACTCCAGGCATGCATTCGGTGAGACCAGTGTCGTTGATGGGCGTGTGGACGCAGGACAACGACGCAGACCCCCGCCCGCCCAGCGCCGTGGGCGCGGCACTGATTGAACAGATCCGGTTCACCGGATTGCGGTCGATCACAAGCGTGGCGGCCGCGCCGCCCGCACTCGTAACCTGTAACCCGGCACCCGCCCCGGCCACTGCAGGCACCGTGTAGGGCACGCCGTCATTTCCCTTCAGGACGATATTGCCGCCCTCAAACGCGGAACTCGACGTGCTGCC
>RFXC01000271.1 GCA_009921765.1 Betaproteobacteria bacterium | reverse complement strand
TTCTGCTGGTTACCGCCCGAGAGAGATCCCACCCGGACCTCCGGGCGGCGGGGGCGGATGTCCATCAGATCCATCATTTCATCGACCAGAGCGTCGGCACGCGACCGGTCAATTCTGAAAACGGAGCCGATCTGAAACAGATTGGGAAGCAGGATGTTGTCGCGGACCGACTGGTTCATGACCAGCCCGAGCGAACGCGTGCCGGGGACCAAGCCGATTCCCTGTGCGATCGCATCGCCCGGTTGCGCGAGGCGTACGGTCGCGCCATCGGCCCGCCGAACGGTAGTCGGCTCAGGCCCGGCGCCGAACAGGCCACGCACTTTCAGGTCTGCGCCGCTACCCAGCAGCCCGGCGATGCCGAGGGTCTGCCCGGCGCGAAGCGAAATGGGCGTCTGCGCGGTGTGCTCGGCGAGCAACTCTGGCCCGTGGGGGCGGGCAGCGGTGTCTTCGTGAGTGGCCGCGCGGCCGGTCATGGCCTGGATCAGGTCACCGATCGAAAATTGGCCTCGCTTGCAGACGGTGACCACGCGGCCGTCGCGGAGCACGGTGCAGCGATCGGCGAGCGAGACGATTTCGTCAAGCCGGTGGGAAATGTAGATGATGGCGGTACCGGCCGCCTTCATGCGAGCCAGCACCGAAAAGAGTCGGTCGATTTCGCGTGATTCGAGCGCAGCTGTTGGCTCATCAAGGATGAAGACGCTGCACTGCCGGCGAAGCGCCTTGGCGATTGCCACCAGTTGCTGCTCGGCAAAGCTGAGCGAGCGGATGGGCTTCCTCACGTCCACGTCGAGATTGAGATGTGCGAGCTGCTCGCGTGCCTCGGCGTTCATGCGTGAGCGATCGATGCCGGGCACGATGCCGAACCGTCGCTTCATGGGGAGGCCGCCCAGCATCAGGTTCTCGGCGATTGACAGTGCGGGCACCATCCGCAGTTCCTGCGGGATCGTGACAATGCCGCCCGCAATCGCCGCCCTCGGACTGCTGAACTGAACGGTCTGGCCTGCAACCTCGATCGAACCGGAGTCGGCCTGATGGATGCCGCTCAGAATGCGGATGAGGGTCGATTTCCCCGCTCCGTTCTCGCCCACCACCGCATGGATTTCGCCAACGTCGACAGTGAAGTCGACCTGGTCGAGCGCCTGCGTGGCGCCGAAAGACTTGGAGAGCGAACGGATCCGAACGGCCTCGCGCCTGCCCGCGGTGGGGCTCGAGATGTTGCGGGATTCGGGCCCGACCGACTGCGACACCTGCTGAATCCTCAGGTGATGCTGACGCGTCGGACCTGCATGGCGGGGTCGACGATCCGGCCTTTGTCGATGATGACCTGACCGTCCAGCATCACGGTGCAATCGCGCATCGGCACATCGTAATGCCCGCGTGTGGTTCGCTTACCCCCGCCCTGCGAATTGGGCCCGGTGGAAAACAGGAAATTGCCCGCGAAAACGCGAGCGCCCGCGCGGTGACGCTCGGGCTCCTCACCATGCAGCGCCATGGCATACCACCGGGCCTGCGGGTTGAGCCCCCAGCCCAGATGCGACACCGCATACGGATCGCGATCAGCATCATGCGACTTGCCGTCGTCCAGCCAGTCGCGCATCAGCTTGGCATCGAGTCCCCCGTTGACACGGGTGACGAAACCGTCCTGAATCTCTAGGCGAATCGCGTCCTGCACATAGCGGCAGTAGGGCAGGATGACGATGTCTCCGGGTTGAATGACGACCGTACCGTTCGCCGAGCCTTCATTGGGGAAGGTGTGCAGATGACCGCCGCCCCAGTGATCGAAGTGCCCGGGCTCGTCTGAAAACCCCCACTGCGCCATCACCGGATACTCGCCCCGTGTGTAGCGCAGATCGGTGCCCGCCTCCGACACCACCCGCACCTCGCGGGTACGGCTGTACAGGGCCTCGGCATATTTCACTGCGTCTTTCAGTCCCGGTGGCGATATGAGCTGCTCAAGATCATCGGGCCCGTCGATGATCATGAGAACACGGGTGCCGCCGTCCATCACCTCCTTCAACCAGCGGGTGAAGAGGGGCACATGAAAAATGACGAGCAGATCGGCCGCCTTGACCGCATCCAGGGTGCCCTTGCACTTGCCGATGGTGGGCACGCCCACCTTGGTCCAGGAAGGCACCGAGTTGACGCGCATTTCGTAGACGTCGGCGCCGAGTTCGTCGCAGGCGGCGAACGCGGCCTCGATATATTCGCGTCGGGTGGCGAGATCGCTCACCAGCACAACGGTTTCGCCAGCGCCGACTTTCGACATC
Organism: Betaproteobacteria bacterium; assembly: GCA_009921765.1. The sequence goes on along the minus strand of RFXC01000271.1, from coordinate 2,683 downwards.
TCGAACTGACGACGAAACAAAAATCCAAGCTTGCCAGGGTTGATTTCAGTGGCGCGTAAGGCGGGGGAGATCATGAACGTGCTCGCAGCAAAAACACATTGGCAGAGAGTGACCGATTGTGGGTGGGGGCGGCCAGGAGTGTCAACACGGCGCGATCCGATTCGGGAGCAATCCGCCTGCAAGCGCGAACAAACGGTTTACCCGCGCTCATGTGTCTGCACCCGGTCAAAGTGGAAGTGACGCGCGTATCGCCATTTGGTTTGAGACGCCGCTACCTTGCCAACGCCAAGGCCATCTTCCGCAAGGCCGGTTTGTCGGGCTTGCCCACCGCCGTCTTGGGGAGGGCGTCCACCTGAACCAGATGCGCGGGCACCTTGTAGCGCGTGAGGCGTGCCTCGAGGTGCGCCTGCAGCGCCTCGCGGTTTAGAACCGTCACACGCCCGACCGCATAGGCCACCAGCGCCTCGCCCCGGTAGCTGTCGGGAATGCCCACGACCGAGGCCTCCTGCACATCCGGGTGGGTGAGCAACGCTTCCTCCACCTCGCGGGGATACACATTGAAGCCGCCCACGATCACCATGTCTTTTTTTCGGTCGCGGATGAACAGATAGCCATCGTGGTCGAACTCGCCGATGTCGCCGGTGTAGAGCCAGCCGTCGCGAAGTGCGGCGGCGGTTTCTTCCGGCAGCCCGCGGTAGCCCCGCATGATCTGTGGGCCGCGGGCGCGGATCTCGCCGCTATGGCCCACAGGCAGCACCTGGTTGCCTGTCTCAAGATCAACAATCTGTATCTCGGTGAGCGGCAGCGCCACGCCGACCGATCCGGGCTTGCGAACGCCTTCCACCGGGTTGTAGCTCAGCACCGGTCCGGCTTCGCTCTGACCGTAACCCTCTACGACCGTGCATCCGGTTGCCTGCTGCCAGCGCTCGAGCACCGGGACGGGAAGCGCGGCCGCACCGGAATAGCAGAGGCGTAGCGACTGAAGTGCCGCGGTGGCGAAGCCCTCGTGCGCCATGAGGCCGGTGAATAGGGTTGGGCTGCCTGAGAACAGCGTGATCCGATGACGTTCGATGGCCTCGAACACCCACTCGGGGCGGTAGCGCGGGAGGATCACCAGCGTTCCCCGGCAGAACACAGCCAGGTAGAGGCCCATGGCGACCGCATACACATGAAAGAGCGGCGTGACCGCGAGAATACGTTCGTTATCCAGTCGCGTGGGAAGCAGAGCCTCGCGCTGGCTGACATTGATGGAAACGGACGCGTGCGTGAGGTTCACGCCCTTCGAGCGACCGGTGGTGCCGCCAGTGTATTGAAGCGTGGAGAGTGCCTCGGGCGAGGGCAGGGGAAACGTGCCCAGATCAAGTCGATCACCGCGCCAGCGTGTGAGGCGCCGCTCTGGGCCCACTGACCAGTGATGCGGCACGCCCTGCCCGGTGGCGAGCGAGAGGATGGCGGATACGCAGTCGGCATCATGAATCAGCCCCACAGGCGCTGCGTTTGCAAGAATCGGCGCAAGCTCATGCGGTGTGTACGCGGGGTTGAGCGGCACCAGCTGCAATCCTGCGGCCTGCACCGCGAAGCTCGCAATGGCGATGTCGATGGAATTGGCCATCAGCACCGCGATGCGGTCACCCGGCGTGCAGCCACTGGCGAGTTCGCGAGCGAGCCCCGCCACGCAGGCGGCGTACTCGCGATAGCTGAGGGTCTCGTCGCCGCAGATCAGCGCGGGAGCATCGGGTGCGCACCGCGCTGCGTCGACCAGTGCATGAACGACAGTGGGATACCGCCTCGGTAGTGGGTGCCCCGCCTCGGTCAAGCGTCGTCTCCGACACGGATCACCACCGCCATGCCGGTGTCGCCGGCCGCGCAGCCGGTGAACAGGCCCTGGCCGCCGCCGCGCATGGCCAGTTCTTCAATCAGCTCGATGATGGCGCGAAGTCCGGTGGGTGCCTGCGGATGTCCCCACACCAGCGAGCAGCCGAAACGGTTCATACGATGGGTGGGGATCCCGAAGGCGTCTGCGAGCACGATGTCGTTCACCACAAATGGATTATGGGTCTTGATGACATCGATATCGGCTATGCCGAGCCCGGCGCGCTCAAGCGCCTGTCGTGCGGCCGGCACCGGCGCTTCGGGCATGTAGCCCTTTTCCACTCGCGACTGTCCAAAGGCGAGGATTCGAATCGCGATCGACGGGTTGGACGACAGTTCACGCGCGCGGTGAGGCGTGGTCACCACGATGCCCGCCGACCCATCAGCGGGATGCGTCTGTCCGCCGAAGCGGCGGTGCGCTCGATCACCCGGCGGTAATCGAGCGTCGTGCTGTTACGCCGCGGGCGCGATGGTGAGCCCGCGGACGCCGTTCTTCTCGATCAACTGCGCGAGCAGACCGCTCGCCTTCACGTCCTCGATGAAGGCGCGCAGATGCTCGTGGCCGACGGTGCGGCCTTTCGGCGTGCCGGCCGCCTGTTGCACCGCGGTGAAGCGGCCGTCGAGCAGACGCGAGCCCGGCAGGTTGTCGCAATCGGTGGTGAGTCGCGGGCGCAGGCCGGCGAGCACGTCGAGCTGCTCGTTCACGAACCGCTTGAACGCGTTGTCCGCCCCCTTTTCCCGGAGCACCGTCGCCTCCTTGATGTTCCGCTCCAGCCAGAGGTCGTAGGCGGTCTTGCCGGGCACCGCGATG
>RFXC01000028.1 GCA_009921765.1 Betaproteobacteria bacterium | reverse complement strand
ACACCGTCATGGGGCGGGCGGGCATCGACCGGTTTGTCATTCATGGCGGCCGCGACGTGGTGAGCGATCTGGGTTATGGTGCTGACGAACTTCAGGTGCAAACTGCCGCTCGCGCCGACGTCACCGTTGTTCAGAATTGGAGTGCGACCGAATCCAGCTACAACGAGGGTCAGGCTGCGCTGTCATCGTCAGGCTTCGCGGTGAATCTCGCAGCAGTCAACCGCGGCAACGGCTGGCAGGTCAGCAACACGGGCACTGCCGTACTCTTTACCGGATCTCCTTTCAACGACACGCTGAGCGGCGGGTCGCAGTCCGACACGCTGACCGGTCTGGAAGGCGATGACAGCCTGACCGGCGGACTGAGCGGGGACACCGTCGAGATCACCGCCGGCATCGACACCCTCACCGACCTTGGGCGCGGCCCGGACATCGTGCACGTTGAAGCGGGCGCCACGCTCAATGCCGACGTGGTGGCCACCTGGATCGCAGGCCCCACCAGCTACAACGAAGGGAACGTCAATCTGTTCACCCCCGGTATTTCGGTAGACCTGAGCGCGGTCTTCAAAGGCCGCGGTTGGAAGCTCACCAATACCGGCGCGGCATCGAGCTTCATCGGCTCCGACCTTACCGACACGTTGATCGGTGGCGAAGGCGACGATACGCTGCGCGGTGGCCCTGGTAACGATTCGCTGTCGGGCGCTCGGGGTGTTGACCTGTTCGACATCGACTCGGGCACCGACGCCGTCGCCGACCTGGGCCTCGGTCACGACATCCTGAAAGTCGCGGCATCGGGCCGCGTGGACGCAACAGTCGTTGGCGCCTGGACTGCCGGCCCCGGCAGCGAGAACCTGGGGATCGCCAACATCAATACCGTTGGGCAGACGGTCGATCTCAGCACCGTGACCAGCGGCCATGGCTGGACCCTTTCGAACATCGGTGGCAGCGCATCGCTCAAGGGCTCGGTCTGGAACGACACCCTCGCTGGGGGAACGGGCGATGACACCCTGCGCGGCTTGGACGGTGACGACAGTGTCACGGGCGGCGCCGGCGTTGATCTCTTCATCGTCGACCTGGGTACCGACCAGGTGACCGATATCGGTCAGGGGGTCGATATCGTTCAGGTGGCCGCAGGCAGCATCCTGAACGGCACGGTCACGGGCGCGTGGACGGCCACCTCGGCGAGCAACAACAGCGGTGCGGCAAACCTCTCCACCTCGGGTCTGGACATCAACCTTGAGGCGGTCGCCAGTGGAAACGGCTGGCGGGTAAGCAATACCGGCGCTGGCGCGTCCTCCACCGGTTCGATGCTCGCGGACACGATCACGGGTGGAACGGGCGACGACACCCTGCGTGGCGCAGGCGGCAATGATGTGATCACCGCGGGCGCAGGCAGCGATACCGTCGTTGTTGATGCCGGAACCGATACCGTCAACGACCTTGGCAGCGGCCTCGATGTTCTGCAAGTGGCGACCGGCGCCACGGTCAATGCCACGGCCACCGGCACCTGGACATCACCCTCAACAAGCCGCAACGATGGCAATGCGAACATCACTACCAGCGGCCTCGCAATCGATCTCACCGCGATCACTGCAGGCGCCGGCTGGAATGTGCGAAACACCGGGGCGGCAACCCGCCTGACCGGTTCGGCGCGCAACGACACCCTCACTGGCGGCAGCAGCGATGACACGATCGCGGGTGGCGTGGGTAACGACACGATCACCGCCGGCCTGGGCGCCGACTCGATACTGGCCAATGGCGGCACCGATTCGATCGTCGACCTCGGGCGCGGCGTTGATGTGCTCGTGGTGAGCAACGGCGCCACCGCAGAGGGAAGCGTGGTCGAAAACTGGACCGCGACGTCCGCCAGCCGAAACGATGGCACCGCCCGGCTTTCAAGTTCGGGCCGCAACGTGGTGCTCACCGCCATCACCACGGGGCTGGGCTGGTATGTTGAAAACAATGGAGCGGCCGCATTGTTCGCGGGCTCAGCGCTCGGCGACACCCTGGTCGGCGCATCAGGCGACGACACGCTCCGGGGCGGCCTGGCAAACGACGCGCTCACCGGCGGCGCCGGCGCAGATCTTTTCGATGCCGATAGCGGGGTCGACAGCATCGCCGATCTTGGCATCGGCGCGGACCGGTTGCGAATCGCTACCGGCGTCACCGTCAATGCGAGCGTGGCCGGCAACTGGACCGCTGGCGCCGACAGCACCAACCAGGGCACCGCCAACCTGAGCAGTGCCGGGCGTCTGGTTGATCTGTCGGCCATTACCACCAACAACGGCTGGAACGTGGTCAACGTCGGCACTGGCGCAGCCTTCACGGGCTCGGCGCTTGCAGACACCCTGACGGGGGGAAGCGGCGACGATACGTTGCGCGGCGGCCCGGGTAACGATGTCCTGCTGGCGGGTAACGGCGATGACCTGGTGATCATTGATTTCGGGACCGATACCTTGAGCGACATCGGTCAGGGGACGGACATCCTGCAGATCGAGTCGGCTGCGGTCCTGACTGGCACAGTAACCGGTGCATGGACCGCAACTTCAGCGAGCCGCAACAGCGGCACCGCAACCCTCACCACCGCAGGCGTCTCGATCAACCTCGCGGCCATCACCGCCGCCGGCAGCGGATGGACGCTCACCAACACCGGCCCGGCCACCTCCCTCACCGGGTCTGCGCGCAACGACACGCTGGTGGGAGGTGACTTCGACGATACGCTGCAGGGCAGCTCTGGCAATGACCGCGTCACAGCGGGGCCTGGCGCCGATACGGTCATCGTCGACTCGGGCACCGACACCTTCACCGACTTGGGTAACGGCACAGACGTTCTTCGCGTCACCGCCCTCACGGCCACTGTCAACGCCACGGTCGTGCAGCCCTGGACGTCGACTGCCGCGAGCCGCAATGACGGTCGCGCGCTGATCGTCACGCCCGGGCTCGCGGTCAACCTCTCGGCCATCGCACAAGGCCTCGGTTGGGATGTGCGAAACACAGCGGCCGCCACCACGCTGACCGGCTCGACCCGAAACGACACTCTGACGGGCGGCGATGCGGGTGACGACACCATCGTCGGCGGGCCGGGCGACGACAGCCTGCTGGGGGGTCTTGGCAACGACCTGCTCGATTACTCAAGCGCTCCATCCGCGGTATCGGTCGATCTGGGCAACGAATCCTCAGCGGGCGGCGCCGGCACCGACGCGCTCATCAGTTTCGAGCGTGTAAAGGGTTCGCTATTCGGCGACACCATCGCGGGCAGTGGCGGCAACGACACCTTCACCGGACTCGCGGGCGCCGACCGGTTCGAGATCGCGGCGGGGGTCGACACCATCACCGATCTCGGTACCGATGCCGACGTTGTGGTTGTCACCGGGAGCACCACCCGCGTGGAGGCTGACCTGGCTGCCGCCTGGACCGCCACGGCATCGAGCAGCAACGCAGGATCCGCGCTACTGCGCACCAACGGGTTCGCAATCGACCTCACTGCCGTCGTGTCCGGCCTGGGCTGGACCTTGGTCAACAGCGGCGCAGCCACCACGCTCACTGGCTCTGCACTCGCCGACACCATCACCGGCGGCGCAGGCAACGATACGGTGAAGGGTAATGCAGGTGCCGACCGTTTCCTGATCACCGCGGGTACCGATTCGATTCTCGATGTGGGCAACGGCGTCGATGTGATCGTCGTGAGTGCGGGTGCAACGGTAGACGCCACCGTCACCCAACCCTGGACCGCTACGTCGGCAAGCAGCAATGCAGGCACCGCGCGGATCGGGAGCGCGGGGGTCAGTATGGACCTGACCGCAATCAACACAGGTCTTGGCTGGCGGCTCAGTAACAGCGGGAGCGCCGCCTCACTGACCGGATCCTCGCTTCAGGACACCCTTGAAGGCGGCAGTGGCGATGACACCCTGTCGGGAGCCGCGGGCAACGACGCGATAGACGGCGCAGGCGGCCTCGATCTGGTTGACTATCAATTCGCCGTTGCGGCAGTCACTGTCGATTTGACTGCTGGAACCGCCTCAGGTGGCGCGGGAAGTGATGCGCTCTCCAATATCGAACGCATCCGGGGCTCCGCCTACAACGACACGATCACGGGAAGCGCCGGGGACAACACGCTCACGGGCGGCCTGGGTAACGATTTGCTCCAGATCACCGCTGGCTCCGACGCGGTCACGGATCTCGGACTTGGAGGCGATGTGGTGGTGGTGGCTGCGGGTGCAACGCTCACCGCAACCATGGGCGCAACCTGGAGTGCCACTGCCGCCAGCCGCAACAACGGTACCGCAACGCTGAATACAGCGGGGCTTGACGTCAATTTGTCGCTGGTCACCGCAGGGGTGGGCTGGACGCTCAACAACAGCACCACCGCTGCGCGGCTTACCGGATCAAGCCTCAATGACACGCTCTCGGGCGCGCTGGGCAGCGACACGCTGGTCGGCGGCCCCGGCAATGACACTTTTCTGGTTACCGGTGGCGTTGACACCGTGAGCGATCTGGGTAGCGGCGTCGACATTCTTCGGGTCTCAAGCGGCTCAAGCGCCAACGCCACGCTCGCCAACACGTGGACCGCCACCAGCGACAGCCGAAACGACGGCCTGGTCACCGTGACGACCCCAGGCCTCACCATCAATCTCGCAGCCATCAACGCAGGCAGCGGTTGGCGGGTCACCAATACCGGCGCGGCAATCGCGATGACCGGCTCCGAGCTCGACGACTCACTCACCGGCGGCACCGGCAACGACTCGTTCATCGGCGGACTCGGCAACGACGTGCTGGTCGGCGGGGGCGGCAACGATCTGGCCGATTACCAGGCTGCAAGCGGCTCGGTGACGGTTGATTTGTCGAACGGCGTATCGAGCGGCGCCGCGGGCAATGACGGGCTCACCAGCATCGAACTGGTTCGTGGATCGCAATACAACGACACGCTGATCAGCGGCTCTGGAAACGATACCTTCACCGGCGGTGACGGCGCGGACACCTATCAGATCGGTGGCGGCACCGACACACTCACCGACCTGGGAACCGGCGTCGATGTGGTTCAGGTCACCAACCCGGGCGCCACCGCGCAGGGCACAGTGGTTGCAGACTGGATCACCACCTCGTCGAGCAGCAATCTGGGTTCAGCGCGGATCACCACCGGTGGCTTCGTGGTGAACCTTGCCGCGGTCAACGCAGGACAGGGTTGGAACGTCACCAACAACGGCGCAGCCACCACGCTCACCGGTTCAGCATTCGACGACACGCTCAACGGCGGAACGGGCAACGACACGCTGGCAGGCGGCGCGGGCAACGACTCGCTGGTTGGAGGCGCCGGGGTTGACCTCGCCGACTACTCGGCTGCCGGCACGGCAGTCAATGTCGACATCGACCTCGGGACGTCCACTGGCGGCGCGGGTAGCGACAGCCTTTCAGGCATCGAGCAATTGCTGGGCTCTGCCCTCAACGACACACTCGCGGGCGGCGCAGGCAACGACACGATCACGGGCGGTGCGGGCGCAGACCGCTTCGTGATCACCGGTACCACGGCAATCGTCACCGATCTGGGACATGGTGCCGATGTGCTCGAGGTTCGGGCCGCTGGTGCTGTCGATGCAACCCTTCATACCGCCTGGACCGCCAGCGTCGCGAGCGTCAATAACGGCAGCGCCCGAATCCTCACCCCAGGCCTTCAGGTCAACCTGAGTTCGATCAACACGGGTAGCGGCTGGCGGATTCAGAATACCGGCGCAGCCACGCAACTCGCGGGGTCGGCGCTGAACGACACCCTCACTGGCGGCGCCGCCAATGACACCCTGACCGGTGGCATTGGCGCAGACACCTTCGTGATCAGTGCAGGCACCGACACCATCGCCGATCTGGGTACAGGCGCCGACGCGATACAGGTCGCGAGTGGCGCGACCGTCGTAGCCGATTTCACAAGCATCTGGACGGCAGACATCACCAGCCGTAATGACGGCACCACCAACCTCACCACGCCCGGATTCAACATCGACCTGACGGCCATCACGACCGGATCCGCTGGATGGAGCGTCACCAACAACGGGTCTGCCGCCGAGCTGACGGGATCCGCCCTGGGCGACACCCTCACCGGTGGCAACGGCGATGATTCCCTCACGGGCGGGTTGGGTAACGACGTGCTCGCGGGTGCTGGCGGCAACGACCTCGTGAGTTATGCCACTGCAGTGGCAGGAGTCAATGTCAACCTCGAGGCGGGCACCGCGACCGGCGCGGCAGGTGATGACCGGATCAGCGGCGTCGAGCGTGTGCTCGGTTCGGGCTTTGCCGACACGCTGCAGGGTGGCGTTGGCAACGACACGCTCACGGGCGGGCTGGGCAACGACATCTTCACCGTGGCGAAAGGTACCGACACGATCGATGACCTGGGCAACAACCAGGACACGCTGATCGTGCTCGCGGGTGCCACCGCGCAGGCGACGCTGGTCAACGCCTGGACGGCGGTTGCAGCAAGCAGCAACAAGGGCGTCGCCAACCTCAGCACGCCGGGACTGAGCGTGAATCTTTCTGCGGTGACCACCGACCTCGGATGGCGAATCACCAACACCGGTCCGCAGACCACGCTCACCGGCTCGGCACTGGCCGACACCGTGGTGGGCGGCACGGGAGATGACACGCTACGCGGGGGCCTGGGCGATGACTCGCTTACGGGCGGCGCTGGCGCCGACACCTTCGAAGTTGCCACCGGAACCGATACGATCACCGATATCGGCCTCGACAATGACCTGCTGGTGGTGAGTAGCGGCGCAACCGCCAACGCCACGGTGAACAAGGCCTGGACGGCCGCAGCAGGCAACCTGAACAACGGCACCGCCAATCTCAGCTCCGCCGGGTTTGGCGTCAACCTGTCCGCGATCACGAGCGGGGCGAGCGGCTGGAGCGTGAGCAACACGGGCGCTGCAGCGTCGTTCGTGGGTTCCGGGCTCAATGACTCACTCACCGGCGGCGCCGGCAACGACACGCTTCGCGCATTTACCGGCAATGACCAGCTTACCGGCAGTGCGGGTGACGATCTGTTCCTGATCGATGTCGGGGCCGACACGATCACCGACCTGGGCAGCGGCGTCGATGTTGTTCAGGTCACCAGTGCCTCGGCCAACGTGACCGCCAGCATCGCTTCGGACTGGGTGGCCACGTCGGCGAGCCAAAACGCTGGCACCGCCACCATCAATACCGCTGGCAAGGCGGTCAACCTGAGCGCAATCACCATCGGCAACGGCTGGCAGGTGAGCAATGCCGGCGCAGCCGGCACGACACTCACCGGATCAGCACTCGCCGACACCCTGACGGGCGGATCGGGCAACGATGTGCTGCGTGGCGGCGCCGCCAACGATTCGCTCACGGGCGGGCTGGGCAACGACACCTTCGATGTCACATCGGGAACCGATGAAATCACCGACCTGTCGGGAAACGATGTGGTGACGATCGACGTTGGCGCGGTCGTGAATGCCACCATCAGCAACGTGTGGACAGCCACAAGCGCGAGCTACAACCGCGGCACCGCGAATGTGCAGAGCGCGGGGGTGAGCGTCAACCTGTCGGCCGTTGTCACCGGACCCAACGGCTGGAGCATCAGCAACACATCCACCACCGGGACGAACTTCATTGGATCCGAACGCGCTGACACCCTCACGGGTGGTAGCGGTAACGACTCGCTCGATGGCGGCTCGGGCAACGATATTCTGACCGGGGGAACGGGTAACGATCTGGCCGACTACCAGCGAGCCGGCTCGGCGGTCGTGGTCAACCTCAATGCAGGCAACACCAGTGGCGGCGCGGGGATCGACACGCTCTCCGGTATCGAGCAGGTTCGCGGCTCCGCCAACAACGACCAGTTCACCGACAGCAGCCGCGACGAGACCTTCACGGGCGGCGCCGGCGACGACAGCTTCACCATTACCGGTGGCACCGATGTCATCACCGACCTGGGCCAGGGTGCGGATCAACTTCAGGTGATCGGTGGATCGGTGACAGCCACGGTCACGGCCAACTGGACCGCCACCGGCGCGAGTATCAATCAGGCCACAGCCAACCTGGTGTCCTCGGGGGTGATCGTCAATCTCAGCAATGTTTCCGGGGGCTCCGGCTGGACCATCAGCAACTCGGGGGGCGGGACATCGCTCACCGGATCGCAGTTGAACGACACCATCAGCGGCGGCACCCAGGATGACCGAATCCAGGGAGGGATCGGTGATGATCAGATCGCAGGCGGTGTGGGCAACGACACCTTCGTGATCGACTCAGGCACCGACACGCTGACCGACCTGGGCAGCGGTACCGACATCGTGCAAGTACGGGCGAGCGCCACGCTCAATGCAACGCTTGCCAATTCCTGGGCTGCAACCTCGCAGAGCGTCAATCTCGGCACAGCGGTCCTCACCACGCCGGGCCTGATCATCAATTTGTCAGCAGCCGACATCTCGGCGGGTAATGGTTGGCAGATCGTCAATACGGGCGGCGCGACCGGCAACACGGGTACGGTCATGATCGGCTCCGGCCTCGGCGATACACTGATCGGGAGTGCAGGCAACGACACGCTGACCGGCGGCGGGGGCATCGATCAATTCGAAATCACCGCGGGGTCGGATACGGTCAATGATCTGGGGTCGGGCGGCGCCGACCTGCTGATCGTCTCTCTCAACGCGACGGTCGTGAAAGCAACAATCACTGCCGCCTGGACGCCCCTTGCCACCAGCATCAACGATGGCACCGTACGACTGGAAAGCACGGGCGTCGCGGTCAATCTCTCGGCGATCACCACCGGCAACGGCTTCACGCTGGTAAACACCACCGCCAACGGCACGGATCTTCAGGGCTCTGGGCTTGCGGACACCATCACTGGCGGCAGTGGCAACGACACCATCGGCGGCGGCGACGGAAGTGATGTCCTGAGTGGCGGCAACGGGATCGACATGGTTGACTACCGCAACGCCTCGAGTGCGGTCACTGTCAACCTGGCGACCAACAGCGCAACCGGTGGCGCTGGAAGCGACACGCTCGCGGCATTTGAGGGGATCTTCGGGTCGGCGCATGCCGATACGCTCAATGGCACGACAGCGTCCGACACCATCAACGGCTACGACGGCAACGACACGATCGACGGCGATGCGGGTCGCGATCATGTTTCGCCGGGCCGGGGCAGTGATCAGGTAACGCTCGGGGCGGGCAATGACACGTTGCTCGTCGAGGCTGACTGGGTGAACGACGCCGCCCCCGACACCATCGACGGCGGGACGGGCATTGATTCGATCGCGCTGCTGGGCGCAAGTCTCAATCTGGACTTCACCAACCTCACACGATTTGGCGATTCGCGAGTCGAGAGCATCGAGCGGATCGACATCACCGGCACCGGCAACAACACGCTTGCAATCGACGTGAGCCAGGTGCTCGAATTGACTGATCTGCTGAGCGCATCTGCGGTCCTCGTCATCGACGGCAACGCGGGCGACACCGTCAATCTGAGCGGCGAGGGCAGCGTGGCGCCCGCTGGAACGGTCGTCGAGGTCGACATCAACGGCAATGGCAACGTGACCGACCCGGGGGAGAGAATGACCGCCACATCCAATGGAACGGTGGCCGCCAACTTCGGACTCGGCCCGGCCAGCTACTGGGTCTATTCCGATTCCACCTGGGGTAAGCTCCTGGTCAATACTGCGGTCACGATCCTCTGACAGCCGATCCGGCCGCCCCGTCTGGCCGCCGGAGTCGCCCTGTTCATGATCGACCAGCTTTTCAGTCTGCGCCCACGCGCGGAACACCTGTTCAACGCCCTGCGTGCGGGAAGCCTTGATGCGGTTCGTGGGGGCGTCACCCGCGACACCTATGGCCCAGGCGAGGCATTTGCTCATCGTCTGATGGCCGAGCACGCACGCCTGCTGGGGCTCGAGATTGGCACCGACGCGCTCTGCAACACCTACATGACCTGGCCGGGTCGCAACCGCGCCCTGCCCGCCTGGATCGTGGGTTCACATCTCGATTCGGTCCCCGGTGGGGGCAATTTTGACGGTGCGGCGGGCGTCGTGTCAGGCCTCCTTGCGATTGAAGCTTTGCAGCATGCCGGGGTTCAACCCGGCCGCGATGTCACGGTCATGGGCATCCGCGCTGAAGAAAGCCTCTGGTTCCAGTATTCGTATGTGGGCAGTCGCGGCGCGCTCGGCACGCTCAAGTCGGAGGCCCTGGAGCGGCGCCGGGTCGATACCGGACGCTCGCTTGCTGACCACTTGCGGGAGGCAGGCGGAAGTCCCGAGGCGGTTCTGGCGGGCACACCCCACCTGAACGTCCGCTCGATCGAGGCGTTCCTCGAGGTGCACATCGAGCAGGCGCCCAGCCTCGCAGAAAGCGGTCATGCAGTCGCCATCGGCACCGCCATTCCGGGCAATGTCCGGTACCCTGGCGTTCGCATCACGGGTGAATACGGACATGTCGGACTGCCGCGGCGTTTTCGCCGAGATGCTGCGCTGGCAGGTGCCGAGATTGCCAACCGACTGGATCGGCTATGGGAAACATGGGACCGCGCCGAACGCCCCATGGCGTTCACCATCGGCGAGTTTCATACCGATTCCAACCGTCATGGGCTCACGATTGTCCCGGGCGAGTTCCGGTTCAGTATCGATCTGCGCGCCTACGATCAGGCCGACCTCCAGGAGCTCGAACAGGCGTTTCTCGCCATTGTGAGCGGGGTCGCCGCCACCCGACAGGTGCAGGTTGATCTGGGCACGCGTGCAAGCGCCGAGGTGGCCAAGGCCGATCCCGGGATCAGCCGTGATCTTGCCGCATGCGCATCGCGCCTGGGTATTGAGGCGCCGCCCTTGCTGAGTCCCGCCTCTCATGATTCCGCTGCATTTTGCGCGGCAGGCGTTCCGTACGGGTTCGTTTTCATCCGCAACCCCAACGGCAGCCACCATCCCGACGAACACATGGATCTCGATGATTTTCTGCGCGCCACCGCGGTACTGGCCGAGTACCTGCGAGAGCAGTCGGCGTTCACGCCCCGCACTTCGAATTCCTGACCCACTTCCGGAGTTGCCGTCATGCAGACCCTTCCCGATTCGGCACCAGCCGCCGAGCGCACCAGCCGCCAGCCTGAGCAAGCCTTTTTCAAGGACCCCGCGATCGACCGCTTGCTTGGCATGATCATGACGCTCTCCGCAGAGGTCTGGATACTTTCCGACCGGATGCGCTCGATCGAACATCTGCTCGACACCAAGGGTGTGTTGAACCGCGCCGACCTCGATACCTACCAGCCTGACGCAGAGACCGCCCAGGCGATCGCGGCCGATCGCAACGCATTCGTCAAGGCGCTGATGGACCACGTCATCAGCCGCCAGCAATCACGCGGTGCGTGAGGGAGGGTTGCCAATGAAGCACCAGCGCAGGGTCGAGGCCTATCAGCAGTTTGTTCTGGACTGCAAGATCTACTGGTCCACCCAGGTGTATCCCGAACTGCAGACCCACTATCAGCAGCTTGCCGATCAGGCCCGACGAGCGGGGCAACAGGCGCCCACGCAGGCACGAGAAGCCCAGGCGCTGCTCGCCGATTCAACGCTCTACCAGTTTTATGCATGGTACGAACGCCACCTGCAGCGCATGAAGTATTCCGGCCGCCTGGGTCTCGTGCCCCACTTCGAGAACGAGCGAGACACGCTCGAGGCCTGGCTCGCAGAGGCTGATTCGCTCGACACGCTCGAACTCGATCCCGCATTCCAGCCGCCGCGCTACTACACCTCGTTCGACGTGCACCAGCATCCCAAGGGGTTGGCTGGCGATTCGCTCGCGGGCCTGGTCTATGAACAGGCCTCTCGGAGCACCACGCCGCTTCTTCGTCGCGACCGCGATCTGCACCACCGCTTCACCGCGGCGCTGCTCGGGCGCGTACGTCCGAAGCGAATGGTTGATCTGGGCTGCGGGTTTGGAAAGAGCACACGGCCGTTTTATCAGAAAGTCTCGGGAATTGAACTGACCGCGCTCGACCTCTCTGAGCCCTGCCTGCGCGTGGCTGCGCTCAATGCCCGCGATGACCGCGCTTCGGGCGTGCGATTTCTTCAGCGCGACGCGGCCAACACGGGGCTCGAGGCGGGCCGGTTCGACACGGTCACCAGCACCATGCTGCTCCACGAATTGCCGCCGCCGCATCTTGAGCGCGTCGTGGCCGAGAGCTTTCGCCTTCTCGAGCCTGGCGGTACGGTGGTCCACCTTGATTTTCTGGTACCCGACCCCGACCCGTTCAAACGCTTCATTCACTATTCTCACGGGCGCCGAAATAACGAGCCGTTCATGGAACCGCTTAACGAACTGGATCTGGTCGCCCTGCACAAGCAGGCCGGCTTCACCGATGTGGAGATCCTTCCGTTCGAAGAAGCCGAGGGCACGCTTGCACCCGGCTATCGCGCCTGGCGCTTCCCCTGGGCCATGGTCATCGCGCGCAAATAAGAAACACCAGACAACCAAGGAGACAACCCATGGATCGCCGTACGCTGATTCGCCTCGCCGGCGCTGCGCCACTGGCCGCCAGCCTTCCCCTTGCCACCGCGCAGGGCACCTATCCAGTGCGTCCGGTCCGCATGGTGGTACCGTTTTCGCCGGGCGGCACCACCGATGTATTGGCCCGCCTGGTCGGTCAGAAGTTGCAGGATTCCCTGGGTCAACCTTTTCCAGTGGAGAATCGTCCAGGGGCCAACGGCAATATTGGCACCGATCTGGTCGCCAAGGCCACGCCTGATGGCTACACGATCGCGATGGGGTTTGACGGCACCATGGCGATCAATCCGCACATGTACGCGAAGCTGCCCTATCACCCGCAGCGTGATCTGCAGGCGGTGGTGAGCGTTGCGCAGGTGCCGCTCATTTTCGTGGTCCAGTCATCGCTGCCCGTCAAGACCATGGGCGATTTCATCGCCTGGGCCCGTGCGCAGGGCGACAAGGTTCACTGGTCATCAGCCGGCCATGGCAGCACGGGACACCTCACGGGCGAACTCTTCAAGAGCCGTACTGGTCTCAAGATGACGCACATTCCCTACAAGGGGGGCGGCCAGGCGCTGCAAGATCTGCTGGGCGGGCAGTTGCACCTGCTGGTCACCGCACCGCCCACTGTCGACGGCCATCTGAAAAGCGGCGCGCTGCGCGCACTCGCGCTCAGTGCACCCGCCCGCCTGCCGGGACTGCCGGATGTCCCGGTCATGGCCGAGGCCGGTGTGTCCGATCTGGTGGTGGCATCGTGGTACGGTGTGTTCGTGCCAAGCGGTGTGCCGGCTGAGATCGTGCGCACGCTCAATCGCGCGATCAATGAAGTGCTGGCGCAGCCCGAGATCCGAACCCGTTTCCAGGCGATGGGTACCGAGCCCACCGGCGGAACACCCGAGCAGTTCGCCGAGACGCTGCGTCGCGATGACGCGCGGTGGGGAGCGGTCGTGAAGGAAAACGGCCTCAGGACTGAGTAGGCTCGGCCAGAGCGGCTCGCGTTGCAGGGCGCGGGCGAACCGCGCCTCAGGACCGGTTGGTCTGACTCGTCGCGGTGGCGAGCACCACCGCGGCAACCGCCTGCAATCCCGTGGTGAGCCCCAGCGCCCAGCTGTATCCATCAGGGTCCCAGCCCCCTGCAGGGGTGCGCGGCCACAGGTCAAGAATCCAGCCGATTGCAGCCTGAACCAGAAAAGCGCCCCCCAGAGACAACATGTTGACCGCAGTGGACACGCGCCCGGTCTGCTCCGGCGGGAACAACTGCCCCATGGCCACATAGGCGACCGGACCGGCCGAGCCGAACACCGCTGCAGCGGCCCACAAGCCAATGACGAGCGCTGCGTTCGTTGGCTGCATCATCATGCCAATCTGAAGAAACACCATCACGCCCAGGCATACCACCGGCACAATGAAGGGCGGCAGGCCCGCGACGCTCGCCCGGCTGGAAGCATTCCCGGTGATCACGCTTCCGGCCACCATCGCAAGCGTGTAAACGAACAGGACCCCCGCCCGAGCGGGCCCATCCATTCCGGCGACATCGCGCAACCATGGCCCCGCCCAGAGTCCCAGGTAGGCAAAATTGAACATCGACAGGGTTCCCATCGCAGGACCATATCGCCAGAAGTTTCGCGACGCGAGAATGCGTCCGCTCACCGCGATATCCCCGAGCAACGAGCGCGAGGCATCGGCGGCACGAGGCTTGTCTGGCACCGCAATGAAAATCCAGACCGCCACGGCAAAGGTAAGAGCACCCAACGCGGCAAAGACGCCGCGCCAGCCAAGCGCGGGAAGCAGCGCCTGGACCGGCGTGGTGGTGAGTGCACTGCCCAGCGCGCCGATTGCCATGGCGATGCCAGTGAGCTGGGCACGTCGGTTGAATTCGAACCAGTCTGCGTGCGCCTTGATGACCGCCATGAGCCCGGCGGAGATGCCCACGCCAATCAGGATGCGCCCCGCGGCGAGTCCGGCAAACCCGGGCGACAGCGCGAAGATCATGAAGCCGAGCGCGGCAAGGGTCATGAGCACGGCCTGCACCCGCCTGGGGCCGTAGGCATCGAGCGCCACGCCGAGCGGCAACTGGGTGAGCGAGTAGGCCGCAAACAGAAAGGCCGCGAGCATCCCGAGCTCACTCGCTGATAAACCAAGCTCAATCGCCAGCACCGGCCCCACGATCGCCATCACGGTCCGTGCGGCCTGATTCATGAAATTGGCGGCCGCCAGCGGAATGGTGACCCGGCCCAGCCTCTGCACTGACACTCCCTGAACCTGGTGAGCCCCCGGCGGGCTCGACGGCGCTACACTACAGGCAAAGCGCAATGGCCGTGACCGTGCGAACCGAAAATCAAACAGGAGGAGACCCGATGCTTTTGCCCACCTCGCTCGTCGGAAGCCTGCCCCAGCCCGACTGGCTGGTTGACCGCGACAACCTTCGCGGGCGTTTTCCGCCCCGCGTTCGCGCGCGTGAAATCTGGAAGGTGCCGGCTGCGGTACTCGCCGAGGCGCAGGATGACGCCACGCTGGCCGCCATCAAGCTCCAGGAAGACGCGGGCCTGGACATCATCACCGATGGCGAAATCCGGCGCGAAAGCTATTCCAACCGGTTCGCAACAGCGCTGGAGGGCGTGGACATCGACAATCCGGGCACTGCGCTCGACCGCTCCGGACATCCGAATCCGGTGCCACGCATTACCGGCAAAATTCGCCGCAAACACGCGGTGCAGGTGGAGGATGTGAAGTTTCTGCGTCGACACACCGCACGGCCAATCAAGATCACTGTGCCGGGCCCGTTCACCATGTCGCAGCAGGCGCAGAATGATTTTTATCGGCACCCGGCCGATGCGGCACTCGACTATGCCGTGGCGGTAAACGCCGAAATTCGCGATTTGTTCGCAGCCGGCGCCGACATCGTTCAAATCGACGAGCCCTACATGCAGGCGCGGCCCGAGCCCGCCGAGCAATACGGGCTGCAGGCCCTGAATGCTGCACTCGACGGCATTACCGGCACCACGGCGGTTCACATCTGTTTCGGTTATGCACATGTGATTCACGCGCGGCCAAGCGGCTACTCGTTCCTCACCCAGCTCAGGAACTGCAACTGCCGTCAGATCAGCCTGGAGACCGCGCAGTCCAATCTCGACGTGGCCGTGCTGAAGGATCTGGCCGGCAAGAAGATCATTCTCGGCGTGGTCGATCTGGCGGACATGACGGTGGAGTCACCCGAGACCATCGCCGCACGCATCCGACGGGCACTGCCTTATGCGCCGGCCGAAAACATCATCGTCGCGCCCGACTGCGGCATGAAGTATCTGCCGCGCGATGTGGCCTTCGGCAAGATGCAGGCGATGACAGCGGGAGCAGCCATCGTGCGGCGCGAGCTTCAGGCCAGCGCCTGAAGCATTGCGCGCCCCCGGTCGCCCCCATGAGTATCTCAACACCACCCGAAGCAGGCACCGTCGCACAGCACCCCATCGTGGGGGGCTGGCGCCTCGCTGACTGGCGCACGGAATATTCCGACGGGCGCGCGCCCACACTCCCCTTTGGCGAACATCCGGAGGGGCTGCTGGTCTACAGTCCCGATGGCTGGATGAATGCCAGCATCAGCCGCGCCGGGCGCCCGCCCATGTCAAGCGCAAGCCTGAAGCATGCGCCGGCGGCCGAACGGCTGGAAGCCATCGACGCCTTTATGAACTACGGTGGGCCTTATTCTTTCCCTGACGCCGATCATGTGCGGCATGAGGTGGTCATTGCGCTCTACCCCAACCTGATCGGGACCGACCAGGTGAGACGGATGCGCTTCGTGGACGAGCGCACATTGATCCTGTCGGCGAAAGACACGCTTCCGGGCACGAGCGTTCAGCGCCAGCATTCACTCACCTGGAAGCGAATGCGGCCATGAATCCTGTCACCCGTCCGCTGATCCGCCTGTTGCGCGCCGAGTTGGCTGACATTGTCGATGTCGGTGTCACGCCCATGGGTCATCGTCGGGTGGTGAACATTCAGGGCGGGCATTTTGAGGGCGATCTCATCTCGGGCACCGTGCTGCCCGGCGGCGCCGACTGGCAATGGGTACGAACCGACGGCACGATAGACCTCGATGCACGCTACACGCTCAAGACCGATGCCGGTGAACTCATCCAGGTCACCAGCCAGGGCCTGCGAACCGCGTCGCCCGATGTGCTTGCGCGCCTGGGTCGAGGCGAAGACGTCGATCCCGCGCTGTACTACTTCCGTACCGTCATGCGGTTCGAAACCAGCGCGCCCGCGCTGCTGCCACTTACGCGGCTGCTCGCGGTGGCCTACGGCCGGCGCACGCGGAACGCTGTTGAGCTGCGCGTCGATGAAATTCTTTGAGCCGTCTGAACGGCTTAGCCTCCGGTACCCCTTCAGGAGTCTCTCATGATCCGATCGCTGCTTCGCGCTGCATTCGCAGGCGCCTGCCTCCTGTCCGCGTCGCTTCCCGCGCTCGCGCAGCAGGCTGCTTTCCCCAACCGACCGGTCCGAATCGTCGTGCCCTACGCGCCGGGCGGCGGCACCGACATCATCAGCCGTCAATTGGCCGCCAAGCTGGGTGAGGCCTGGGGCCAGAACGTGGTGGTCGAAAATCGCCCGGGTGCCAATGGCATTGTGGGTACCGATCTGGTGCTCAAGTCACCGCCTGATGGTCACAACCTGGTGGTGGTGGTCGGCGCCCATGTCATCAACGGCAGTCTTCAGAAAAGCATGCCATTTGATCCGGTGGCAGATGCCGCGCCGGTCACGCTCATTGCCACCTCGCCCTGGGTGGTGGTGGTGACGCCATCTGTACCCGCCAACACGCTGCGGGAGTTCATCGCACACGCCAAGGCCAACCCGGGCAAGCTTCGATTCGGAAGCTCTGAGCCGTCATCGCGTCTGGCCGGTGAGCAGTTCAAGCAGCAGGCTGGCGTTGATCTCACGCACGTGCCCTACAAGGGCGGTTCGATGATCATGACCGACATGCTGGGCGGCCACATCGAGGCAGGCTTTACCAGCACGCTCACCGTGCTGCAGCACTACAAATCGGGCAAGCTTCGCGTGTTGGCGGTGGCGGGTAGCGCTCGCCATCCCTCCATGCCAGATGTACCCACGGCCATTGAAGCTGGACTGCCGCAGTATGAAACCTACGCCTGGTATGGCATGTACACGGCCCGCAATGTGCCCGTCGAGATCACCAGCCGCATCCAGAAAGAAATTGCGCGCATCGTTCAACTGCCGGAGATGCGCGAGAAGCTGAATCAGTTTGGTGCCGAGCCGGTGGCGAACACGCCCGAGCAGTTCGCCGCGTTCACCCGGGCCGAATTCGAGAAATACGCGAAGCTGATCAAGCAGGCGGGAATTCAGGCGGAATAGAAGCGGGACTAGCCACACCAGAGGAGCGCGCGCTCGATTAGGCTGGCTCCTGGGCTCAGACGGAAGGCCTGACAGCTACCCCTGGCAGCCCCAGCAGTCGCCGCGCATTGCCCTCCAGGATTGCTGTCTGGTCGGCCTCCGAGAGTCCGGGATGCGCGGTGACCACTTCAACCGGCTGTTCGTAGGCAATCGGAAAGCAGTAGTCGCTTCCCATCATGATGCGATCGGCGCCGACGTGGCGCAGCAGATAGTCGAGCACGTCGGCGGAATAGCCGATGGTGTCGTAGTGAAAGCGCCTGAGGTAGCTGAGCGGGTCCGCCGATAGCGGTTTCAGGTCCTGGCGTTTCTCCCATCCCCGTCGCAGGCGCCCCACCAACCAGGGAAAGGCGCCGCCGGCGTGCGGCAGCACCACTTCAAGCTTCGGAAAGCGATCAAGCACACCGCCGAAAATGAGATGCGCCGCAGCCACCGCGGTCTCAAACGGATTGCCAAGCAGATTGGTGAGATAGAAGCGCTCAAGTCGATCGGGTGCCAACACAAAGGTGGGATGCAGGAACACCGGCAGACCCAGCGCCTCAAGCCGCTCCCAAACCGGCGTAAACGCCGGGTCTGACAGATCACGATCGAGGACACAGGTGGCGAGACACACGCCACGGATACCGGGTAGTGAGGGCAGGCGATCGAGCTCGCGAAGTGCGAGATCAACCGCCTGAAGCGGCAGCGTGGCGAGTCCGACAAACCGCTCAGGGTCGGCCTGATGTGCTTCGGCGAGGCAATCGTTATAGAGCACCGCCAACGTGTTGCCGTCTTCACGCCCCGCCCAGTAGACCATGGGCTGCGAGAGCGACAAGGCCTGCGCCGAGACGGCCTGGCCGGCCATTGCCTCGCGCCGTGCATCGAGATCGATGAAGCGCGGGCCCGTTGGTCCGGTAGAAAGGTGCCCATGCCGGAAGCGCGGGCCCGCCCCTGCCACCTCATCCCAGACCAGGCCATGCGCAGGGCCGCGCCGCTCCAGTTCGGTGAGCCACCGCCGCGGAAACCAGTGAGCATGGATATCAATCGGGCAGCATGCGCAGCGCATCAGAGAAGCCTCAGCGTGACCAGTGACAGTTGCGGGATGTAGGTGACCAGCAAGAGTGCGATCACGCTGGCGATGATGAACGGCACGACAGCCGGATACATGACCGACATGGGCAGACGAAACACCGCCTGCCCCACGAAGAGATTGATACCGAAGGGCGGCGTGAAGGTTCCGATGCTGAGGTTCATCACCACGATCACGCCAAAGTGCACCGGGTCGACGCCAATCGCCTTGGCAACGGGCGCAAGGAGCGGTGTGAGCACCAGGATGGACGAGGCAGTGTCGAGAAACATGCCGACGATCAAAAGCAGAATATTGATCGCCATCAGTACCATCCAGGGCTCGAACTTGAGTGCCAGCACCCAGGCGACAAGACTCTGCGGCACGTTGTTGACAGTGAGGAGCCAGGAGAACACACCACCCGCCGCGACGATGATGAACACCTGCGCGGTAAGCACCATCGAGCGCCCCGCCGACAGCAGAATTTCAAAAGCACCGATCTCTCGATAAACGAGTCCGACCACCAGCATGGCGTAGACGCAGGCGATGCCCGCCGCCTCGGTGGGCGAGAACACTCCTGCGTAGATGCCCCCCAGCACCGCGATGGGCGCAAGAATGGACCAGATGCCATCGCGCGTAGCTTCCAGAAACTCGGCCAGATTGAACGGGGCACCGCGTCCCTCGGCGCTGCGACGCACCACCCAGAAAATGGTGAGTGCAAGGCACCCTGCCATCACCAGCCCAGGCACCAATCCGGCTGCAAACAGTTTGACGATCGAGGTTTCGGCCGAGATGCCGTAGAGAATGAAACCGATGGAAGGCGGGATGAGGTTGTCGATGGCAGCGCTTGAAACCAGCAAGCCCGACGCAAAACGCTCGGAGTAGCCAGCCTCACGCATTCTTGTGTAGGTCAGACTGCCCACTGCCGCGACCGTTGCTGCGGTGGAGCCCGACACTGCACTGAACACCGCGGTGGTGCCAAGCGCGGTGAGCGGCAGCGCACCGCGCATGCCACCCAGCATCGCCATCACCCAGCGCACCAGCCGACGGGACACGCCGCCGCGTCCCATCAGGTCACCCGCGAAAATGAAGAACGGCACAGCCAGCAGCGCAAACTTGTCGATGCTGCTGTACATGGTCTGGTGGAGAGCAGTGGGTGGAACCGTGCCGAAGATCAGCAGCACCGCCGTTGCGGTGGTGAGCAGCACCAGGAAAAACGGAAAGCCGAGCGACAGCAGGCCAAGCGGCAGAACCGAGAGCAGCCAGGTCATTGGCCAGCCCCGGTGCCAGGATCGGAAGGCGAGGTTGAACCGAACACCCAGCGACGCCACCGGATCAGCACCGCCAGCGCCGAGAGTGAGAACCCCACCAGCAGCGCCGAATGCGGAATGACCTTGGGAATCTGCGCACCCGCACTCACCGCCTCGGTCTGCGCAAACAACTGCACGATGGTGAACGACTGCCAGGCGATGAAGGCACACACCGAAGCGAGCGTCAGGGCGATGACCGCATTGAGCGCCAAGCGGGCGCTGCCCGACACCCGCGACGAGAACAGATCCATGTTCAGGTGGTCAGCGCGCCAGGTGACCACCGCCGCACCCAGAAAGACGCCCCAGATGGTGAGGGCAACCAGCACTTCCTCGGCCCAGAAGATGGGCTTGGCAAACGCATAGCGCCCAATCACGTTGGCAAGGTTGAGGAGGACGCCTGCCAGCATCACGCAGCCGAGCACCGCATAAATGCTACGCAGCGCCCGGCTCTCGACGGGCGCTGCGGGAACTTGCTCAGCGGGCGGCACCGGGTTCATGCCGCGAGGCGATTCAACACGGATCAGTACTTGTTCGCAGTGGCAAGCATCTTGCGGTAGAACGCATTCACCGCCGCGTTGTCTTTGGTGACTTCCTCACCGATGCCACCCAGAAGCGTGTTGAGTCGCGCCTTGTCGGCATCCGAGAAGCGCAACCACTCGCCTCCCGCCTCGGACCAGCGCTTGCGTGAGGCCTCATCGATTTCCCGCGAGCGCGCCATCATGCGCGGCTGCAGCTTGGCCGCTTCGTCGATGACCAGCTGACGCAGATCGGCAGGAAGCTTGTTCAGGAACGCGCGGCTCACGACCCCCACGGACACCACCATGGTGTCGTTTGACTCGGTGAGAAATTTTGAAATTTCGTTGAACTTGAGATTCACATAAACCGCTGTCGCGCTCTGCGTGCCGTCAATCACACCCTGCTGCAGACCAGGAATGACTTCGGACAGATCCATGGGAACCGCGGTGCCGCCCAGCTGTCGCATCTTCGCGCGTTCGGCCGGGGTGGCGTTCACGCGCAGCTTCTTGCCCTTGATGTCATCGAGCGAGCGGATGGGTTGCTTGCCGAAATAATTTGCAAACGCAAAGGTGTAGGTGGATACGACCTGCATGTTGCGGTTCGCGCCCAGCGACAGGATGTCCTTGTTCAGCTCCGCATCGAGCAGCGTCTTTTCGGCGTGGATCATGTCCTTGAACAGCATTGGGATGCTGAAGGTGCCGAAGCGGGGGTCAATACCGGCAAAAAAATCGGCAGGCGCAGTAAAGGCCTCGACCGTGCCCAGCTGCAGGCCCTCGATCTGGCTTGCGATGGTGCCCAGCTGATTGCGGGGAAAGAGGTTCACTGCAATGCGGCCCTTGGAGCCGGCCTCCAGCGCCTCTTTCATCCAGGTGCCCCACTGGTGCTGGATGTCATTTAAGGTGGCAAAGCCGATTTTCATGGTGAAGTCGGCTGCGCGGACGGGCATGCCTGCGCCGATGAGGGCGGACGCCGCGAGGCCTTGCTTCAGAAATCGGCGCTTGCCGGCGTGGGTAGTGGGTTTCATCGGGTGTCTCCTGTGAGTTGTTTTTGAAGGGCGCGGAGGCGAAAGGAGGCCTACCAGACCAGATCGCCTTCCCGGATCAGCATCTTGCAGCGCTCGGCCTCGGTGTAGGGCGCGTGAGCGACCCCGCAAGGCATGCGAAACCAGGTGCCCGCCTCGTAGGTGGCGAACTGGTCTTTCAGCACGCCCTCCAGAACGAAGGTTTCTTCGCCAATGGAGTGATCGTGCGATGGAATTTTTCGGTTGGTGTGCACGTGGCCGATTCGGCCGGTTTCAATGCCCGTGCTGTTTGGATAGAGATGCAGCACATCGGCGCCGCGATGCGGAAACTCGAGCCACTTGGCGTTGACCGCGTCAATCACGATACGGGTGCTGTCGGGCATGATGGGGACGCGCCACTTCATGTAGAGCACGCAGCCGCCTGCTGAATGGAGCGAATGCGCGGTGCCGGGGGGCTGCCGCACAAAGGTGTGCCGACCGTAGGTGCCGTGTTCATCGGCGCATTCGCCCTCGACCACGAAGAAATCCAGCCGCTCGGCTACGGTACCGTGCGGCAGACGCGCGCCCGGTTCGAACTTGAGCAGCGATGTTTCTCGACCCATGCGCGGATGGTTGACGAACTCGAGCACCTTGCGCGTGATGCCGGCCCACTCGGTGGGTTCCCAGGACATTGTGCGCGTGTCCATGTATGCGACCTGATTGCAGTTGGCGTTGACCTCGGGGGCGGAACGCATGGCGGCACCTCTTGACGGACTAACGTTGAACGGATCAAATAACTGTAAGAGCATGAATTAGCGATTGTCAACGTCAATATCGATATTCACCCAGGACACGCCCATGAATGACGAACCGGTCATCGCCCAGAAAGCCCCCTACAAGGTCGAACTGCTCGAGGGTTACCGCTACGCATGGTGCTCATGCGGGCTCTCCAAGCAGCAGCCGTTCTGCGACGGCTCGCACACCTCCACGAAAAGCGGAATGAAACCAGTGGTCTGGACCCAGCAAAAAACCGTCACGGCCTATCTCTGCGGCTGCAAGCGCGGCGGCAAGGTGCCCTACTGCGACGGCACGCACAACAGCCTCTGAGCCCGCTCGCCACCATCCGCCCAAGATGAGCACGCCCGGTTCGTCTGCTTCCGAAAGCGCCACGCTCGCGCAGTCGATCGCGCACCAGTTGCGCGACGACGTGCTGAATGGGCGCTATCCACCCGGCGAGCGGCTGCGCCTCGAAGACCTCAAGAACAACTTTGGCGTGAGCTGGAGCCCGGTCCGCGAGGCGGTCACGCGGCTGGTGAGCGAGGGCCTGATCGTTGCCGACAGCCAGAAAAGCTATCGCGTCGCGCCCGCCTCGCGTGCCGAACTCGCCGAGGCCATCGAACTGCGGGTGCTGCTGGAGACGCGGGCACTGCGCGATTCCATCGCGCGTGGCAACGACGCCTGGGAGGTCGAGGTGCTGAGCGCACACCATCGGCTCGCCAAGCTCGAATCGCAGCGCATTTCCGGCCAGCAGATCAGCGACTGGGAGGCCTGGCATCACGCGCTCCATCAGGCGCTCACCCAGGCCTGCGGCTCGCCGATCCTGTTGCAGTTCTGTCAGCACCTGAACACGATTCACGATCGCTATCGGCGCATCTTCTTCACCCATCACGATGTCGACCGCGACGTGGCGGCGGAGCATCGACAAATCACCGAAGCCACGCTTGGTCGCGACTCGAGGCTCGCGTGCAAGCTGCTCGCCGATCACATCGAGCGAACCGGGCGAAACATTCTGGCCACCATGCCGGAATAGGCTCTCTCCACGATGACCTTGCTTCGAACCGACGACGCCGAGCTCTACTACGAGCTCCATGGTGACGGTCCGCCCCTCGTGCTCATTCACGGCGCAAGCGGCACCCATCTGGCGTGGTGGCAACAGGTGGCAGAGCTTCGTCACCACTTCAGCTGCCTGATCTACGATCTTCGCGGCTATGGGCGTTCGCGTGCGCTGGCTGAGCTCGACCCCGCCAACGGTGAGGCGCATGTACGCGACCTGGCCGCGCTCATCGAACACACGGGCCTAGGCGGAGAACCGCTCAACCTGATGGGCGCATCGCTCGGCTCTGCGCCTGCGCTCCGTTTTGCGGCCGATCATCCGGATCGCATCGCGCGACTGGTGCTCTGCTGCGGCCCAGGCTGCGTGAGCACCCCCCGCATCGATCAGGGGTGGGCTGAGCGAATTGCCCGCATGCAGGCGCGCTATCGCCAGGTGGGCGCGAGCGAATCGCCGCTACCTGCGGGTGTACCACGGGTGCGAAGCCCAGGCGAGAAAGAGCGGTTTGCGGCCGCCTATCACCCCTATGGGCCGGTGGGCGAGGCCATGCATCTCGACTTCCCTGCGCTCACGTTTCTTTATGCCGAAATCATGGCCTCATCAGGTGGCCCCCCTACCCCAGCCACTTTTCCGGTCTTCACCAGCCGGCCTGTCACACCCGCCGAGGCCGCGCGGCTTCATTTCCCGGTTCTGGTGGTGGGCGGCACCGACGACCCGCTCTTTGCAGCAGACGAATTGCGCGAGGTCGCCAGCCTGTTTCCGAACGGTCGCTGCGATCTCTTCAAGGGCGCGGGCCACCTCGCCTACTATGAGCGGCCGCGCCGCTTCAATGATCTGGTCATGGCGTTCTTGCGCAGCGCAGTGTGAGCGCTTGGCTGCCCCACATCGCACGCTCGCCATAGCCTGACCTGATCACCGCTGGTGAATACCCCGCCCTTTACGCTGCTGCACCGCGACGATCGGCTCGCCGTGATCTGCAAACCCGCGGGCTGGCTCGTCCATGCAACCGCACTCGACCGCGGGGAAACACGTGTGGTCTTACAGGCGCTTCGCAAGTTGCTCGGGCAAACGGTGTTTCCGCTGCACCGGCTCGATAAAGCCACCAGTGGCGTCCTCGCCTTTGCGCTCGACTCGAGCACGGCACGCTCGCTGGGCGAGCGTTTCGAAAGCGGCGAGGGGATCAGAAAAACCTATCGCGCGATCGTGCGGGGCTGGCCGACCGGTGACCGGCAGATTGACCATCCGCTCACCCGCATGAAAGACGATCGAACCGACTCGCGGACGCAAAGCCTGCCCGCGCAGACGCTTCTTCGGATACTGAACCGGGGTGCCCTGCCGGTGGCACACGGACCTTATCCGGAAATCCGCTATGCCGAGCTCGAGCTCAGGCCGCTCACGGGGCGCAGGCATCAGATCAGGCGCCACCTGAAGCACATTGCGCATCCGGTCATTGGCGACTCCACCCACGGCAAGGGCCCGCTCAATCGGGCGGTGTCCGAGCATCTGGGCGTTGCCAGGCTCTGGCTTCATGCTGAGAGCCTGGAGCTTGCCATGCCAGGGGCACACGAGTGCCTCAGGTTTGTCGCCCCCACGGGGCCCGAGTGGCAGGTGTGGCGGAAAACGCCAGCGTTTTCCGCCCAGCCCGTTCCCGTCTGAGTGCTAGCGCACGCGCGCGGGCCTCACAGTCCCGCCTGCGATACGAACTTGATGTTCAGGTAGGGTTCGATGGCCTCTGAGCCGCCTTCGGAGCCGTAACCTGAATCCTTGATGCCGCCGAACGGCACCTCGGGCAATGCCAGACCCAGATGATTGATGGTGACCATACCTGCTTCGAGTTCGGCAGCGATGGCCTGCGCGGTCTTGGCCGAGCGGGTAAACGCGTAGGACGCGAGACCGAACGGCAAACGATTTGCCTCGGCGACTGCGTCTTCGAAGGTTGAAAAAGGATTGATGACGGCGAGCGGACCGAATGGCTCTTCGTTCATGGAGCGCGCCGATCGATCGAGTTCGGTGATCACGGTGGGTTCGAAGAAGTTGCCCTGGCTGCCGATTCGGTGCCCACCGGTCTGGATGGTGGCGCCAGCCTTGCGCGCATCTTCGATGTGCGCATCCATGGCCGCAGGTCGCCTCGGGTTGGCAAGCGGCCCCATCGACACACCTTTCTCGAGGCCGTTACCGACGCGGATTGCCTTGGTGTGTTCGACAAAGCGCTCGACGAACTGCTTGTAGACACCCTCCTGCACGAGAAAGCGCGTGGGCGATACGCACACCTGCCCGGCATTTCGAAACTTGCTGCCAGCCATCGTGCGCGCCACCGCATCGGCATCGACATCATCAAAGACGATGACCGGCGCATGACCACCCAATTCCATGGTGGTTCGCTTCATGTGAAGGCCCGCGAGCGCGGCAAGTTGCTTGCCGACCGGGGTGGATCCTGTAAAGGTGATTTTCCGGATGACCGGATGCGGGATCAGGTATTGGGAAATCTCGGCCGGCACACCGTAGACCAGACCCACGACGCCAGCGGGTATGCCCGCATCGACAAAGCAGCGGATCAGTTCAGCAGGCGACGCCGGCGTTTCTTCCGGCGCCTTCACGATAATGGAGCAGCCCGTAGCCACGGCTGCGGAAAGCTTGCGCACCACCTGGTTGATCGGGAAGTTCCAGGGGGTGAAGGCTGCGACCGGGCCAACCGGTTCGCGAAGCACGAGCTGGTAGATGCCCTGAGCGCGAGCAGGGATCACTCGACCATAGGCACGGCGCCCTTCCTCGGCAAACCAGTCGATGATGTCGGCACCGGCGAGCACTTCGGCTTTAGCCTCGCCAAGCGGCTTACCCTGCTCCATGGTCATGAGCGTGGCGATCGTTGCTGCGCGTTCGCGAAACAGATCGGCGGCCTTGCGCATGAGCTTGTAACGGTCAAAGGCGCCGGTTTTGCGCCAGGTCTGAAAACCACGCGCGGCGGCCTCGAGCGCACGGTCGAGGTCGGCTCGCTCGGCCCTTGCGACGGTACCGATGGTTTCACCCGTGGCGGGGTTGACGACGGGAAGCGACTGGCCGGCCGCGGCATCGCACCACTGGCCATCGATCAGGAGCTGGACGTTGGGGTACATGGGTGGGGTCCTTGGTTCACAAACAAAACGGAATTATGAACCTTCCGCATGAACCGGGTCAGCGGAGACGACTCCGAACTGCCCGCCTTACAATTTCCCGAAAACTCCCTGACAGTGAGCAGACATGTTTGCCAAAAACTGCTGGTACGTTGCAGCGTTGACGCGCGAGGTCGGCCGTACGCTTCTCGCGCGCACCATCGCCAATGAGCAATTGATCTTTTATCGGACTGAGGCCGGGCAGCCCGTAGCAATGC
>RFXC01000270.1 GCA_009921765.1 Betaproteobacteria bacterium | reverse complement strand
GCGTTCGACGGTGACAGATGGTCGGTGGTGATGTTGTCACCCAGCACTGCCAGCGGGCGAAGGCCCTTCAGCGTGCGCTCTCCGGCCAGTGCGCCTTCCCAGTATGGCGGCCTGCGAATGTAGGTGGACTGCGGCCGCCAGTTGTAAAGCGGTGAGACCTTCTGGCTGTCGTCGCGGCGAATATCGAACATTTGGGTGTAGACACGCCGGAACTGCTCGGGCTTGACCGCTGCGCGCATGACCGCGTCGATTTCCTCGTCGGATGGCCAGAGATCCTTCAGACGGATCTCGCGGCCGTTCTGAACGGTGAAAACATCTTTTTCAATGTCGAAGCGGATCGTGCCGGCAATGGCATAGGCCACCACCAGAGGCGGCGAGGCGAGAAACGCCTGCTTGGCATACGGGTGAATGCGGCCGTCAAAATTGCGGTTGCCCGACAGCACGGCGGTGGCATAGAGATCGCGGTCGATGATCTCCTGCTGAATCCTGGGATCGAGCGCGCCGGACATGCCGTTACAGGTGGTGCAGGCAAAGGCCACGATCCCGAAGCCCAGCTTCTCGAGTTCGGGCAGCAACCCTGATTCACGCAGATATTCGGCACCAACCCTCGAGCCCGGTGCCAGCGAGGTCTTCACCCAGGGCTTTCGCTTGAGCCCCAGCCGATTGGCGTTGCGGGCGAGCAGCGCGGCTGCGATGACATTGCGCGGATTGCTGGTGTTGGTGCAGCTGGTGATGGCCGCAATGATCACTGCCCCATCAGGCATCTGGTCGGGGGTTTCCTGCCAGGCGGCAGCGATGCCCTTGGCAGCCAGATCGGTCGTGGCGACGCGCGCATGGGGATTGG
This sequence comes from Betaproteobacteria bacterium, assembly GCA_009921765.1. The sequence continues at coordinate 4,286 of RFXC01000270.1, read as the reverse complement.
AGGGCCCCGCCATATTGCGTACCACGGAGGAGAGGTCGAACTGGAGCGTACGCTCGTAGCGGGCATTCGCCAGACTGTCTGACCAGAGGCCGGCGGTCTTTGCGTAGGTTTCAACCAGCGCCACCTGCGCATCGTCACGGCCGGTGAGCTTCAGGTAATCGATGGTCTGACCATCGATGAAAAACATGGCCGCTGTGGCGCCATATTCGGGCGCCATGTTGGAGATGGTGGCTCGATCACCGAGCGATAGCGCTGCCGCGCCTTGACCGCGGAACTCGAGATACGCGCCCACCACCTTCTGTTTGCGCAGGAACTCGGTGAGGGCCAGCACCACGTCGGTGGCCAGGATGCCCGGGCCGGGCTTGCCCGCGAGTTCGACGCCGATGATGTCGGGCAGCCGCATCCAGGATGCGCGGCCCAGCATGACATTTTCCGCTTCCAGCCCACCCACGCCGATGGCGATCACACCCAGCGCATCAACATGGGGCGTGTGGCTGTCGGTGCCCACGCAGGTGTCAGGGAAGGCGACCCCATCGCGCACCTGAATCACTGGCGACATTTTCTCCAGGTTGATCTGGTGCATGATGCCGTTGCCAGGGGGAATCACGTCCACGTTCTTGAACGCGAGGCGGGTCCAGTCGATGAAATGAAAGCGGTCTTCGTTTCGCCGGTCTTCGATGGCGCGATTTTTCTCGAACGCCTGCGGATCAAACCCGCCGCACTCCACCGCGAGCGAATGGTCGACGATGAGCTGCACCGGCACCACCGGGTTGACCTGGGCCGGGTCGCCCCCCTGGTCGGCGATGGCATCGCGCAGACCTGCGAGGTCGACGAGCGCGGTTTGTCCGAGGATGTCGTGACAGACCACCCGCGCCGGATACCAGGGGAAGTCGAGATCGCGTTTCCGCTCGATCAGCTGCCTGAGCGAATCGGTGAGCGTGGCGGGATCACAGCGGCGCACCAGGTTTTCGGCCAGCACACGCGAGGTGTAGGGCAGGCTGTCCCAGGCGCCGGGGACGATGTCGTTGACGGCGGCACGGGCATCGAAGTAATCGAGCGAGGTGCCGGGCAGGCGGGTGCGGTATGGGGTATTCATAACTGGCTAGTTTAGCGAACGACCCTGACGCGAAGCTTATCGGCCCGGTCGGCGGTGGACCCGACGATGGCGCCTGGTGTCAGCCCGCTCTCGCGGTGGCGACCCGCTTCAACGCCACTCCTCGCGCAGCAACTCCAGGCGCTCGAACACGACCCGATCACTCACCACGAACAGATCGGCTTCGCCACCCCGGGCCTCATGGGTCACCCAGTGCCAGGACGGGATGGTGAACACGTCGTTCGGACCCCACTCGAATTCGGCATCACCGATTCGCGACCGACCGTGCCCGGACACCACCAGGCACATGGAGGTGTAGGCGCCTCGGCGGGTTCGCGTGGGCGAATCGGCGTTGAGCCGCACGGCATAGCAGTCGAGCGTGGGCATGACCGCGCCGCCCGTGGCGGGGTTCACATAGCGCACGGTACGTGCGCCGTCTGCGCCGGGCGCAGTAGCTGCGAGCGTGTCGCGGGTGGCCGCGCCAGGGTAGTGGAATTTGGGTGAGCAGCCCGGCACCGTGGCCGCCTCCGGCGAGGCGAGGCCGGCCGCCTGCCAGATGCGCTCTTCGCCGGCGTCCACCTTCCAGAAGTCATCGTTGGTCGGATCGCCAGCCTCGAAAAAATGGGCGTTCAGTGCGCAGAGGAGCGGCATGTTGGCGGCATCAAACCAGATGATTCGGCGGTTGCTCTGATTGATGTGTCCGTGCCAGGCCATGGGTGGGGTGAGGATCAGGTCGCCCGAGTGCATCTCGCACCAGCGGCCGTTCACGATGGTGGCGGCGCCTTCGGCCTTCACGGCAAAGCGCAATGCAGCGCCTGTGTGCCTGTGCGGCCGCGCCTGTTCACCCGGATCGAGCACGGTGAAGGCACCGAGCATGTTGGCACTGGTGGCGGTATCGCCGCCGAAATTCGGATGGGTCATGATGAGCGCACGTCGCTCGATCTCTTCAATCGGCACCTCCGATACCGCTCGGTGCAGCAGCGGCTCGACGTCACGCCAGCGCCAGATGAACGGTGTGTCGCGAGGTTTTGGCTCGCGCGGCGTGATCCGCTTGTATCGATCCCAGAGCGGATGGAGGTTTGCCCGATACAGATCGGCGAGATAGGGCGGCAGGTCGTTGCCCGTGCCCGTGACGGCGTCATTCATGACCCGGTTCTCCGGATTGAGGCCCAGGGGCGATTACTTCGGAAGCTTCTGATCGATGTTGCCGCTGTCGATCAACACATGCTTGATAAACACCCGCGGCTCGACCTTGCTTCCCTTGAGGTATTCCGACAGGACATCAACACCCATCCTGCCCCAGAGCACCGGGTTCAGCTCCACTGTCATGGCGAGGTTGCCGTCCTTCAGCGACCGCAGTGCGGGCGGCACGCCGTTCATGCCGGTGACCAGGGTCTTTCCTTTGCGGTTGGCGGCCAGCACCGCCTGGGTGGCGCCGAGCGCGACATCATCATTGGCGGTGTAGATGGCTGCCAGATCGGGATTGGCGACCAACACATCTTCGGTGTTCTTGAGGCCCCGCTCGCGGGTGAGTGGCCCGTCGTTGCGGAACACCACCCGGATATCGGGATACTTGGCCATGATTTCGGTATAGCCCTCGGCGAGATTGCGGAAAGTGGGCGCCCCCGAGGGCCCGAGCAGCATCGCCACCTTGCCCTTGCCGCCGATGCTCTTGGCAGTCCATTCGGCAATATCGCGGCCGATCTGCTTTTCGTCCATGGCGACATGCAGGGTCTGGTTGGGCGAGGTGGAACCACGCGCCACCGACACGATCGGCACTTTGCCCGCAGCGGCGGCATCGTAGGCCGCGTTGACGCCGGTGGCATCAATGGGCGAGATGAGCACGCCCTTGACGCCGCGGGCCACCAGATCTTGCACGCCGTTGATCTGCTTGAGCTTGTCTTCGTTGGACGAGACCGACACCACCTCCCAGCCGAGTTCGCCCGCGCGGGCCCGAATGCCTCGCATCATCGCAATGTAGAACGGATTGTCGTCTTGCGGGAGGGACACGCCGATTGTTGTTTTTCCCTGAGCTTGAGCAACGGTGAGCGGGGCTGAAAGCGTTGTGACGGCGGCTAGAGCGGCCATCAGAAGCGTGCGACGCATGGGGTGTCTCCTGGGTAGTGTGAGTGTGAGTGGGAATGGTCTGAATGCTAACGCCTGGAGCGCAGGCTGTCTGCTGCGGCGGCAGCGATGATCACCACGCCAATCGCGACCCGCTGCCAGTAGGAATCAACATTGAGCAGATTCAGACTGTTGCCGAGCACGATCATGATGAACACACCGATTACGCTTTTGTAGAGCGTGCCTTCGCCGCCGTGCAGGGCGGCGCCGCCCAGCACGACCGCCGCGATCGCGGTCAGCTCATAAAACTCGCCCGCAGTGGGCTGACCCGACTGGAGTCGCGCGGCGAGCATCACGCCGGCAACGCCCGCCAGCGCGCCGCAGATGACATAGGTGGAAGCGGTGATTCGGGCAACCGGAACGCCCGACAGATAGGCGGCTTCGCGACCACCGCCCGTGGCGTAGACATGCCGGCCAAAGGGGGTGGCATGCATGACCCACGAAAGCACAGCGAGCAGCACGATGGGTACCCAGACCAGCGCGTGCAGCCCCAGGATTCGCGCGGAGCCAAAGCCCACGAAGGCGGAGGGCAGGCCGTCGTCACCCTCGACCGGTGCGCCGCCGGTAATCAGGAACACCACGCCCCGAACCAGCACCATGGTGCCGAGTGTGGTGATGAAGGGGTTCACCCGGAGATAGGCAATGACCAGGCCGTTCACCAGGCCCACCAGTGCGCCCACGAGCACACCTGCCACGACGCCCGCACCGATTCCGGCTTCAAGCATCACCATGGCCGACACGCAACCCGCCAGTGCCGCGGTCGACCCTACCGACAGGTCGAATCCTCCGCCGATGATGACGAAGGTCATGCCGATTGCGATCACCGCCATGATCGACGACTGAACCAGGATGTTGTTGAGATTGACGGGAGACAGAAAGCGATCGGTCATCAGTGCGGTGGCGGCGCACAGCGCAAGGAGCGTGATAAGCGGAATCTGGCCAAGCAGCCGCGACGAAACAGAACTGGAAGCCATCAGCGTGTCCTCTCGAGCGCAGCGCGAAGCCGCGCTTCGTTCATGCCATCGGCGCGTTCAACGCGACCCACTATTTGTCGCTCGCGCATGGCAAG
>RFXC01000269.1 GCA_009921765.1 Betaproteobacteria bacterium | reverse complement strand
TGCATGTCAGACCCCTGCCGCGCGCATGGCTGCGCGCACAACATCATGGAAGCCAGAAGAGAGCGGAGTAAGCGGCAGGCGAACTGCCGGCCCGATCAGCCCACGCTCAGCCATCGCCCACTTGACCGGAATAGGATTGGCTTCAACGAACAGTTTGAGATGAAGCGGTAGCAGTTGCCGGTTGATGGCAAGCGCCTCATTCCAGCGCCCGGCAAGCGCCGCCGCACACATTTTCGCCATTGCGCCCGGGGCGATGTTGGCGGTGACCGAGATGACACCATGCGAGCCCATTGCCATGAGCGCGAGCGCGGAGTCGTCGTTGCCGCTGTAGACACCAAAACCGGCAGGCAACCGGGCAAGCAGATCGGAGCCACGGGGAATGTCGCCGGTGGCGTCTTTGAGCCCGATCACGCCTGGCACCTGGGCAAGCTTCAGCACGCTGTCGTTCGAGAGGTCGGCGACCGTACGGCCCGGCACGTTGTACAGGATGACGGGCAGGCCAACACGCTCGGCGACCGCCGTAAAGTGCCTGACCATGCCTTCCTGAGTGGGCTTGTTGTAGTAGGGGACCACCTGCAGGGAGGCCGCCGCACCAACCTTCTTCGCGTACTCGGTGAGTTCGATAGCCTCGCGCGTGGAGTTGCCGCCCGTGCCGGCGATGATGGGGAGGCGTCCCGCAGCATGCTCGACCGCGACCCGGATCAGGGTGCAGTGCTCATCGTGATCGACCGTTGGCGATTCGCCGGTGGTGCCGACCGCCACGATGGCGGCGGTTTTCTGTTCGATATGCCAGTCAATCAAGCGACGGTAGCCATCGAGGTCGAGGCTGCCGTCCTCGTGCATCGGCGTGACGATCGCGACAATGCTGCCCTGGATCATGGTTTGAGGGTTCCGAAGAGGGAAGCAGTCATTCTATCGCGAAGCTCTCGAGGTTCGCCGAGGGCCCGACCGCGAGGACCCGCTGAACCCGCGCGCGCCGAGACCCCCGAATCACGCCATCCTCAAAGGCAATCACAGCCAGCCCGGCCTCGGCGCACCGCGCGAGCAACTCGCCGGGTTCGAGCAGGAAATCGGGGTTGCTCGGCTTGCCGTAGCGTTCATTGCCGCGCGCGAAGGTTTCGTAGATCAGGAGACCGCCCGGTGCGAGTAGCCCGCACATTTCTGAAAACCTTGGCCGGAACAGGTAGTTGGTAACGATGACGCAATCAAGGCTCGCCGCCTCGAAGGGGAGCGGGTTTGCTTCCAGATCGGCCTCGACGCAACGAACCGTGCCGCCGATTGACCGCAACGCCGCGGCATCTCGATCAACTGCGGTCACCACCATGCCGAGCGCCTCGGCCGCCCGCGCGTGACGCCCCTGCCCGGCGGCAAGATCGAGAACCCGGCTGCCCGGAGCCAGCCAGCCAAGCCCGCGCATCACCCACGCGGAGGGCGCAGACGCACCATGCGCCGGCACGCACCCGGCGGCCGGTGTGGCCGCCCGCGCGTCAGTCATGGCTGAGACCCATCACCTCACGGACATCCCGCATGGTTTCCTGCGCGAGTTTGCGGGCTCGGTCGCAGCCATCGGCAATGATGTTGCGCAGCAGGCTTGGGTCATCGAGATAGGGTTGCGCGCGCTCCAGAAAGCCCTGCTGCTCCTTCAGCACGGCGTCGACCACCGGCTGTTTGCACTCCAGGCAACCGATGCCCGCCGATGTGCAACCGGCCGACTCGGGGTCTTCTCGCATGCCGATCGAATTGCCATAGCTCTTGGACATTTTCTGTCCATCGATGCCAGGCATCCGCGAGGCCTCGGTAAGCAACGCCTGCGGCTCGGCAAGAATGATCTTCCGGCTTCCCTCAAGCCATCCAAAGAGCCGCTCGCGGTCGCCCAGGCTGAGGTTGGGCGATTGGTCGAGCAGCTCGCGGGCCTGCTGCAAGGCCTCGTCATCGCCCTGCTCCTGAAAGCGGGTACGCAGTTGCTGATACATCCGCGCGCGCTTGCTGCCCAGTCTTTTGACCGCTTCGCGCGCCTTGTCCTCGAAACCTGGTTCGCGGCCGAAAAGATGATTGAAGCGGCGCGCGATCTCGCGCGTCAGCTCGATGTGCGGCACCTGGTCTTCGCCAACCGGAACGAATGCGGCGCGATACATCAGGATGTCGGCCGCCTGAAGCAGCGGATAGCCCAGAAAGCCGTAGGTGGCCAGATCACGATCCGAGAGCTTTTCCTGCTGGTCTTTGTAGGTGGGCACGCGTTCCAGCCAGCCAAGCGGGGTGCTCATCGACAGCAGCAGATGAAGTTCGGCGTGCTCGGGCACGCGGGATTGGATGAACAGCGTGGACTGCTGCGGGTCAATGCCGGCGGCGAGCCAGTCGATCACCATCTCCCAGATATTGTTTCCGATGACTTCGGGTGAGTCGTAGTGGGTGGTGAGGGCATGCCAGTCAGCTACAAAAAACAGGCAGGGATACTCGGATTGCAGTCGCACCCAATTCTTGAGCGCGCCGTGGTAATGCCCTAAATGCAGCGCCCCGGTGGGGCGCATGCCGGAGACGACACGTTCTGGAAACATGATCAGCCCGAAAAGTTGAATAACCAGGAAATCAGGTCGACGCCCAACCCGATGGCGGGCGTGATGATCGCACCCAGCAGACCGGTGGCAAGCAGCGCCAGCACGATCAGGAGACCAAAGCGCTCAAGCCGGTACCAGACGATGGCCGCTCGGAGCGGGAGAAAACTTGCCACGATGCGGCCGCCGTCAAGCGGAGGGACTGGCAGCAGATTGAGTACCGCCAGCCCCAGATTGCAAAGAATGCCAGCCTGCGCCATCAGCACCAGGAACTCGACATTCACCGCCCCGAGCACCAGCAGTTTGAGCAGGATCGCCCAGCCCAGCGCCATCAGCAGATTGGCGCCTGGCCCTGCCGCAGCGACCAGGCCCAGGTCGCGACGGGGCGACCGGAACGCTGAAGCATCGACCGGAACCGGCTTGGCCCAGCCGAACAAAAGACCACCCGCCCCAAGCGCCTTGCCCACCAGCAGGATGAGCGCGGGCACCAGCAGGGTGCCAATGGGGTCAACATGACGAAGTGGATTGGCGGACACCCTGCCCTGCAGACGCGCGGTGGGGTCGCCCAACCGCGCCGCGAGCCAGGCGTGAGCGGCTTCGTGCAGCGTGATGGCGAGAATGACCGGGATTGCATACACCGCAATAAGTTGCGGCAGGCTGAGATTCATGACCCGATTTTATCAGTGGCGAGCACCGGGCCCGTCAGCGCCCCTTACCGAGCATCTCATCCACTGGCCCGCAGCCGATCCGCACCACCAGTGGCTGATCACCTGTCAGGTCGATGACCGTGGTCGGCTCCAGCCCCGAGCGTCCGCCCTCGAGCACCAGATCCACCCGCCCGGACAACTGCGCCTCGATCTCTTCGGGTTCTGACAGCGGCGTGTCGTCGCCCGGGAGTTGCAGCGTGGTGCCGAGCAGCGGCTCGCCGACCGTTTCAAGCAATGCCCTCAGAAGCGGCGCCTGCGGCACCCTGACGCCCAGGGTTCGACGAGAGGGATGGAGCAGTCGCTTCGGCACTTCCCGGGTGGCTGGCAGCACGAAGGTGTAGGGGCCTGGCGTCCATTCCTTCAGGAAGCGGAATTGCCGGGTATCGATCGCGGCATAGACCGACAGCTGCGCCAGATCGAGACAGAGCAAGGTCATGAGATGGCGGGCATCGAGCGCGCGGATCCGCCTGACACGCTCGAGCGCCTCGCGGTCGCCGATCTGCCAGACCAGGGCGTGACAGGCATCCGTGGGCGTGGCCACGATTCCCCCCTCACGCAGACAGTCCGCCGCCTGCCGCAGGAGCCGCGGTTGCGGATTGTCAGGGTGAATCGAAAGAATTCGGGTCATGGGTCGCAGAACACTCTTGCAACCCGCGATCCTAACCGCAGGCGCAGGCCCCGCACCCGACCTGGGTCAGGCGGCCTGCCGGTTCAGGAACTCGGGCCAGTTGCGCCACACGGGCGTGACAGAATCCGGAAGCAGAGGCAGGCGGCCCAGCTCGGTATGGCGTTCACCCGGCGAGTGAAAGTCGGCGCCGCGGGAGGCCGCAAGGCCCGCCTCCAGTGCCACACCGGCAAAGCGCCGGAACTGGTCCCGCGTGTGGCTGCCGCAGACCACTTCGATTGCTTCACCGCCAGCGGCTTTGAACTCCGACACCAGCGCCCACAGCGCCGTGTCGTTGAAGCGATAGCGACCGGGATGCGCAAGCACGGCGACACCGCCCGCCCCGCGAATCCACTCCACTGCCTCGGACAACCGCGCCCAGCGGTGCTCGACATAACCAGGCTTGCCCTCGACCAGATACTTCCGAAACACCTCGCCCACGTCGTCGCAGATGCCGCGCTCGACGATGTACCGCGCGAAATGCGTGCGCGAGATGAGCGCAGGGTTGCCCACGTGACGAAGCGCGCCCTCCCAGGCCTCGGGCACGCCGGCAATTTCCAGCTGGCGGGCGATCTCGCGTGCGCGCGAATCGCGGCCCGATCGCGTTCGAGCGAGCCCCGCACACAATGCGGCATCGGTCCAGTCGATCCGCAGCCCCACCACATGCACGGTTTCGCCGCCCCAGGACACCGAGACCTCAACGCCTCCCACATACTCGAGGCCGCGCGCCCGCGCCGCGTCGGCTGCCGCCTGCTGCCCGCAGATTTCGTCATGGTCGGTGAGCGAAAACAGCTCCACCCCGTTTTCGGCTGCGCGTTCGACCAGCGCAGCGGGCTCGAGCACCCCGTCGGACATGTTGGAATGGCAGTGCAGATCGGCGTTGCAGCGCCAGGGATCGGGGCGAAAACTCATTTGAGAAGAAATGTCCGGATAAGGGCCGCCACGGCAGCCGGCTGGTCGTGGTGCATCATGTGGCCAGCACCTGTGACCGTTGCCCGCTCGAGCGATCGGATGGCGTGTAGTCTGCGCTCATAGGCGGGCTTCAAGGCAAAGCTCGCCCCGCGCGAAGGGAATTCCGACATCACCCAGAGTACAGGGGCCACGACCTGCCGCCAGCATGCCAGGACCTCGCTCAGACGATAGAGCACCGGGTTGGGCAGTTTGTGTGCCGGATCACCGAGTACCTGAAACCCACCCCCGGCAAGCGGTTGCGACCAGCTTTCAGCGATGAACAAGGC
>RFXC01000268.1 GCA_009921765.1 Betaproteobacteria bacterium | reverse complement strand
ATCCGCAGAACATCTACTACCAGGCCGTGTCGTGACGCCGGCGCTGCCCTTCGTGCGCTGGCTGAAACGTGCGCGAAAATCCCCCTGTGAGCATCCCACCCTCGCGCCCGGCGCCTGTCGGCGCACAAGGCAAGCCAACTCTGAAGGACCCGCAGGAAATCGAGGATTTCCTGCTGTACCGGCTTTTTCGTATCACGCACGTCGGCCTGCGTGGGACGGACGACATGTACAAGCGGGAACTCGGAATCTCCCGCCGCGAATGGAGGCTCCTGGCGTACCTCGCCCGCACGCCGGATGCGAGCCTGAAGGCCCTGGCGGCGGACGCGGGCATCGACGTGGTCGTGGCGAGCCGGACCGTCGCCGACATGCATTCGCGTGGGCTGGTGGACAAGCGACGCTCCCCGGGCAACAAACGCCTGGTGTGCCTGCGCCTGACCGACGACGGTGTCCAGATCCACGGCAAAGCCAAGCTGATGGCTGCGGCTTACAACCGTGAGCTCGCAGAGTGCCTGACCCACGACGAGGCGTCATTCCTCTTCGAACTGCTGACGAAGCTGGAGCGGCAGGCAGCTCTTCTCACTCGCGACAGGTAGCCTTGGGCCCGTGTCCCCCAAGTGCGTCAGAGGCTTGAACGCACTTCGTCGAACGTCATGCGGCGCGGTCTGGTGACCGCAAATGCATAGCCGCCGAACAACTCAGGGCGGCTGGCGGACGGCGGCAACTGCCGCTCGCTTTGATGGCTGCGCACCGCCTCCAGCAGCATACGGCGGCATTGCGCGATGGGCATGTCGGAAGGCATCAGCTTCTCGCGGGAGCGATCATGCACGCGTCCCTGGCTCTCCTGCACCGCCAGATCTTGCAGCTGCGCGCTGCGAATACCGGTGAAGGACGCACGCCGCTGCAAAGCACGGTCCTGCAGGTAATCGTTCTCGCGCGACCCGCGCGGAAGGTAGGAACCGGGCACCAGCGGTGCATAGTCCTCGCCGACATCCCTGTAGCTATCCAGTTCGGCAGCGGTCAGCGGCCGGTCCTGGTGCCAGCGAATCCGGTACCACCAGCAGTTCTCGTCGTTGATCGGGATGAACAGGTTGATGCGGCTCACGTTGCCCGGCGCCGTGGGCACGATCACGAAGCACGGCAACAGCCACCGCGCGACACGCCAGTACGCGTTCTCCGCACCGGCGTCACGGCGCGCGCCGATTTGCAAACCGTAGTCGGTGCGCTCGGCGAACAGCGTTGGACGTCCGTCCTCGTCCGAATAACGGATCATGTCGCCGATGCCGAATACGTCGGAGCTGGTCTCCCCTTCCTTGTGCAGGAAGGAGATGTGCGAGTAGTCGATGCTGCCTTCGAGCGCCTGCAGGTAGTTGCAGCGCATCAGGCACTTGGAGACATACGTGTGCTCGCCAGGAACCACAGTGAACGCCATGGCCGGGGGCAGCGCATGCGGCTCGCCTTTTCCCATCCATGCCCATACGATGCCGCCCCGCTCCTGCGTCGGGTAAGCCGTGGTGGAGAGTCGTTGCATCTGCGCCGGGGTGCAGCTGTCGGTCGGGACATCCACGCACCTTCCGCCGGCATCGAACTTCCAGCCGTGGTAGATGCAGCGCAGGCCCCCCGCCTCGTTGCGGCCGAAGTAAAGCTCCGCCCTGCGATGCGGGCAAAAGGCGTCGAGTAGGCCGACCCGCCCGCTGCTGTCGCGAAACGCGACGAGATCCTCGCCAAGCAGCCGCACGCGCGCTGGGGGGGCGTCAGGCGCCGGCAGCTCCTTGGAGAGCAGCGCGGGCATCCAGAACTCCCGCATCAGTTCGCCCATGGCCGTGCCCGCGTCAGTCCGCGTGAGCAGGTCGTTCTCTTCCGCTTTCATCGTTTTCCCCCTCGGGCGCGACGCCGCGTTCATTCCTTGTCGATCTTGATTTTCTTCAGCGCTTGTTCCCAACGAACCGTTTGCTGCTTGAGCATGGTGTCCACCTGCTCCGGGGTGCTCCGGTCGGAGATCATGGCGCCGGCTTGCGCGAGACGATCGCGCACGCCTGGATCCGCGAGTGCCTTCGTGAATTCCTCATTCAGCCGCTGCCGAACGGCTGCTGGCGTCTTCGACGGCGCGACGAGAGCGTACCAAGACACGACCTGCGCATCGGGGAAACCCGCTTCGGCGAAGGTGGGCACGTCGGGCAGATCTTTCACGCGGGTCGGCGAAGCAACCGCTAGGGCGCGCAGCGATCCGCTCGCGACGTGGCCGCGGGCGACGGACATGGGGGACATGGCGAACGCGAGGCGCCCCGTCAGAAGATCGGGCATGCCCGGCGGCACGCCCTTGTACGCAATGGGCTGCAGTTCGATGCCAGAACTCAGCCTTAGCATCTCGGTGTTGAGGTGCATCGAGGTTCCAACGCCGGGCATCAGGTAGTTCAGCTGCCCCGGCCGCTGCTTCGCGTACTCCACGAACTCCTTTAGCGTCCGCACCGGCAGCGATGCGGGCACCAGCGCCACCACCGGCGCGTTCACGAGTTCCACGATGCCGCTGAAATCGTCGGCCGGATGCCAGGTGCTCTTGCCGGCCGTCAGTCCGGGATTGGTGACGTGGCTAAGCGTAGCCAGCAGCAGCGTGTAGCCGTCGGCCGGACTGCGTGCGACGTGGGCAGCGCCGATCGATCCGCCCGCGCCCGGACGCGCTTCGACCACCACCGGCACTCCCCAGTTGGCGCTGACCTTCTCCGCAATGATCCGCGTGAGCACGTCGGGCGAACCGCCTGCGGGGAACGGGACGACGATCGTCACCGCCCGTGCGGGGTAAGCCTGCGGCAATGCCGGCGTTCCGAAAACCATGGCCAGCGACGCCATGAGCAGCGTACCGAGCATCCTGCGATTCGTCATCGAGTGTCTCCTGTGGGAAAGCCTGTTGGCAGAGTATATGCTCCAAGCGGCCACGTCGGTGGCGGGACACTTGACGAGCACAATCGTTTTCCGCTGCGGAGGTGACGATTGACTTGGTCAATGGCAAGAGCCGAACGTAGCATCCGCCCACTTCCGCATCGGACACGACATGACCCAGACAGACAACAGCGCCATCGTTGCCACGCCCCTGAACGGGCACATCGGGGCCGAGATCTCTAACATTGACTTGGGCCGGCCCCTGGCGCAAGCCGATTTCGACGCGCTGCAGGCAGCACTCGCGCGCTACGAGGTGCTCGTCTTTCGCGACCAAGACATTTCGCTCGAAGCCCAGATCGCGTTCGCGAAGCGGTTCGGCAACCTGTCCACGCATCCGTTCGCGACGAACCTGCCCGACGTGCCGGAGGTGATCGAGTTCGACAACTCCGGCCGCAACCCCGCCGGGCCGACCGACTCGTGGCATTCGGACGAGACATTCCGCGCCCGCCCGCCAATGGCCACCATCCTGCGGGCTAAGGTCGTGCCACCCTATGGCGGCGAGACGGTGTTCGCCAGCATGACGGCCGCTTACGACGGCCTGAGCGAGCCCATGAAGGTGTACGTCCACCGGCTGCGGGCGCGGCACGACTTCAAGCCCTGGCGCCACATGTTCGCGGGCTCCAAGGCTGCGCGCATGAAGCTCATCGAGCTGGAGGACGAATTTCCCAACCCCATGCACCCGATCGTGCGCATCCACCCGGTGACCGGACGTCGCGTGCTATTCGTGAATCCGCAGTTCACTGTCGGCATTGAGGGGCTGAAGGAAGACGAGGGCCAGACCATCCTGAACTTTCTGTACCGCCAGGCGATGGTCCCCGACTACCAGCTGCGCTTGAAATGGAGGCCGCACACCATCGTGATGTGGGACAACCGGTCCACCCAGCACTACGCGCCGCACGACTACTATCCGCACCGCCGCAACATGGCGCGGCTTACCGTCGAAGGCGGCCCCGTGGATGGCCCAGTCGGCGATTACGAGCCTCAGCCGGAGAACCCGCTGAAGCTGGCACAGCCGCCGTCGCGGGAAACCGACGAGAAGAAGATGCTGCGACCGTTCGAGCGCGCGATGATGTGAGCCTGCACGCAAGAAGCCCGCTCAGCGCGGCACTTGCGTTCGGCTGTCCGCCTGCCTGAGCATTCGCCGGAAGGCGATGAGCACGATCGCCCGCCGGATCGCCATCGGCATGAACAACCATTGCACCGGCACATGCTGCAGCATCCAGTTGGTGGTGGCGATGCTCACGATGGTGAGTGCGAACGCAATTGGTACGTGAGGACGGAGCCAACATCTTCTGCGGATGCGTGCCTGGCGGCCAGCGCGGAGAACTGCGGCGAGTCGCCGACCACCGTCGCGCCCAGGAACAGTGGGGGCGACGCGCGCGCTGCCTACGCGCTCGCTCCAGTGCCCGCGCGGCAGAGCCGATCGCGCCGCTGGCCATCACGAGGAAGGACGACGGCGACACCTAGCCCGGATATTTCGCGAGCCTAGGTGGCTGCCTAAATCTTGAGCAGTTTCGGGGGTCCGCGGAATTCGTGCGGGTTGGAGGCAGGCTGGTAGGCCTCTTTTTCTGCCGCCCAGGCGTACTACCCCCTTACCCCCGTTGTTTGTCGGCGTGCCGAGGACAGCACTATGCGAGGTTCTACGGGGCCAGGGCACGCGCTGCCATGAGGAACACGTGCTTCGGTCCCTCACCCCAGAGGCTGCGTTGCGGGCCGCCCAGGCTGCCCTGCAAAGTTGCGCGCGCACAGGCTATCAAGTGGGCGGCGCGGTCAGCGACCGTGCGGGCCACTCCCTGGTCATGCTGCGCGATCGCCTCGCTGGACCGCATACGCCGGAAACTGCGTTGAACAAGGCCTATGCCGCGGTCACGTTCAAGATGGACACCCTGGCGTTCGCCCGTGCCACCCAGGCTACGGAGGTATCCTCGGGAATCCGGGAACTGCCGCGCGTGGTCGCCATCGGCGGTGGGCTGCCTATCGAGTCCGCCGGTTCACTGGTGGGCAGTATCGGCGTGTCGGGTGCGCCCGGCGGAGATGCCGATCACGCCTGCGCGCCAGGCATCGCCGCCATCAACGACGATCTCGAGTTCTGAACCCCGGCCAGGTCGTCGTGGCGGAGACAAAGCTGTGGCGCAACAACCGTGAGGCAAGGCGCAGCGTGCTGGCCTATGGAGGGGTCCATTTGATTTCAGTGTCAAAAGTGACGGTTCGCTTCCCCAGCAACGGCGCGGGCATGGGCAGGTAACTTGTTGATTTCAAAGGGATTGCTGTT
>RFXC01000267.1 GCA_009921765.1 Betaproteobacteria bacterium | reverse complement strand
TCGTCTCCTTCGATACGCTTCGAATCAGTCGTGAGGGCTTGCGTGAGCGATACCCCGTGCTGTTGGGAGCTGCGTTGAAACGACCGGTACACGCCTCCGAGCAGCGACTCCACCTCGATCGGTTTGCTCGTGATCTTGAAATCCGAAGAGGTCGCTATGGAGAGGTTTCGAAACTCATTGATGAGGTTCGAGAGGTGCTCTACCCCCGACTGAATCTCGGTCCAGCGCCAGACGGTGGAAGGGGTAGGGGTCAGCCCGGCACACAGCACGCTCCAGGCGCGCGCGGCGTCATCGATGGGCACCACCAGCAGTGCCCTTGAAACGCTAGACGGGACCGTCGCGTTCGCCAGGGTCTGCAGGCCGAATGGCGCGCAGCCGAGCGCGTATCCATCGCCGAGCGACGTCACGGCATGCGGGTCGGGCCAGGGCGCACCCAGGCGCCGCAGGGTTTCAGCCGCCCGCTCGCCACCGATGCCAAACAGAAACCAGCGATCGGATTCGTCGCTGATTCGAACTTTTGCCCGGAGGACAAACATGGACAGCCGCTTGCGCAGCCCGAGCAGCAACGGCTGTGAAGCCACCATCCGGATGCCATCAGAACCGCGCCAGATCATCATGCTGGCGAGCAGCCGCCCCTTGGCCGAGCAGTATCCCGAGAGCTGCCAGGTGTTCTCGGGCAGGCCCTCCAGATCATTGGTGAGTTGCGATTGAAGAAAGCGAAGCGCGTCGTCGCCGTCCACGTGCAACACGCCCAAGTCCGCGATCGGTGATATCCAGCCGCGTCCAATTGACAGAGGATCGGTCGGGTGCCCCGGATAGAGCACCTGAGGCCCGGAAGAATCGGACGCGAGGGCGCCGTTGCAAAGTGCGGCGAGCGCCTGTGCGTGGCCGGTATCAGCCGTGGACGGGATCAGGGATGCATTCACGGTGAGTATTATAGGAAGGGCTTTGACCTCGCCGCTCATTGAAACCCTGATGCCAATGTTCCGAATTCTTCCAATGCTTGTTCGCACCGTGCTGGTGGGGATGGCGTTTGCGCTGGGGGCGGCGTCGGGCGCGATCGTTTCTTACCGGCTGACAGCGCTGCACGAGGACGCCCAACCCAGGCGTGTCGTGGTTCCCCTTGGCTCGGGGCCTGCGGCACTCGCCTCGGCGTTTGAGCGGGCCGGCTTTAAAGTGTCGGCCGATAGGCTGGCCTGGATCATCCGGCTGCGTGGTGATGGCGCGCGGTATCGCGCGGCGCTTTACGATGTGCCGGGCGGGCAGTCACTGAAGGCCTTGCTCGATTCACTTGCGAAGGGCGAAGGGCAGCCCGCCACGCTGAGGCTGGTTGAAGGGCTGACCTTTCGGCAGGTGCGCGAGCTGCTTGACCATCACCCTCATCTGATTCCGGATGCGCGCGCGCTCGACGAGCCGTCCTTGCTCGCCCGGATCGGTGCGCCGGGTTCAAGCGGCGAAGGCCTCTTTCTGCCCGATACCTATCATTTCGCCCCGGGTACTAGCGGGACCAGCCTCTATCGAGACGCCTGGCGAGCGATGGATCGTGTCCTGCAGCGGGAGTGGAGCCGCCGCTCGGCGGGTCTACCGATTGAGACGCCCTACCAGGCGTTGGTCCTCGCATCGATGGTCGAAAAGGAAACGGGGCGTGCCGAAGATCGCGCCATGGTTGCGTCGGTCTTTGTGAACCGGCTGAGGAAGGGCATGCTGCTGCAAAGCGATCCCACCACGCTGTATGCGTTGGGTCCAGGCTTCGAGGGGCGCTTGCGCCGTCGTGACCTGCTGCTTGACCATCCGCACAATACCTATGTTCGCCCCGGGCTTCCCCCCACCCCGATTGCGCTTCCTGGGCGCGGCGCAATCGAGGCGGCGCTGAGGCCTGCCGAGTCAGCGGCCTTCTATTTCGTGGCCCGGGGTGATGGCAGCACCGAGTTTTCAAACGATCTCAAAGCCCATCAACGCGCAGTCGAACGCTTCATACTCAAAAGATGAAACCAGGACGATTCATTACCTTTGAGGGGATCGATGGCGCGGGAAAGAGCACCCATATCGCCCCGTTTGCGGCCCTTCTAGAGTCGCTAGGCCATCGCGTGGTGATCACCCGCGAGCCAGGCGGGACGGCGCTTGGCGAGCAATTGCGCGAGCTCACGCTCAATCAGACCATGGCGCCACTCACCGAACTTTTGCTGGTGTTTGCCGCACGCGCCGAGCACCTGGCCAGCATAATCCGGCCGGCTCTGGCGCGGGGCGACTGGGTGGTCTGCGATCGATTTACCGATTCAACCTTCGCGTACCAGGGAGCAGGGCGTGGCATCGGCACGGACCGCGTCCGAACCCTCGAGAATCTGGTGCATCCTGATCTTCAGCCGGACCACACGTTCCTGTTCGATCTCTCGCCCGCCGAGGCAGCCAGACGTCGAGCGGCGGCGCGCGCTGCAGACCGCTTCGAGGCCGAGGACCTGCAATTTTTTGAACGGGTTCGGTCAGGTTACCTTGAGCGGGCGCGGGAATCGGCCGGGCGGTTTACCTTGATCGACGGCATGCAAGGGGTGGAAAGAATCAAGAAAACACTTGAAATGATCGCTGCAACCTTATGAATGAATTGCCAGTTTGGCTATTTCGGCCATTGCAGTCTTTGCTCGCCTCGCGCGCCACGCTTCATCATTCGCTGCTCTTTTCCGGGCCCGAAGGCGTTGGCAAGGAATGGCTGGCCCGGTCGCTCGCGGCTGGCCTGCTTTGCGACCAGCCGCGCGAAAATCGCCTCGCATGCGGGCAGTGCGCGGCATGTCGCTGGATGTCGCTAGATTCTCATCCTGACTTTAGGTGGGTCCGACCTTCGGCTGACGAACCCGTGGCGGAAGAGGGCGATACGCCCAGCCCGCGGCCGGCCAAGGTGTCGCGCGATATCCGGATCGAGCAGATCCGCGGTCTGTCGGGCTTCGTCGAGGTGGCAAGCCATCGAGGCGGTGCGAAGGTGATTCTCATCACACCGGCTGAAGCGATGAACAGCGCAGCCGCCAACGCGCTGCTCAAGACCCTCGAGGAACCGCCACGCAACACCTACTTCCTGTTGGTCACTAGCCGCGCCAGCCGACTGCCGGCCACCGTTCGTTCACGCTGTCGGCAGGTGCCGGTACCTATCCCCCCGCAAGCTGAAGCGCTTGCCTGGGTCATGGCCCAGGCGCATGCCGAGGAGGAGAGGGCGCTTCAGTGGCTTGCGTTTTGCGGGGGCGCACCTCGCCGTGCGGTGGACCTCGCGGCGAGTGACCAGGCGGTGGTGCATCGCGATCTGGTCGAAGCGTTTGCAAAATGCGAGCATGAGTCGCTGATGAGCTCAACCGATCGGCTCAATGCCTATGAGCCGCGCGTCTGGGCGCCAGTGCTTCATGCCTGGTGCGTAGACCTGTTACGGTGCGCGGCAAGCGCCGCGCCTCGATATTTTCCAGCCGAAGCCGCGCGCCTGGAAGCGCTTGCAAAGCGTCTGGACGTCAACCGTCTGCTCGCCTTCGAGGAGTGGTTGCAGCAATTGCAGCGGCTGATTTCACATCCGCTCAACCCCAGGTTGGTGGCCGACGACGCGTTCAGTCGATACCTCGCGGTGTTCGCGGGTCGTGGATCTGCAGCGTGATCCCGCCTGGGTTGCGGACCTTTAGCCAACACGGGATCCAAGTCGCTCGGTAGCGGCGCGCCGGTAAAATGCATCATGCTGATCGATTCCCACTGCCATCTCGATTTTCCGGATCTGCTCGACCGGTTTGAAGACATCCGTTCAAACATGGCGGCGCATGGTGTGACGCGCGCGCTTTGTGTGGCGGTTAATCTGGAAGACTTTCCCAAGGTGCTCGAGTTGGTCGAGCGCGCACCCGAGCTATGCGCCTCGGTTGGCGTGCATCCGGATTACGCCGATGTCCGCGAGCCCGACGTCGACACCTTGGTGCGGCTTGCCGATCACCCAAGGATCGTTGCGATCGGCGAGACCGGGTTGGACTACTACCGGGTCGCGGCTCACGAACTCGACTGGCAGCGCGCCCGATTTCGTACCCACATTCAGGCCGCCCGCGCTTGCGCGAAACCGTTGATCGTGCACACCCGGTCCGCTGCAGCCGACACTATTTCCATCCTGGCAGAGGAGGGCGCGCGCGAGGCAGGGGGGGTCATGCACTGCTTTACCGAAGACTGGGAGTGCGCGCGCGCTGCGATCGACATGGGCCTCTGCATCTCGTTCTCGGGAATCGTCACCTTCAAGAGCGCTGCAGCGCTCCGCGAGGTGGCGCTCAAGGTGCCCGACGAGGCGCTCCTCGTTGAAACCGATTCGCCCTACTTGGCGCCCGTCCCGCACCGGGGCAAGACCAACGAACCGGCCTATGTCCGACACGTTGCGGAGTTTCTCGCGCAACTCCGGGGCGTATCGCTTGAGCACATCGCTGCAATCACCACCGCGAACTTTGAGCGCGTGTTCGGTCCATCTGCGCCGAATCGGGAGAAGCCATGATTGTGTCGCTTCGTTCTCTTTCCAATGCGGTCTCACTCGCCCCGGTTTTGCGCGCAAGCTTGGCGCTGGTGCTCGTCCTGTTTTTGTCGCAAGCGGTCCAGGCACAGTCTCCCGCTTTCTGGCGTGCGATCGAAACCAACGACATCAACACGCTTCGTACTGAACTGATGCGCGGCGCCAATCCGAACGCCCGTCATCCCGATCATGGCCCGGCGATTGTCGCGGCCGCCCGGTTCAAGGCTTTTGATGTGGTGCGTGTGTTGGCATCGCTGAACGCCACCGATGTGGACGCAGCCAGCGTGGCCGATGAAAACGCCTTGATGCTGGTATCCACGCTGGGCGACCGGCGTTCATTCGACGCCTTGCTCCAGCGCGGCGCACAGGTCAATCGACCGGGCTGGACGCCCTTGCATTACGCCGCAAGCGGCGGGCAACTTGAGCTCGTCAAGGTGCTGATCGAGCAGCATGCCTTTATCGACGCTCAGTCACCGAACAACACAACCCCCCTCATGATGGCCGCTCGGATGCGTGCTTTGCCGGTGGTGCAATACCTCATTGACCAGGGCGCAGATCCATCGCTTCGAAATCAGGCCGGGCTGGATGCGGCTGCCTATCTCGAGCGAAGCGGCGAGCGACAGTGGGCAATCTGGATGAAAGAACGCGCGCAACGCTATGTCGCGCGCTACGGTACGGTTGAACAACCGCGCTGGACCGCAACCGAC
>RFXC01000266.1 GCA_009921765.1 Betaproteobacteria bacterium | reverse complement strand
GTGGGCACGGATGCGGTGGCCTCCGTCACACAGACGGCCAGTGGCAGCGGCGTGGCTGCAACAGGCGTAGCGCAGGCGGGTACCTTTACCGTGACGCCCAGTGCTGCGGTGCTGAGCACAGGCCTGGCGAGCAACTACGGCTTCAGCTACGTAGCGGCCACCAGCACGGTGGATAAGGCCACCTTGACGGTGAGTGGCAGCACCGCAGTCAACAAGATTTACGACGGGAGTGCGGTGGCCACCTTGAGTGGTGGGACCTTGCAAGGCCTGGTGGGCACGGATAGCAGCACAGTGACCCTGAACACGAGCGGCACCTTCGCCAGCAAAAACGTGGGTAACAACATTGCCGTGACATCCACCAGCACGCTCAGCGGCGCGGGCAGCGGCAACTACACGCTGACGCAGCCCACGGGTCTGAGCGCCAACATCACGCGATTGAATTCGGTGACCTGGACGGGGGGTGCGACGGGTGATTGGTTGAACCCTGCCAACTGGGCCGGTGGTGCCGTGCCCGATCTGTCCAATGTGGCGAATGTGGTGATTCCCGCAGGTACGACTGTCAGCTTCAACAACGTGGTCACAGGCACGGCGCAAGCAGGCACGGTCAATGTGGATGGCATCAGCGGAAGTACGGGCAGCCTGACGGTATCGGCCGGCACATTGAACGTGGGCACGAGCGGCGTGACCTTGAGCAATCTGACCCAAACCGGCGGCAGCTTCAGCACGCAGGGCGCGATGACCGTTGGCAGTGGCAGCATTGCGGTGTCTGCAGCCAATTATTCGTTGGGCACCGTCAATACATCAGGTGCCTTCTCGGTAACCAACGCCGGTGGTGATGTGACCCTGACGGGTAATGTCACAGGTGGCAGTTCAGAACTGCTGATCAAGTCCACCGGAAACATTGTTCAAAACACGTCGACCACTGTCTCAACCTCGGGTGGCAACGTGACCTATTGGGCCGACAGCGACGCCAACGGCGCAGGGTCGATTACGCTCACTGCCGCGGGTGCGAGCCCGGCCAAGGCCACCATCAGCGCTGCCACAGGTCACGTAGTGTTGGGCGGGGGTAACGGCGCCACAGCCGCCGGTGGCGCGGCTATCGGCAGCACCGGTGTTCTGGTTGGCAACCATGCCAGCATCAGTGGCGCCAACATCACCCTGGTGGGCCGTGGCACGGCCAGCAGTACATCCGGCACCTACGGTGTGCAGATCGGTGACTCTGCCAGCGTCGTGGGTTCGGGTTCAGTGTCCATCACGGGCACAGGCGGTGGTGGCTCTGCCATCAGCAACTCCAGCAACAACATCGGGGTGCTGGTGGGTGCCAGCGCATCGAGCACAGCGGCCACTGTGGAGACCACGGGTGCCAACGCCACAGTGACCATTACCGGTACCGGTGGCGGAACAGGCAGCGCTAGCTTGAACAACTTTGGCGTCCGTATCGCCGGTGTCGGAGCGGCCGTCCCAACGGTTCGCACCCGAAGCGGCGCATTGGGTGGCTCACTCACGATTCAGGGCAATGAAGGCGCAGGATCTGCCAGCTACGGCCTGTCATTGGGTGCCAATGTGATGCTGGGCGGGGCCTCGCAAACGGGCGACATATCGCTGGTGTCGAATGACATTTTCTCCGGCTCGCTCGCAAGCGCGATCACGCTCAAGACCGACGGCGCGGTGTCGATGGCGCCCGTGGCCACATCTTTCAGAGACACTCAGACCCTGGGGACGAATGTGGTGGTCGCCGGTGCCAGCAATTCAGGGCCTTCGGCGCTCACGATCGGCAAGGCCAACAACACAGCTGCGCTGACCTTGTATGCGCCGATGTCGGTGGCCGGGCCGATCAGCCTGATGGCTGGTGACATGTACCTCGAAAGCGCGCTGGCTTCGACAGGTACAGGCGCCAATGGTCTGATTTCCCTTGCGGCATATGGCGCCGGCAAAACCATCCAGCAGTCGGCGCTCCCGCCGGGATTGTTGACCACGCCGCAGTTGGCGGTGACCGGGGCCGATTCTGGTGTTTCTCTGACCAAATACAACGCGATTGGCACGGCGGCAGTCACGGGCGCTACGACGGTCGCTCTCGTCAATGCAGGCCCCTTGACAATAGGTGCCGTTGGCAGCGTGTCCGGCATTTCAGCTTCCAGTAGGGTGTTCGTCGCCAGCTTGACGGGCGACTTGACGGTGGCCCGTGACATCACGACCTCATCCACCCTGCCTTCGGCCATCAACATTGAGGCGGGGTACAACGCCAACCCGGGTGACAGCACGGGTGGAAACATTGTGTTGACGAACGCTTCCACCATCAGCGTGGGTGCAGGCGGTACAGCCAAGCTCTACACGGGCTCGCTTGCGGGCAGCACATCGGTCGCTGCCCTGGTAGGCTCTGGCTCCGGGCGCTTCCGCTACGGCAGCGACAGTCTGACCAGCAACTACTCCCAGGCGCTCTCGCCGGGGTTGAGTCTGATCTATCGCCAGCAGCCCACGGTGAGCTGGAGCACTCAATCCGACCAGTCCATCGCGTATGGCCAGGCCATGAGCTACAGCAGCACGGGTAGCTTGAACACCTACAGCACCACCAGCAGCCATGCCTTGGGCCTGCAAAACGGCGACGAGGCCAAGGTGAGCCAGGCGCTGCTCGTGCGTACTGGCAGCACTCCCAAGGCCAACGCCAAGCTCAACGCCTCCAATGTGTACGACGTAGGCGTGTACGAAGTCAGCAAGACTGCGAGTGCCGAGGCTTTGGGATATGCCGCCAGCAATCCCAAGATCACGGTGACCCCAGCGGCTTTGACGATCACCGCCAACGATGCCTCCAAGACCTATGATGGCGGTGCTTACGCGCTGGGCAATGGCGTGTCGTACAACGGTTTTGTAGCCGGCGAAAATGCCAGCGCACTGGGCGGCAAGGCGGTGTTTGGCGGCGTGGCCCAGGGTGCGGTCAATGCCGGCACGTACGCGCTGACAGTCTCGGGCCTGACCGCGAAAAACTACAGCATCAGCTACAGCCCGGGGACGCTCACAGTCAACCCCAAGGCCCTGACCATTCGGGTCAACGACGATGCGCGTTTTGTGGGTCAATCCGATACAGTGGGTTATGCGGGTGCCAGTTACACGGGCTTCGTGCCTGGCGAGTCGATTTCCACGCTGGGCAGTTTGAGCATCACACGCTCTACCGGCTCGGCGGCAGGCACTTTCGTCGGGGCCTTGCAGGCTTCCATTCCTGGGCTGACCAACACCAACTACGCCATCACGTATGTTCCGGGCAATTACACCATTGTCCCTGCAGATCAGTTGCTGGTGAAGTTCAGCAACGTGGCGACGACGTATGGAGCGGACCCAGTCTACGCGCTGACTTCTGCGCAGTACCTCAAGAGCAGCAACAATGTCGTGATTGATCTGACGTCGCGAGCATCGGTCACTGGCACTGCTTTCAGCCTGACGGATGGCGATGGCGGCTCGACGTCTTTCCATGTAGGCGTGCAAAGCGCATCTTTGAGTAGCGCGCGCCAGCTGAATGCCTTCGGTGGCTACCAGCTGGGTGCCAGCAATGTCACCAACAGCAGCACCAACTATGGCAGTACGATCACGACGACGGGTGCCCTGACCGTCAACCCCAAAACGGTGTCGGCAGCGGTGGGCAGCGGTTTGACCAAGACCTATGACGGTAACGCCAGCATGCCGGGAATGAGTCTGGCTCTGAGTGGCGCCTTGGCGGGGGACAAAGTATCGGTGACCGGGCAAGGTGCTTACGCCAGCGCCAATGCCGGAACGACCAACTACGGCGTCAACAACCTGACGCTGTCCGGCGTGGATCGGGGCAACTATGTGCTGTCTGCGGGTAACGGCATTTCAGGCAGCAACGGTGCCATCACCAAGGCTGCGTTGACGGTCACGGCCCAGAGCGACCGGAAAATCTATGACGGCGAGGCCTATCTTGGTGGCAATGGCGTCGCTTACAGCGGACTGGTGAACAATGAGAATTCAACGGTTCTGGGCGGCGCTTTATCGTACGGGGGCACCAGCCAGAATGCTGTCAATGCGGGCACCTACACCATCACGCCTCAGGGACTGACGAGCAACAACTACAACATCACGTATGTCAGTGCGCCCCTGACTGTGAATCCGGCGACCATCACGACTTCGTCCGTCAATGCCCTGCTGCAAGGGCCGATCACAAAGGTCTATGACGGGAATGCCAGCGCGACGCTCACGAGTGCTAACTACATCCTGTCGGGGTGGGTGGGCACTGACGCTGCAAGCGTCACGAAAACGTCGGGCACGTATGACGACCCGAACGTCGGTAGCGGCAAGCTGGTGACAGTGAATTTGACACCCAGCGATTACCTCGCGGGTGCGGGGACCAATCTTTCCAACTATGTGTTACCGACCTCTGTTTCGGGTGCGGTGGGCAGCATCACGCCCAAACCGGTGACCGTGTCCGGCTTGACTGCGGTCAATAAGACGTACGACGGCAATTCAAGCGTGGCCGTCAGTAACTGGGGCACTGTAGCGACTGGTGTGGTCAACGAAAGTTTGACCCTGCTTCCTGGAACGGCGGCTTTTTCAGACGCCATGGCGCAGTCCAACAAGACCGTCACGGCCACGGGTTATCGCTTGGGTGATGGTACGGGTGGCCTGGCCAGAAACTATGAGCTGACCAGTACCGTCAGCACCACCGCGGCGACGATTGACCCCAAGGCCGTCACCGTGACGGGCACGGCGCGCGCGACGACCTACGATGCTGTGAGCATTTATGCCGACTTGGTCAATACGACTGGCTTTGTCGCAAGTGGCCTGGCGCAGGGTGATTGGGTGTCCTCGGTGAACAAGGCGCTCGGTGGTTCAGGCGTTTCGTCCGGCGGGGTGGCGCAGGCCGGAACCTACACAGTGACCCCAGGCAATGCAGCGATGGGGGCAGGCAGTGCCAGCAACTACAGCTTCAGCTACGTTGCGGCTACCAACGTGGTGGACAAAGCCAACCTGTCGGTGACGGCCACGCCGAGTCTCACGGGCAACGTGTATCGAGGCACGTCCTACACGGGCACCTACACCACCACAGCGCTGGGCAATGATGCGAGTGCACTCACGGTGACAGGCGTTGCCACGGGCACCAATGCAGGTACCTATGGCTCCACTCTGGCGGTCAGCGGTGCGGTGCTGTCCAACTACAACACGCCAGTCATCACCGACGCGAATCTGGTGATCAGTCCCAAGCCGGTGACGGTGACGAACACGGCGCGCAGCACGACGTATGAC
>RFXC01000265.1 GCA_009921765.1 Betaproteobacteria bacterium | reverse complement strand
TTCCTGTTGGCGCTGGCCGAAGACAAAGGCGAGGCCGGACGCCTGTTCAAGGAGATGGGTGGCAGCCGCAGCACGCTGGAGCAGGCCATCAAGGCGGTGCGCGGCAGCGAGCCGGTGAACAGCGCCGAGGCCGAAGGCCAGCGCGAGGCGCTGAAGAAATACACCCTCGATCTGACCGAGCGTGCGCGCAAGGGCAAGCTCGATCCGGTGATCGGCCGTGATGACGAAATCCGGCGCGTCATCCAGATCCTGCAGCGTCGCACCAAGAACAATCCGGTGCTGATCGGCGAGCCGGGCGTGGGCAAGACCGCCATCGTCGAGGGTCTGGCACAGCGCATCATCAATGGCGAAGTGCCCGAGACGCTGAAGAACAAGCGCGTGCTGTCGCTCGACATGGCGAGCTTGCTGGCTGGTGCCAAGTTTCGCGGCGAGTTCGAAGAACGGCTGAAATCGGTGCTGAAAGAACTGGCCCAGGATGAGGGCCAGACCATCGTCTTCATCGACGAGATCCACACCATGGTGGGTGCGGGCAAGGCCGAGGGCGCGATGGATGCCGGCAATATGCTCAAGCCGGCCCTGGCACGTGGCGAACTGCATTGCGTGGGCGCCACCACGCTGGATGAATACCGCAAGTACATCGAGAAGGATGCGGCGCTGGAGCGACGTTTCCAGAAGGTGCTGGTGGGTGAGCCCTCGGTCGAGTCGACCATCGCCATCCTGCGCGGCCTGCAGGAGAAGTACGAGTTGCATCATGGCGTGGACATCACCGACCCGGCCATCGTCGCTGCGGCCGAGTTGTCGCATCGTTACATCACCGACCGGTTCTTGCCGGACAAGGCCATCGATCTGATCGATGAGGCCGCCTCGCGCATCAAGATGGAAATCGATTCCAAGCCCGAGGTCATGGACAAGCTCGACCGGCGCCTGATCCAGCTCAAGATCGAGCGCGAAGCGGTGCGCAAGGAAAAAGACGAGGGCTCGCAAAAACGCTTTGGGCTGATCGAAGAGGAGATCGACAAGCTCGGGCGCGAGTACGCTGATCTGGAAGAAATCTGGAAGGCCGAGAAGCTGCAGGTGCAGGGCTCGCAGTCGGCCAAGGAAGAGCTGGAGAAACTCAAGCTCGAGATGGAGGCGGCCAAGCGCAAGGGCGAATGGCAGCGCGTGTCGGAAATCCAGTACGGCCGCATTCCGCAGATCGAGGCACAGATCCGTCAGGCCGATGCGGGTGGCAAGGCCGGCAAGGGCGCGGGCAAAGACGGCAAGGACGGCAAACCGGCGCGCATGCGCTTGCTGCGCACCGAAGTCGGCGCCGAGGAAATCGCCGAGGTGGTGTCACGCGCGACCGGCATCCCGGTGTCCAAGATGATGCAGGGCGAGCGCGACAAGCTGTTGAAAATGGAAACGCGTCTGCATCAGCGCGTGGTCGGTCAGGACGAGGCGGTGCGACTGGTGTCCGATGCCATCCGTCGTTCGCGCGCCGGTCTGTCGGACGAGGGCAAGCCCTATGGCTCGTTCCTGTTTCTTGGTCCGACCGGTGTCGGCAAGACCGAGTTGTGCAAGGCGCTGGCCGAGTTCCTGTTCGATTCCGATGAGCACATGATCCGCATCGACATGTCGGAGTTCATGGAGAAGCATTCCGTGGCACGCCTGATCGGCGCGCCGCCCGGCTATGTGGGCTATGAAGAGGGTGGCTATCTGACCGAGGCGGTGCGTCGTCGGCCCTATAGCGTGATCCTGCTCGACGAGGTGGAGAAAGCGCATCCGGATGTGTTCAATGTGCTGTTGCAGGTGCTCGATGATGGCCGCATGACCGATGGTCAGGGCCGCACCGTGGACTTTCGCAACACCGTGGTGGTGATGACCTCCAATCTCGGCTCGCAGATGATCCAGTCGATGTCCGGTGATGATCCGGCCCTGATCAAGCTGGCGGTGATGGCCGAGGTCAAGACGCAGTTCCGGCCGGAGTTCGTCAACCGCATCGACGAGATCGTGGTGTTCCATGCGCTGGATGAAAAGCACATCGAGGGCATCGCGGCGATTCAGTTGCAGCGCTTGGTGGCGCGCCTGGCGAAGATGGACATCGCGCTGGAAGTGTCGCCGGCAGCACTGGCCGAGCTGGCGCGCGCTGGCTTCGATCCGGTGTACGGCGCGCGACCGCTCAAGCGTGCCATTCAGCAGCAGCTGGAGAATCCGCTATCGAAGGAAATCCTCGAGGGCCATTTCACCGCCAAGGACCGGGTGCTGGTGGATGTGCAGTCGGGCCGGATGAAGTTCAGCAAGCCGCACTGATCGCGGCCCGGTCGGTTTCAGTCGGCCTTGATGCCGACCGCGCGAATCAGCTTGCCGAACTTGTCGTATTCGGCGCGGATGTGCGCGGCCAGATCCTCGCGGCTGGTGAGGTAGGGATCGAGCCCGCCCGCCGCCGCGAAGCGGGCCTTGAGGTCGGGCAGGGCGAGCGCCTTGTTGGCCTCGGCATTCAAGCGGTTGAGGATGGCCTCGGGTGTGCCGGCCGGGGCGTAGATCGCCAGCCAGATCACCAGTTCATAGCCGGGATAGAGCTCGCCGATGGTGGGCAGCTCGGGGAATTGTTCCGAGCGCTTGCGACCGGTGCTGGCCAGGGCGCGCAGCTTGCCGGCGCGGATCTGTCCGGCGCTGGAGGTGCCGGAGAACACCGCTGCCACTTCTCCCGCCACCGCCGCCGTGGTGGCCGGTGAGCCGCCCTTGTAGGGCACATGCAGCAGGTTGATGCCGGCGCGTTGCTTGAGCATCTCCATGGCGATCTGGTGCTGGCTGCCATTGCCGCCCGAGGCATAGGCCAGCACCGGATTGGATTTTTTCGCCAGCTCGATGAACTCGCGCAGTGTGCGCACCGGCAACGAAGGATTCACTGCCAGCACCCACTCGTTGGTGGCCAGCCCCGATACCGGCACCAGCTCGCGCAGGGTGTCCACCGGCATGCGTGCATACAGATGCGGATTGATGGCGATCATGCTGTCGGCCGAGGCCAGCAGGGTGTAGCCATCGGCCGGGGCGCGTGCCACCAGCTCGGAGGCGATGTTGCCGTTGGACCCTGCGCGGTTCTCCACCACCACCGGCTGACCCAGCGCCAGTGCCAGCTTCTCGGCCAGCACCCGTCCGGCGATGTCCGGTGCGCCGCCCGGCGGGATCGGCACCACCAGCTTGATCGGCCGGTTGGGATAGCCCGCGGTTGCGCTGCTGGCGGCGCTTGTCGCTGGCGTGACCGTTTGCGCCACGGCCGGCGCAAGGGCGGCTGCGGCAAGCCAGCTGATGAGCCCGGCCCGGGCTGACAGCATCCTCAGTGCGGATGAGGTTCTCATAACCTATTGATTTTATTGATTTTTTTCAGTCAAGCTTGGCGCCGATCTGACGCACCAGCTTGCCGTAGCGATCATAATCGGCGCGCATCATGGCCTGGAATTCCTCGGGCGTGGAGCGAAACGGTTCCAGTCCGCCGGCGCTATTGAGCCGGTCCTTGACCTCGGGCAGCAGCAGCACCTTGTTCAGCTCTGCGCGCAGGCGCTGCAGCGCGAACTCGGGAAAGCCGGCGGGACCGAAAAAGCCCAGCCAGACCGAGATTTCATAGCCGGGGTAGACCTCGCCGATGGTCGGCATGTCGGGGAACAGCGGCGAGCGGCTGCGACCGGTGGCAGCCAGGCCGCGCAGCTTGCCGGCCTTGATCTGCGGCCCGGTCGAAGCGCCGGAGAACATCGCTGCCACTTCGCCGGCGATGGTGGCGGTGGTGGCTTCGGTGCCGCTCTTGTAGGGCACATGCAGCAGATTGATGCCGGCGCGCTGCTTGAGCATCTCCATCGCCATCTGATGCTGGCTGCCATTGCCGCCCGAGGCATAGGCCAGCGGCGGATTGGCATTGCGGGCGTACTCGATGAACTCGCGAAAGTTCTTCACCGGTATCGATGGGTGGGTCGAGAGAAAAAACGTGTTCGAGGCCACCGTGGCAATGGGCACCAGATCCTTCATGGTGTCGTGCGAGCTCTTGGCGCGCAGGTGCGGATTGATCACCACCATGCTGTCGGCAAAGATGCCCAGGGTGTAGCCATCGGCCGCCGCGCGCGCGGTGGTCTCGGTGGCCAGATAGCCGTTGGCACCGGCACGGTTTTCCACCACCACCGGCTGCCCGAGCAGGGGCGAGAGTTTCTCGGCCAGCACCCGCGCAATGGTGTCGGGTGCGCCGCCCGGCGAGGTGGGCGCGATCAGTTTCAGAGGCCGTTGCGGGTAGCTGTTGCCTTGCGCCAGCACCGTTGTGCCCAGCGTGGCCAGCAGCATTGATGCGGCCATGATCGCGCTCAGGCGTGGCAGACGCTTGATGCCCGCCTGTTGATGAAAGTGACGACGGAGAGATGCAGCCTTCAACACCGTTTCCTCCTCAGGCAGCGGTCATGAAATGCGATGGCGGGTGATGATTTATTGTTGTGTCGGGTTGCAGCAGTCCAGCATGGCGGTGGTGCGCTGCGCCTGGCGTATCAGCTCTTCCCACAGCGTCTGCGGGTCCTTGCGGAAAATCAGATCGGGGTCGGCTTCCAGCACATACCAGCCGCCGCGCTCGATTTCATCGCGCAGCTGCCCTGGTCCCCAGCCGGCATAGCCGACATAGAAGCGCGCATCGGCCGGATATTGCTCGATCAGCTTGTCCACCAGATCGACATGCAAGGCCAGGAACAGGTTGGGCAGCAGCGTCAGCGCGCCTTCCCCCGGACTCTGCTTGAGCCGGATCAGGCCGAACACCGCGCTGCGTCCGCTCGGACCGCCGAAGTACAGCGGGTCCACCACCTTTTTCGATGGCGCGTGTTCGGGGAACAGGCTGGACATGGTGCGACGGGTCGGGCGATTGATGATGATGCCCAGAGCCGAGTCATCGGAGCGCCGGTTCACCAGCACCACGGTGCGGGCAAAGTTCGGATCGCGCAGCGCGGGCTTGGCCACCAGCAGCAGTGCATCGCCTTCGTTTTGCTGCGCCAGCAGCGGGCCGCAGACCAGCAGAATCAGGCTCGCCAGCGTGGCACGCCACAACGTCCCGGCAGACATCAGGCAGTGGACAGGCGCGCAGGACATGACCGGTGTTGCTCTGCCGTCAGACCAGATCGCGGTATCGGAAGCACGACACCAGATGGTCATTGACCATGCCGGTGGCTTGCATGAAGGCGTAGCAGATGGTCGAGCCGACGAACTTGAAGCCGCGCTTGCCGAGCTCTTCGCTCATGCGATCCGAGGTGCGGGTGCGAGCCGGCACGCTGGTGGAATG
>RFXC01000264.1 GCA_009921765.1 Betaproteobacteria bacterium | reverse complement strand
AGAAATTCGCGCTCGTCGCATGAGGTTTCACGACCACTGCGGCAAAAGCGGCAAAACCCGCAAATGTACCGGCGCTGCGCCGTGCACACCCGATCGCCGGGTTTAAAGGCCCGAACACGCGGCCCCACCGACTCCACAATGCCCGACACTTCATGACCCGGAATGAGCGGCATGCGAATGCCCCGGCGCAGCACGCCGTTACGGGTGACCACGTCATGAAAACACACGCCGCACGCCTCGACGCGAATCCGGACATCGTTGTCGCGGAGCGCCGGCAGCGGCACGTCTTCGAGCTGAAGTGCATCGGCCTCACCCGCGGCACGAACCACCATGGCACGCATCGTCAGCTCCGCGCTTTCTTCCAGGCCTCAAACCGCAGCTTCTGTTCGGCGTTGGGCGGATAGAGCCCGGGGAGCGACGCGCCCGCCCTCACCTCTTCCATGATCCAGGTCTCGAGCAGCTCCTGGTCGGTGGCCATTCTGGCGACCTCCTCGACGAGCGCCGCGGGAATGAGCACCGCGCCATCGTCGTCCAGCACCACGACATCGTCGGGAAACACCGCCACACCGCCACAGCCGATCGGCTGCTGCCAGCCCACGAAGGTAAGCCCCGCCACCGAGGGCGGCGCTGCCACGCCGTCACACCAGACCGGGAGCCCCGTGCCGAGCACGCCTTCCACATCGCGCACCACGCCATCGGTGACCAGCGCCGCCACGCCGCGGCGGGCCATTCGTTCGCAGAGGATATCGCCGAAGATTCCCGCATCGGTTACCCCCATGGCATCCACCACCGCAATGCAGCCCTCGGGCATGGCTTCGATTGCAGCCCGGGTCGAGATGGGCGCGCCCCACGATTCCGGCGTGGCCAGATCTTCACGGGCCGGCACGAACCGAAGCGTGAAGGCTCGCCCCACGAGCTTGGGCTGGCCGGGTTTGAGCGGCCGC
Organism: Betaproteobacteria bacterium; assembly: GCA_009921765.1. Next base: position 4,342 of record RFXC01000264.1, on the reverse strand, counting down.
GCGCCGCGCATCCAGACATTGCGCAAGCCCTTCTTGAGCAGCACCGTTGTAAGGGTGGCAGTGGTGACTGCGGAGAGCGCCTGCCGGGCGGATTCGGAAATGCTCATGGGGTGGACTCCGAAGAAAACGCGACTGAACGGTGCCGGAAGCGGCGGCCGAGGCCGGATGCTACAGCGATCCGCGCCTCGGGTGTTGCCGCATGAAACGCCTCCCGCTCTCGCAAAGATGCCGCTTTTGCGGGCTTCGACTAAGCTTGCGATTTTGATCGGCCCCGCCCGCTTTCCGGAGATCGCATTTCATGTCTTCAACGCCATCCACCGCGCGCGTCGCGCTCGTCACCGGTGCCTCGCGCGGCATCGGCGCTGCTGTTGTGGTTGAACTCGCCCGCCACGGAATCGTCCCTGTGCTGGCCGTGCGGCGCCCCGAGACCGCCCGCGCCGCCGCCTCGGCCGTGCAGGCCCTGGGCATCGACCCGCTCGTGGTCGGCTGTCATGTGGAAAACACCGACGAGGCGCGCGCTGCAGTGGCGGCCACCCTCAACCGCCACGGACGGCTCGACATCCTGATCAACAACGCAGGCGTGGTCGACCCCATGGGCCCGATAGGTGCTGTGGACGTGAACGAGTGGGATCGCGCCATCCGCATCAATCTCACCGGCCCATACCTCATGGTGGACGCCGCCCTGTCCGCGCTCCGTGCCAGCCCTGCGGGCACGGTCATCAATGTCTCGACCGGCGCAGCCCACGCCCCGCGCACCGGCTGGTCTGCCTATTGCTCGAGCAAGGCGGGCCTGGTCATGCTCACCCGTTGCCTCGCACTCGAGTGGGGCCCCGAAGGCGTTGCGGCCTTCGGGCTGCAACCGGGCATGGTCGACACCGATATGCAAAGCGCCATCCGCGCGGCGCAGGTCAATGAGGTAAGCCGCGTGCCGCGTGAGCAACTCGGGAAACCGGAGCGCGCAGCCCGTCTGATCGCCTGGCTTGCCCACCAGCGCCCCATGGACCTTAACGGTCAGGACCTCTCGATTCGGGATACTGATCTCGTCAAGCGTGCCGGGATCGACTCATGAACGTCACCACCTCAGCCGTTCGCCCGGCAGCGCTCGCGGGCGCCTTCTATCCGGCCGAACCGTCGGCGCTTCGCGCAATGATCGGCGACATGATTGAGCGCGCGCCCCTCCATCAGGTTGCGCCCAAGGCCCTTGTATCACCCCACGCGGGCTACATCTACTCGGGCCCGATTGCCGCCACCACGTTGAAGCCCCTGCTCGCTCGGGCGGGGCAGATCCGGCGCGTGGTCATGCTTGGCCCCCCGCACCGGATGCCGGTGCGTCAATTCTGTGTACCCTCGGTGCGAGCATTTGCCACGCCGCTGGGCGAAGTGCCGCTTGATCCGGAGTTCATGGCGATCGTGCGCGAGCACCCGGGTGTAATCGTTGACGATGCCCCCCATTCACAGGAGCATTGCCTGGAGACGCAGCTGCCGTTCCTGCAACAGGTACTGGGAGCATTCACCATCGTCCCGATTCTGGTGGGCGGCGCTTCGGCCGAGGAGGTGGCCGCGCTTCTGTCACGCCTGTGGGGCGGTGACGAAACATTGGTTCTGATCAGCTCCGATCTTTCTCACTACCACGACTACGCCCGCACCCGAACGCTGGACGAGGCCGCCCGGCGCGCCATCGAAACCCTGCGCCCCGACCAGCTTGGCGAGGAGCAGGCCTGTGGCCGACATGGGCTGCGCGGGTTGCTGACGAGAGCGGCTGCACTTGATCTTCGTGCAACAACCCTTGATCTGCGCAATTCCGGCGACACCGCGGGACACGCGAACCGCGACCGGGTGGTGGGCTATGGTGGATGGAGTTTCGAATACGCCACCCAGGCCCGGCTCGCCGACCGAGAGCGGCAGCAACTCGCCAGCGTCGCACGGCAGGCAATTTCCCTGGGGCTCAAGCACGGACGCGCAGCCCGGGTCGATGCGCATACGTTCAGCCGCACCCTGCAGGCCATGCGCGCCACCTTCGTGACCCTCACACTCGACGGCAAGCTTCGCGGCTGCATCGGCTCGGTGGTGCCGCACGAACCGCTGGTGACGGACGTCGCCACCAACGCCTACAAGGCGGCCTTTCAGGATCCGCGCTTTCCCAAGCTCACGCAGGCCGAGGTGTCGCGCCTTGAGGTATCGGTGTCGATCCTGTCGCATCCGCGTCCAATGGAGTCGGGTTCGGAGGCACAGGCGATCGATGCCCTGCATCCTGAGGTGGATGGCGTCATCCTCGAAGCCCGCGATTCACAGGGTCAGACCCGTCGCGGGCTGTTCCTGCCTCATGTCTGGCATGAATTGCCCGACCCCCGGCAGTTCATGAGGCATCTCAAGGCGAAGGCCGGGCTGTCACCCGATGGTTGGCCCCAAGGCGCGCGGCTTTGGCGCTACCGAACAGAAACCTTCCACTGAGGGACGCGGGCGGGCGCGGGCCCTAGGCGCTCCGCACCCCAATCCGAATCGGCTGGCGGCGCGCGCCCCAGCTGCCGCGCGGACCATCGAACACGCCCGGGCATGGGGTGCCGCATCGGAGGCATCTCCCTGCGTCATCCAGGCGCCACTCGGACAGCACATAGGAATCCCGCCCGATCACGCGCTCGCCGCAGCAGTGGCAATAGGTGGACTGCCTCGCCTTGTCCTGCACGTTGCCGACATAGACGTGATGGAGACCCTCGTCCATCGCGATCCGCCGCGCACGGATCAGCGTCAGGTGTGGTGTGCGTGGCTTGTCGGTCATCTTCCAGTCGGGATGAAAGGCGGTGAAGTGAAGTGGAACGTTCGGCCCCAGTTCCCGCATCACCCAGCGGGAGAGGTTACGCAGTTCATCGTCGCCATCGTTTTCGCCAGGAATCAGGAGCGTGGTGATCTCGACCCAGCACGAGGTCTCATGCACCAGGTAAGCGAGCGTATCGAGCACCGGCGCGAGTTTGCCCGCGCAATGGCGCTGATAGAACGTTTCGGTGAAGGCCTTGAGATCAACATTGGCCGCATCCATCCCGCTGAAAAACTCGCGCGCCGCGGGTGGCGAGACATAACCCGCCGTGACCGCCACCGAGCGGATGCCCTCCCTGCGACAGGCCGCCGCCACATCCAGCGCATATTCGAGAAAGATGACCGGATCGTTGTAGGTGAATGCAACCGAGCGGCAGCCGCTCCGCTTGGCGGCCTGTGCGATGGCCTCGGGGGAGGCCTCGTCGGCAAGCCGATCAAACTCGCGGCTCTTTGAAATATCCCAGTTCTGGCAGAAGCGGCAGCTGAGATTGCAACCAGCCGTGCCGAACGACAGGATGGGCGTACCCGGCAGGAAATGGTTGAGCGGCTTCTTCTCGACCGGATCGACGCAGAACCCCGACGAGCGGCCCCAGGTGGTAAGAACCATGCGGTCGCCGGTTCGCGCACGGACAAAGCACAGTCCGCGCTGGCCGTCATTCAACCGGCATTCCCTTGGGCATAGGTCGCATTGGATCCGACCGTCGTCCATGCGGTGCCAATAGCGCGCATCGGGTAGACCATCGGTCAGACCGGCGAGAAGATCAGAGTCGGCCATGTGGTAGGCGGGTGGTAAATCAAGGGGAATCTTACCGTTGGGGCGGGCGGTTCCTCTACCATTCGTCGGTTGGCCGCACATCTTTCTCCGAAATCGGAGTATCCAAATGGGTATCTGGATCGAATTGGGCGTGTTTCTGCTGGTTTTCGTGTTTGCCGCATGGCAGTTCCACGATCTGAAGCAGGAGAAAGCGAAGCGCCTTGCCCGTGAGCGTGAGCGCGCTCCCAGCCCCCCTTCAAACGAGGCCCGACCATGACAACTGCTTACTGGTGCGTGCTGGCCGCTGCACTCATGCCCTACGCCTTCGCGGGCATCGCCAAGTTCGGCGACCGGCGCTACGACAACCGGGCACCACGCGAGTTCCTGGCCAGCCTCGACGGCCGGCAAAAGCGTGCCGACTGGGCTCAGCAGAACAGCTTCGAGGCTTTCCCAGCCTTCGCAGCAGCGGTGATCATCGCCCATCTGGCCCAAGGCTCGCAGGCGGCAATCAACGCGCTTGCTGTGGTGTTTGTTCTGCTTCGGCTCATTTACGGCTGGGCCTACATCACTGACCGGCCCACGCTCCGAAGCCTGGTCTGGATCGCGGCGCTCGGCTGCATGGTCGGGCTATTTGTGGTGGCGGCAAGGGCGTAGAGAGCGGTTCCGCCTCGGCCAATCGGTCGAGCGAAACCTTGACAGGTTCCCCTAGAATGCGCGGGTGTCTCAAACCCCGCCCTCCCTGCCCCTCACGCCCTCGTGCCCAATCAAGGCTGCGAT
>RFXC01000263.1 GCA_009921765.1 Betaproteobacteria bacterium | reverse complement strand
GTGATCACCATCGACCGCCCGCAGGCAAGAAACGCCATCGACCACGCAACATCGGTGGCGCTCGCCGCCGCCTTCGACCAACTGGATTCAGATGCAGCACTCCGGGCGGCCGTGCTCACCGGCGCGGGCGATCACTTCTGCGCCGGCATGGATCTCAAGGCTTTCCTTCGAGGCGAGCGCATCGAACTTCCCGGACGTGGCCTTGCCGGAATTGTTGAAACGCCGCCCGCCAAGCCGGTCATCGCGGCGGTAGAGGGCTATGCGCTTGCCGGCGGCTTCGAGATCGCGCTCGCGTGCGACATGATCGTGGCGAGCCGTACCGCCCGCTTCGGGCTCCCTGAGGTCTGTCGCGGCCTGATTGCAGGCTCAGGCGGACTGATGCGACTGCCGGCGCGAATCCCCCGCCAGATCGCACTCGAATACGCGATGACCGGCGAATTCATGACGGCCGCCGAGGCCCGACAGTGGGGGCTGATCAACCGGCTCACCGAACCTGGCGAGGCCTGCAGCGTCGCCATCGACCTCGCCAGCCGAATCGCCGCCAACGCGCCGCTCGCCGTCGCTGCAAGTCGGCAGATCATCAATGACTGCAGCGACTGGCCGGCTGCGCAACGTTGGCCACGGCAGCGTGAAATTCTCGAGCGGATCATCGCATCAAGCGACGCGCGCGAAGGTGCAAAGGCGTTTGCCGAGAGGCGCCCTCCACGATGGACCGGTCAATGAGCCCAACTCTGAGAGCCAAGCCATGAGCACAATGCGATTTGATGGACGGGTCTACCTGCTGAGCGGGGCCGCGCGCGGCCTGGGTTGCGCGCAGGCGCGCCGGATCGTTGCCGAAGGCGGCTCGGTCCTGATCGGTGATGTGCTGCACGATCAGGGCGCCGCGCTCGCAGCCGAGTTGGGCGCGCGCGCGCGGTTCCAGCCGCTCGACGTCACGCGTGAAGCCGACTGGCAGGCGGCGGTTGAACAGGCGCAACGCATGGGTCCGCTCCACGGATTGGTCAATAACGCAGGGGTGTACGCCCCCGTGCCGCTTCTGGCGGAGAACGGGGTGGAAGAGTTCGAACGCCATCTGCGGGTCAATCAGACTGGCGTGTTCCTCGGCCTGCGATCGGTCACCCCAGCGCTGACTGCATGCGGTCAGGGTTCGATCGTCAATATTTCGTCCACCGTCGGTATCCGAAGCGCACCCAATGCGATCGCCTACACCGCCACCAAATGGGCGGTGCGCGGCATGACGAAGGCGGCTGCGCTCGAACTCGTTGACCGGAATATTCGAGTCAACTCGGTGCATCCTGGGCCAATCGACACCGACATGCTGAGCGTTCGCACCGAGGCGCAGAATCAGGCGCGTATCAATCAGATTCCGATGAAGCGGCTCGGCTCGGCGGCCGAAGTCGCGGGCCTCGTATGCTTTTTGCTAAGCGACGAGAGCCGCTACATGACTGGGTCCGAGCTCGCGATCGACGGAGGTTGCGCCCTGTGAACCGCGACTGCGTCCCGCATGACGTGATCGTGATTGGCGCAGGCTTCGCCGGCCTCTATGCGCTTCACATGCTGCGCGGCATGGGCTGCCGCACCGTGGTGCTTGAAGCGGGATCCGATGTGGGCGGTGTCTGGTACTGGAACCGCTACCCCGGTGCCCGCTGCGATGTAGAAAGCCTGCAGTATTCCTACTCATTCGATACCCAACTCGAACAGGAGTGGCAATGGACTGAGCGCTACGCCGCTCAGCCCGAGATCCTTCGCTACATCGAGCATGTCGCCGAGCGGTTCGACTTGCGGCGAGACATCCGCTTCAACACACGCGTGAACTCGGCCATTTTCAACGAGCAGCAGTCGACCTGGACACTCACCACCGAGGCGGGTGAAACTTTCACGACGCAGCATTGCATCATGGCCACCGGCGCACTGTCGGTTCCTCGCCTGCCTACCATCGCTGGCATTGAAAACTTTCGTGGTGAGGTGTACCACACCGGCCGCTGGCCGAAGGATGCGCCTCATTTCGCAGGCAAACGGGTGGGTGTCATCGGCACAGGTTCATCCGGCATTCAGGCCATTCCTCAGATTGCGCGGCAAGCCGCACATCTCACGGTCTTTCAACGTACCGCCAATTTCTCGATCCCCGCCTGGAACCGTCCGCTTTCGGCGGAGGACCAGGCAGCGTTCAAGGCCGTCTACCGGGAACATCGCGCGCGTGCCCGCGAGGTAGGCACACTTTACGAATTCAGCGACCGGGGTGCGCTTCAGGTGAGCGCGAGCGAGCGCGAGCGTGAATACGCGAGGCGCTGGGACAAGGGCGGCGTGAATTTTGTTCACGCCTTCAATGATCTGCTGGTGAGCAAGCCCGCCAACGACACCATCGCCGATTTCGTCCGCGCCCGAATCCGGTCCATCGTAAAGGACCCCGCTGTTGCAGACTCGCTATGCCCCAATGACCATCCCCTGGGCACCAAGCGCATCTGTGTCGATACCGGTTACTACGAGACCTTCAACCAGGCCAATGTGCGACTGGTCGATCTCAAGAAGACGCCGATCGATCACTTTCATGCCACCGGCGTCCGGGTGGCAGGCGAAGACCTGTCGCTCGACAGTCTGGTGTGTGCGACAGGCTACGACGCGCTGAGCGGCGCGGTGATGGCAATCGACATACGCGGGCGTGGCGGTATCCGCCTGCGCGACAAGTGGGCCAGTGGTCCGCGAACACTCCTGGGGATCATGACTGCCGGCTTTCCGAATCTGTTCATCATCACTGGAGCAGGAAGCCCCTCGGTGCTTGTCAACATGATCGTGGGCATCGAGCACCATGTTCAGTGGATCACCGACTGCATTGCGCACCTGCGCGCGCGGCATCTGGCCACGATCGATGCCAGCCAGGAGGCTGAAGATCGCTGGGTCGAGCACGTCAACCAGGCAGCGGCCCGCACCCTGTTGCCGCTTGCCAACTCCTGGTTCCTGGGCGCCAACATTCCCGGCAAGCCCAGGGTGTTCATGCCCTACGCGGCCAAGATCGGCGTCTATCGGCGGGAGTGCCAGGACGTGGTCGATCGGGGCTATGAAGGTTTTGTGATATCGCCATGACTCCAACAACCCAATCCAGCACGCACTACGATGCCGTCGTCATTGGCGCGGGCTTCGCCGGCCTCTACATGCTGCATCGCCTCAGGGGCCTGGGGCTTCGTACGCGGGTATTTGAAGCCGGCGATGGCATAGGCGGCACCTGGTACTGGAACTGCTATCCAGGCGCGCGCTGCGATGTCGACAGCATGCAGTATTGCTACTCCTGGTCGGATGAGCTGCAGCGGGAATGGCAATGGACCGAGCGCTACCCCACCCGCGACGAGATCCTGCGGTACATCCATCATGTTGCCGAGCGCTTCGACCTCACGCGTGACATCAGTCTGAATGCCCGGGTGGCGGCGGGTCGGTGGGTCGCCGACTCCGGAACCTGGCAGATCGAGGTCGAGGGCGGACTCACCGTCACCACCCGGTTCCTCATCACCGCCACCGGCTGCCTGTCCGAATCGCGTGTGCCACCCATCAACGGGCTGGCCCAGTTCAAGGGACAGACCTTTCACACCGGTCGCTGGCCCAAGACGCCAGTCAGCTTTGCCGGCATGCGCGTGGGGGTGATGGGCACCGGCTCTTCCGGCATTCAGGCCATTCCCGAGATTGCACGCGAGGCACGCGAACTGGTGGTGTTCCAGCGAACGCCAAACTTCAGCATTCCGGCCTGGAACGGTCCGATCGACCCGGCGCATCAGCAGAACTGGATCGCGAACTATCCGGTGCTGCGCGAGCGCGCCCGGAACACCCGGTCAGGCATTCTTTACGACTACGGCACCCAGTCTGGAGTTTCCATGACCGAAGCCGAGCGACAGGCAGAAATGGATAGCCGGTGGCGCAAGGGGGGCGCCAACTTCGTCCACGCCTTCAACGACACCTTCGTGAACGAGGCGTCGAATCAGTTTCTGGCGGACTACGTACGCGACAAGATTCGACAAACGGTGAAGGATCCGCCTACCGCTCAAAAGCTTCTGCCGCATGACCATCCCATCGGCACCAAGCGAATCTGCGTTGACAGCGGCTACTTCGAAGCCTTCAACCGCCCCAACGTCACCTTGGTCGATCTGCGGGCCGACCCCATCACGGGCTTCGACGAACATGCCGTGCTCACCCGATCATCGCGTCACGAGTTGGACGCAATGGTGTTTGCCACGGGCTATGACGCGGTCACCGGCGCACTGGAGCGTCTAAACCTGCGGGGCGAGACCGGGCAAAGTCTGCGCGAACTGTGGAAAGACGGCCCAACCTCTTATCTCGGTCTGATGACTGCAGGCTTTCCCAACCTCTTCACCATCACCGGACCGGGAAGCCCCTCGATCCTCACCAATGTCATCGTATCGATCGAACAGCATGTCGACTGGATCGCCGACTGCCTCGGTCACATGCAGTCAAACGGATTCCAACGCATCGAACCCCAGCAGGCGGCGCAGGACCGCTGGGGCGCCACCGTTCAGAAAATCGCCAACGGCACGCTGTTTGTGAAGGCGAACTCCTGGTACATGGGCGCCAACATTCCGGGCAAGCCCAGGGTGTTCCTGCCCTTCATCGGCGGCTTTTCAACCTACGTCGCAATCTGCCGCGATGTGGTGAGCAAGGGCTACGAAGGTTTCAGTTTTTCCGCACAGGCCTCTCAATCAACGTGTACATAACCGCAGGAGACATCATGCAGTCGATTCACTCTCTCACAATCGGTATTTCCGTCAAGCGGGCGCTCGCGGCGCTCGCAACGGTTACCCTCACCGCCTCCGCGCAGGCCCAGTTCGAGGCGCGGAACGAAGGCGTCTTTCGCGACCGCGTCGACTGGGGCGTCATGATGGATCTCAGCGGTCCCGCCTCGGGGTCGCAGGGCATCTGGACCAATGGCTTCCAGGCCTACATGCGCACGCTCAATGAAAAAGGCGGCGTACACGGCAGACGCATCAACGTGCTGGCCGAGGACAGTCGGTTCAATCCCGCCCAGGACAAGATCAACTACGAGAAACTCAGTACGCAGACACCGGTGCTCGCGATTTCGGGCATGGGATCCTCGAGCTCACAGGTATCGCTTGCGCCCACCATCCGCGGCGGCAAGATTCCAGTCGTTGGCACCTACACCCATACCAAGCCCCTCTCTGAACCCGTATCACCGCTTGTCTACGGCGGGTTCTGCACGTATCCCGAGATGGCGAAGGCCGGCGTCGGATACCTCACCGACAAGCTGAAGGTTACGAACCCGAAAGTGATGGTGGTTTCGATCGAAAGCGCAGGCGG
>RFXC01000262.1 GCA_009921765.1 Betaproteobacteria bacterium | reverse complement strand
TGCCGCACCGAATTCCAGAACGCTTCAACCGTCTGCCCGGACAGGAGCCTGCCGGAGGCGTCGGTGACCGTGCCCGAGATCATGATGGGCAGCCTCACGCCCTGCGATTCAAACGCTTCATCGATCGCAAAAAGCGCGGCCTTCGCATTCAGCGTATCGAAGATGGTTTCCACCAGCAGCAGATCGACACCCCCTTCAATCAGCGCGCAGACCTGCTCGTAATAGGTTGCGCGGAGCTCTTCAAAGGTGACATTGCGCGCACCCGGATCATTGACATCGGGCGAGATCGACGCGGTCTTGGGCTGGGGACCGAGTGCCCCCGCCACGAAGCGCGGCCGATCGGGGCGGCTGTAGCGGTCACGCGCGGCACAGGCAAGGCGCGCCGACGCAAGATTCATTTCGCGGGCATAAGGCTCCAGGCCATAGTCCGCCTGCGCGACGGTGGTCGCGCCAAAGGTATTGGTTTCGATGATGTCGGCGCCCGCCGCGAAATAGGCGTCGTGAATCTGCGCGATCAGCTCGGGCCGGGTGAGCGAGAGCAGTTCGTTGTTGCCTTTCAGGTCGCGCGCATGACCGGCAAACTGCGCGCCGCGGTATTGCTCTTCGGAGAGCCGGTGCTGCTGGATCATGGTGCCCATCGCGCCATCCAGAATGAGGATGCGGCGGGCAAGAAGCGAGCGCAGGACGGCTTCAGTATCGGTGGGGGTAGACATCGGTGTTTCGCATTGCAGGTCGAAGACCAAACCGGCAATGGTAACAACCGGGCGCCCCGGATCCGGCGATGCCTCTGTCATCATTACGGGTTGAACCTAGCCCTTCAGGAGCCTTCCCATGGGATTCGTGATTGATCCGCCCCCCGTCGTTTCGGTACCGGTGGCTGGCACCGCAGACCGCTTTCCGGTGCGCCGCGTCTGGTGCGTCGGCCGCAACTATGTCGAGCATGCCAAGGAAATGGGGTTTACCGGCCGCGAGCCGCCGTTCTTTTTCGCCAAGCCCGCCGATGCGCTCGTGGTGATCGCCGACGGCACCACGGGCGACATGCCCTATCCCCCGGGTACCGAGGACCTGCACCATGAGATCGAGCTGGTGGTGGCAATTGGCGTGGGTGGGCGCGCGATTGCCGCCGCCGATGCCGGCCGGCACGTTTATGGCTATGCCATCGGCCTTGACATGACCCGGCGCGACCTGCAGATGGTGGCCCGCAAGGCGGGGCGTCCCTGGGAGGTTGGAAAGGCCTTCGATGCGAGCGCACCGATCGGCCCGATTCACCGGGCAGGCAGCGCCTCCCCGATGGCCGCGGGCGCAATTTCGCTCGAGGTGAACAACGTCGTCCGCCAGTCAAGCGATGTGTCCAAGCTCATCTGGAATATCGGCGAGATCATCGAGCACCTGTCCGCGCTCTGGGAGCTTGCGCCCGGCGACCTGATCTACAGCGGCACACCCGAGGGCGTGGCTGCAGTGGTGCGAGGCGACCTGATGGTGGGCCGCGTCGCGGGGCTGGGCGAACTGCGCGTGCGCGTGGTCTGAGGGTCGCGTCATGGCCGAGCATCTGATCCCCACCGTCGCCCTCCACGCCTGGGTGGTCGACCTGTTTCGTGCCGCAGGCTCGCATGAGGTCGAGGCGCGGCTCACCGCCGATCATCTGGTGGGCGCCAACCTCGCCGGCCATGACTCCCACGGCGTGGGCATGGCGCCCAAGTACGTGGCCTCGCTCCTCAACAACGAGCTGCAGCTCAATCAGCGGGTGACGCTTGCAACCGATGCGGCGAGCCTCATCGTGGTGGACGGCCGGCGCGGCATGGGCCAGTCGGTCACGCATCAGGCCATGGATATCGCGATCGGGCGCGCGCGCGAACACGGCACCTGCGTGATGGCGCTCAGGAATGCGCACCACCTCGGCCGAGTGGGCCACTGGGCCGAGCAGGCGATTGCCGCAGGGATGGTCTCGATCCACTTCACCAACGCAGTGAGCCACATGCCGATGGTGGCACCGCATGGCGGCGGCCGGGCACGGTATCTCACCAATCCATTTACCGTTGGCATCCCGATTCCGGGCGGTGAGCCGATTGTGCTCGACTTCGCAACCAGCGCCATCGCACACGGCAAGGCACGCGTGGCCTACAACAAGCGGGTTCGCGTCCCCGCGGGGAGCCTCCTCGATGCAGACGGGCGACCCACCGACGATCCGGCAGTGATGTTCGAACCCGAAGGCGGGCCGTATGGCGCGCTGCGTACCGCGGGCGGCCACAAGGGCCATGCGCTTGCCATGGTGTGCGAGTTGTTGGGCGCCGCGCTCTCGGGCGGAGAGACCGTGCAGCCCACCACCCGTCTGCCAGTGCACGGGGTGTGGAACAACATGCTTGCGATCGTGTTCGACCCCAACCGGCTCGGCACCGGGCAGTGGTTCGAGGCGCAGGCGCGCGAGTTCATCGACTGGGTACGATCGGCCCCGCCCTCATCAGACAACACAGACGGCCCGGTACGGGTGCCGGGTGACCCCGAGCGTGCCGCCCGGAGCGCGCGCGCGCATGCGATCCCGGTCGACTCGGGCACCCTTGCGCAGCTCGACCAGGCCTCAGCCGCCATCGCCGCCCGCTTCGGCCAGTCGCCCGGGCCGGTCTCCGCGCTCGAACGTGGCTGCTAACGGGGGCGCCATGACCACACCGCGCGAGTTCATCCTGCCGGTACGGATCGCGTTTGGCGACTGCGACCCGGCAGGCATTGTCTATTTCCCCAATTTCTTTCGCTGGTTCGATGCCGGCATGCATGAGATGTTCGCCTCGGTGGGCTTGCCCGCGGAGAAGGTCAGCCGCGAAACCGGCCTGGTGGTCTGGCCCTCGATCGATGCCAAGGCCACCTTCCACGCGCCCGCCCGCTACGGAGAGTCGGTCGAGGTGAGAACCTCGATCGCCGAGTGGCGCAGCCGCACCTTTGTGATGGCACACCGCATTGTCCGGGGTGAGACGCTGATCTGCGATGGCACGGTGCTGCGCTTCGTGGGCGAGCGTCAGCCCGGCGATGAAAACGTGAAGCTGCGCGCGGTGCCGGTCCCCGACTGGATGCGCAAGCCCTTCGAGTAGGCGCGGTCCATGTCGGCGCGCCGCTCACCCGTTCTGCTCGACTCGATTGCGCTGGTATCAACGCTAGGCGAGCACTCGGCCGACACGGTGATTGTTTCAGGCTCACACGGCGGCGTTTCGGCGGCAAGCTTCGTGGTCGATCACCCGCATCGGCCGCTGATCGTGTTTTTCAATGATGCAGGCATTGGCAAAGACGACGCAGGCATTGCAGGACTCCCCATGCTCGAAGCGATCGGCGTGGCGGGCTGCGCCTACTCGCATCTCTCGGCCCGCATCGGCGAGGCGGCCGACGGGCTCGCAAACGGCGTGGTGAGCCATGTCAACGCCCCCGCGCGGGCGATGGGCATCCAGGCCGGCGACCGGGTGGCCGCAATCGTCGCTGCGCGCGGTGGCCCGCAAGGGGCTCTCGCGCGCGCGCCCCAAGCGAGCCCGCCTGATGAACGATAAACACCCGTTGCACGCTGCACCGCTTCCTCGCACCAGCCGCCGCTTCGGGCATCATTAGCGTCTGCTCAACCTGAACGGTCGCCCGGCGGGCGGCCGCCTTTCTCGGACGATTCCGATGGCTATGCATCCCTTTCACCTGGCTTTTCCGGTGCACGACCTCGCAGCGGCACGCGCCTTCTATGGCGAACTCCTGGGCTGCCCCGAGGGCCGCAGCAGCCCCGAATGGGTCGACTTCGATCTCTACGGCCACCAGGTGGTGGCGCACCTCGCGCCTCAGGAAACCCGTCGCGCGGCCACCAATGCGGTCGATGGCGACAACGTCCCGGTGCGCCACTTCGGGGTGGTGCTGCCCATGGACGACTGGGAATCGCTTGCCGCAAAACTGCAGGCGGTCGGGCAGCGCTTCATCATCGAGCCCCATATCCGCTTCAAGGGCGAGGTGGGCGAGCAAGCGACCATGTTTTTCCTTGACCCTTCGGGCAACGCGCTCGAATTCAAGGCGTTTCGCGACCTTGCGTCGCTGTTTGCCAAATAGGGCGCCCCGTGGAGCATCTGCTTCCGCGCGAGGCGCACGCATTCATTCAACAGAACCCGAACGCCCTGTTCGTCGACTGCCGAAGCGACGCGGAGTATTTCTTTGTGGGTCACGCGGTCGGCTCGATTCATGTTGCCTGGTGCGAGGCGCCCGACTGGGAGCTGAACCCGCACTTTACGGCCGAGGTTCGCAAGCTCGCCGCCCACGTCACCGAGAGGCCGGTCGTCCTGATCTGCCGCAGCGGTCGCCGCTCGGCCGAAGCCGGGCTCGCGCTCGAAGCGGCAGGCTTTTCTCAGGTCTACAACGTGACGCACGGCTTTGAGGGCGACCTGAACGCCGATCGTCAGCGCGGCAAGGTCAATGGCTGGCGTTTTGACGGGCTGCCCTGGGAGCAGTTCTAGCGGACGAGCGCCCGCCGCTACAGCGCCCAGCAGCGAGCGCCGCGCCGGCTCAGTGAAGCGCCAGGGGCTGTTGCATCAGACCTTCATACTGACTGATGAAATGGTCGAGCGCCTCGACGGTGGGTGAGCCCGACACGATCTGCGCAACGCCACTGCGGAACGCCTCGGCAAGCGGGCCCTCCAGATAGATTTCGCGGCGGGCGAGCTTATCGAGAATTTCCACGCCGCGCGGTGCGCCGTCAAAGCCGGCAATTTCCATGACGCAATAAACAGGGCTGTTGTAGATCATCTGCATGATGTGACCTCAAACGATCCGATAAACGCCATCTGGGGATCCGGTCCCCGCTTTCAAGTCCCTCGTTCACAAGCGTTCAGACGATCGGCGAACCTCGCAAGGAGCGCTTGCCGGCTCGCCAGCCGGCCGGGCTCGATACTGAGCAATACCCGACTGTCACGCCGCCACAGGTCGGGCTCCCAGCGCCCTGCCTGATACCGATACCACTCGCGCTCGGTACGCAGCACCGCCGCAATATCGCCCAACTCATGAGCGAGCGCGGCCACCACCTCGACCAGGCGGGGACGGTCAAACACCTTGTCGGGCGGGGCGCGCCAGCGCCAGTGCCAGCGGGGTACCTCGCCAGGCGTCGCCGCAAGGAGGACCAACGCCTGTCCGCCCGGACACGCCGCGGGCGCCGCCGGGCCGTACCCACCCGGAATCGACTGCACCGCGGGCCATCGCTCCCCCGCCTCGATCGGGGGCGGCGGCGTGCCATCACGCCAGACCTGGATCTCGGGCACAAAACCGGGATCGACTGCAAGCGCAAGCAACTGCCCGACCCGCGCGTCGATTGCGGCGGGGGGCATCGCT
>RFXC01000261.1 GCA_009921765.1 Betaproteobacteria bacterium | reverse complement strand
ACACGCTGGTGCCGGTCATCGAACACACGCTGATGCGCTCTGCGCCAGGCTTTACCGCTAACCAGCGAACCGCGGCGCTGCGGATCGGCATGGAAACCTACAACCGCTACGGCACCACGGCAGTATTCGAGGGCCATGGTGTTGCAACCGAAGTGATCGATGCCTGGCAAACGCTTCACGAACAACAGGCCCTGAGCGTGCGTGCAACGCTCGCATTCAGCCCCAACTGGGGTCTGCAGGCGCATGGCGATGCCCGTCAGTTGCTGTCGGAATGGGGGCGATGGCTCGCGCGTCGCGGCTGGGGCGACCACTGGCTGCGCGTTCAGGGTCTTTATGCCGAGATCGATACCGATCCGCTCAACAACCAGCTTCGGGCCGGCAATCATCCCTGCACCGGCTGGGCGGGATTTCAAGCCGGTGCGGCGCTCCCGCGAGAGGCGCTTGCCGCACTGCTGATCGAGGCGGCAGCGAGCCGGGTGCGGATTTCAGGCATCTGGCCCACCTTGTTGCCGCTCTTCGAGCAAGCCAATCGTCATCACCCAATACACGACTTGCGATGGACGCTTGGACACCAGCCGGCGCTCGATCGCGAGCAGATTGCACAGATCGGCGATCTCGGTCTGGCACTCACCACGCACACCAACCGCCACCTCTACAAAGATGGCGATCGGCTCGCTGCCCGCTACCGGGAAGACGACATCGTGCCGATGCGAACGCTGATCGATCGCGGTATTCCGGTCGTGCCGGGAAGCGACAACCTGCCGCCATCGTTATTCGGGCCGATCTGGCACGTTTGCGCCCGTCAGACGCGAAGCGGCCGTATCATCGGACCCGATCAACGAATCAGCCGAATCGAGGCGCTCAGGCTCAGCACCCGAAACGGCGCATGGTTGACAGAAGAGGAGGCCGTGCGCGGACAAATCGCGCCCGGCATGCTTGCCGATCTGGTCGTACTGGGCGCAAACCCCCTTGAGTGTCCGCTTGAACAACTGCCCGGGATCCGCGCGCGCTGCGTGATCATAGGCGGCCAGTTGATTCATTCGGATCTTTGACATCCACGGAGCCCCTGATGCACCTGAACCGGATTCATGCCTTCGCACTGAGCATCACCACAGCCCTGCTACCCATCGCAAGCCAGGCACAGGACACCGGGGCCTGGCCGAATCGCGCCGTCCGCGTGGTGGTCCCCTACGCGCCGGGCAACACCGGCGACATTTCTTTTCGACAGATCCAACCGCTGCTGGAGTCGCGCCTGGGCGCACGTTTCCTGATTGACAACAAGAGCGGTGCGTCGGGCAACATCGGCGCAGAAGAAGTGGTGCGGGCGCGTCCCGACGGACACACCCTCCTGCTCGGTGCCACCAACAACTATGTGACCAACCAGCACCTGATACGCGGCATGCGCTTCGATCCGCTGGGCGATCTGATGCCGATCACCATGGTGAGCAACGCGCCGTCGGTCGTGGTGGTTGCCGAGTCGCTCGCGGCAAACGATCTGCGCAGTCTGTCCGCGCTGGCCGCCAAAGCCACCCCGCCGTTTGCATTCGGATCGCCGGGAATCGGCACGCCACCGCATCTGGCCGCAGAGCTGTTTCGCCAGCTGGCCGGCGTTGACATGGTTCACGTTCCCTACAAGGGGAGCCCACCCGCCGTTCAGGGCCTGATCAACGGCGAGACCCAGCTCTACGTCACCGCTTTCAGTTCAGTCGCTGCGATGGTGAAGGCCGGACGACTGAAAGCCCTTGCGGTCGCGGGCGAAAGTCGCCTGGCTGCACTGCCCGATGTGGCGACCAGCGCCGAACAGGGGATGCCGGCGCTTCGCACCGGCAACTGGTGGGGATTGTCCGCGCCGCAGGGTACCGATGCCGGGCTGATTCGCAGAATCGCCGACGCGGTGAAGGAAGCGCTTGCGGATTCCACTGTTCGCGCCCGGTATCAGGAACTGGGTCTCACCGCGGTGGGTAACGCACCCGCCGAGTTTGCCGAGCAGATGCGGCGCGAGGCAGCGTCGTGGAAGCAGGTGATCGAGCGCGCAGGGCTTCAGCCCAACTGAGTGCTCGCGTTCCGCGAGCCATACGCCGTCGCACCGATCAAACCAGCCATGTGATCCAATCGACCGATGAACTGATGGAGGAACCTCGATGAACCGTCGCAAGCTATCGCTTTCGCTTGGTCTACTGGCGCTTTCTCCCTGGGCGGTTCGGGCCCAGCCGTCTGCCTACCCGTCACGCCCTGTGAGTCTGGTGGTGCCGTTTGCAGCGGGATCATCGTCCGACACACTCGCACGACTCATCTCTTCGCGGGCGGCGACCCCCTTCGGCGGCACATTCGTGATCGACAACCGCCCCGGAGCAGGCGGGTTGGTTGCCGCGCAACGCATGGCGCGAACGGCGCCCGACGGCTATTCGCTCATGTGGGGTGGTGGTACCGCCATCACCCACGCCGCCATGCAGGCGGATCCGGGCTACGACGTGATGAAAGACTTCACCCCCATTGTGACGCTCGCCGAACACCCCGCCGTGCTTGGTGTCCGGGCAGACCGCCCCTGGAAGACCATTCAGGATGTTTTCGCCGCGGCACGCGCAGCGCGCGACCAGCCACTGCGGTACGGGTCAGGCGGAATCGGCACGCCGGCCCACATGGCCGCGGCCGCCATGCTGAAGCTCATCGGCGCGGAAGGCATTCACGTTCCCTACAAGGGCGCCAATCAGGCCACCCTCGCCGTCGAGCAGGGTGAAGTCGACTTTGCGTTTGCGATCAGCAATATCGCGCTTCCCAGGCATCAGATCGGCCGGATCCGGATCCTCGTATCGGCGGGCTCGGTCAGAATGACTGCGCTCCCCGATATCCCAACGCTCGCCGAAACCCTCAAGGGTGGTCCAGTGGTCATCAGCGGATCATCGGTTGTTGGCCCCTCCGGGCTTTCGCCAGCGGTCGTCGACAAGATCGCTGGCGCGTTTTCCGAGGCCATGACGCGCGATGCCGACCTGCGCAAGCGCATCGCCGACGAGGGCGGTTCCATTGTGCTCTCCAGCAGCCCGGCTGCCTATCGCGAGGAATGGGCGGTTGAGTTGAAGCGGCTCAGAGACCTGATTGCACTGTCTGGCGTTCGCGCCGAATGAACCCCCCTACGCAAGCGGCAGATTTCTTCGCCCAATACGACAGCTTCGGCGAGCGGCGGGCAGGCTCGACCGGCGACCTCGCATCAGCCGCTTGGCTCGCCCAGCAACTCGCTCGCGTCCAGGGCTTGCACACAACGTTCCAGAATGTCCGGTTCAGGCGCTTTCTGCCCGGAGAAGCGACACTTCATGCACAAGGCGTCCCGCGCATCCAGGGCTTGCCCTTGTTTGACGGCGGACTTACCGAACCGGACGGCGTCACGGGCCAGATCGGGCCGCTGGGTTCCGATGCCGACATCGGCTTCGCGGTGATGGAACCCGCCATGGCGAGCCTTCCCAACAATGCATTTGCGCGCGCCCGCGCCGACAGTCGTCACCGCGCCATCGTGATTGCACTCACCACGCGCGACGGTGGTCTGGCCCCGCTCAATGCACACGACAGCGACCACCCCTTCGGCCCACCAGTCCTGCAAATCGCCGGACGAGACGCGCAGGCGGTTGCAATGCTGAGCGAACACGCCGCGCAAGTGACCGTCACGGCCACGGGCCGACATGACGTCGCGGATTCCAGCAATGTGCGCGTACAGCTGGCTGGCGAAGGCCCACCCCTGCTGCTGCTTACCCCCCGAACTTCGTGGTGGACCAGCACCGCCGAGCGCGCTGGCGGCGTCTTTGCCTGGGTGCAGGCCCTGCAGGCGCTTGCGGCCTCAGCGACTCGCCGACGCGCAGTCGCAGCACTTGCCACCTGCGGACACGAACTCGGACACCTGGGCGCGCATCACGCCTTTGCCATCGAACCGGAACTGGCCAGCGAATCAGCGCTGGTCATTCACCTGGGCGCCAACCTCGGCACCGCCACCTCTCCATCGTTGACCGTACGAAGCAATATCGACGGACTGGCGCGGCGGATGCGCGAGCTGCTTGCGAACCGGGGCTATCCCGCCGAGGCAATCCTTGCAGAAACCGGCGGCAAGGCAAGTGGCGAGGCTCATGAAATCGAACAGCGGGGCGGCCGCTATTTGTCGCTGATTGGCAGCAACCCTTGGTTCCATGCGCCTGAAGACCGCTGGCCGACCAGCATCGATCTCGATCGGGCATGCGCCATCTCGCAAAGCGTGACCGCGCTGGCAATCGCCGAGTGCGCCCCGTAACGCGGCGCGATCTCGGCAAGGCCGGGCAACGCTTCCTGACTGCGGGTGGCGCCGCAGATGATTTATCATCCCACTCAAGCACCAAGTCGGTCCACCCTGTTCTGTTCCAACGTTTGTTCCCTCCACCATCGCTCCGCCGATGAATCATCCCCGCATCATTGTCGATCTGATCCTCGTGCTCGCCGCGCTCGTCGCGCTGCTGATCCCATTGGTGCAGATCGCGGCCGAGGCGCACGTCGGACAGACCGAGCGGCAGTTCGCGCGCCGCTACACCGAGGTCTGCAACGTCGAGGGCAACCTGTGCGTGATTGCCTCGGGCACAAGCCGCGGGCAGCCCTTCGGGCGCCTGCTTCCCGGACAGTAAGCAGGCGCTCCGCCCAGAGCTCCGGGCATCTTCCTGTTCCGCCCACCGGTTCGGTCGCCCTCGGCAGCTCGTGAGAGCGGGTGCGTCTGCGCTTGCCATCCATCAAGCAGGACACTCCGCAGGATCAACTCATTTGCCGTTGACCTGCCCGCTGTTGCCGGCTGTCAACGAGGACACGACACCCCCCTGAAACACTCGCGGGCCGAGGCTCATCACGCCTCCTCACCCAGGAGATTCAGGACCATGCTGCATCCCACATCAAGCGGGCTCAATGGCTCACGCCCGAAGGGCGTGCCGCCCGCCGCCCCTTCCCCCTCGCGCTCCGCCTGGCGCAACACGCTTGCGATCCTCGCGCTGGGCGCGCTCGCAGGCTGCGGCTCGAGCGGTGGCGGAGGTACCGGCACCGAACCTGATACCGCTACCCTTGCCACGCCTCCTGCCCCGGTGAGCGGGCTGGTTGCCACCGTTGGCAACAGCCCGTCGATCACGCTCAAATGGACACCGTCAGTCGGTGCCGACAGCTATGTCGTCTACTGGTCGGAGTCGCGCGGCGTGACGCCGAGCACGGCCAAGGTGATACGGGACGCTTCGTCGCCGTTTCTTCATGACGGACTCCCTGCAGGAAAGCCCTATCACTACGTCGTGACCGCGGTGAATTCAGCAGGCGAAAGCGCGCCCTCTGCCGAGGTGTCGGCGCTGCTG
>RFXC01000027.1 GCA_009921765.1 Betaproteobacteria bacterium | reverse complement strand
ACTGCGCAGGGCATCGAGGATTGCCTCGGCAGCGGTCTTCACCAAGGTGGCGGTGCCCGAGATGCTGCGACACGGATACTCTGCGCGCTTTGCAGTGGGGGTGGTGGCGGGGTCGTCGGTACTGGGCATGCTGATACCGCCCAGTCTGCTGCTCATTCTCTACGGCGTACTCACCGAAAAGTCGGTGGGTGACCTGTTCGTGGCCGGCATCATTCCGGGCATTGTGCTCGCCATCGCCTACTCCATCGGCATTTTGCTCATGGGGCGATTCACCCCGGGCTTTGTGGGCGGACGGATCGTCGCTGGCACCGAGCAGGCCGCGCCACTTATGAGCGCGGGGGAGATGGCTGCGCGCATGATGCCGGTCGTCGCCTTGGTGGTACTGGTGCTGGGCGGGCTTTACGCCGGGCTGTTCACGCCGACCGAGGCAGGCGCGGTGGGCGCGGCGGGTGCGCTGGTGCTGGCAATCATCAAGCGTAAGCTGAGCCGTGCGGCGCTCTGGCAGGTGCTGGTTGAAACCGGCCGGATCACCGCCTCCATCTGCTTTCTCATCATTGCAGCGCAGCTCTACTCACGCATGCTCGCGGTTTCCGGCGTCACCGAACTTCTGCGCGCGCTCACTGTGAGCACCGGGCTGGGCTTTCCGGGTCTGCTCACCATCTTCGTGCTGGTGGTGCTTCTGCTTGGCACGATTCTCGACTCCAGTTCGATCATGCTGATCACCATCCCGCTGGTGCTGCCCGCGCTGGTGTCATTCAATGTCGACCTCATCTGGTTCGGAATCGTGACGTTGCTGGCGGTCGAAATCGGGCTCCTCACCCCGCCGTTTGGCATTGCTGTGTTTGTCATCAAGGCAACGCTCGGCAATTCCAGCCCCATTACGCTGAACGACATCTTTGCCGGCGCACTGCCTTTCGCCGCGATCATGCTGGGGGTGCTGCTGCTGGTGATCGCGTTTCCCTGGCTGGCCACCGCGCTGCTTTGACGGCCAAGTTTCCCAATTTCACATCAGGAGAAAAATCATGGTCTGGCGAGTTCGCAGGGTTTACACCGGGCACAACAAGCAGGGGCGGGCGGTGATCATCCAGGACGGTCCGGCGCCCAACGTCAAGGAGATGGCGTCGATGCCAGGACTCGCGCTGACCGATTTGTGGGAAACCACCGGGCCGCTTGCGAGTAACGAGGGCAATGGTGACGCTGCCGATCGCACGGTCAGGCTCGAGCCCCCGCGAGGCGGGTCCATCCTCCGCATTGTCGAGTTCCCGCCCGACAAGGCCTGGCGCGACAGCGCGGATGCCAAGGCGGCGTTTGAATCGATTGGAGCCGGACACGCCAAGGACAAGCAGTCGGCGGACCCGATGATGCACAAGACCAGCACGGTCGACTACATCATTGTGATTTCCGGCGAGATTTATGCGGTGGTGGAAGAGGGCGAGGTGTTGTTGAAGCCCGGCGATGTTTTCATCCAGCGCGGCACCAACCATTCATGGAGCGTTCGCGGCGATGTGCCCTGTGTGATTGCAGCGGTGCTGGTGAGCGCGGCGCCGCTCGGTAAACCGGCAGTCAGGAAGAAGCCTGCGGGCAAGCCGGTCGCGAGCAAGGCTACGAGGGCAACGAAGGCCACGAAAGCGAAGAAGGCCACGAAGGCACCGGCGAAACGCGCCACCAAAGCGACCCAAGCTACGAAGGCTGCCAAATCACCGGCCAAGCGCGCCACCAAAGCAGCTAAAAAAGCTGCGCGGGGGCGATGAGTGGCCATGAAGCCGATCGGATTCGTGGGCCTGGGCAACATGGGTGGCCGGATGACGCGCCGGCTGGTGGCGGGTGGGCTGAGTGTGCTGGGTTTCGACGTGCGCGTCGGGCAGGCTGAGCAGTGCGGCGCGATGCCCGCGGGATCGATCGCGACGATCGCAGAGACCTGTGACCTGATCCTGCTGTCGCTGCCTGACAGCCATGCGGTGGAGGCGGTGGTGGAGGGCGATGCCGGTCTGCTTTCGCATTGCCGGCCTGGGCAGACCATCGTCGATCTGTCCACGGCGGCGCCGCGCTCCACGCGCCGGCTTGCCGCGCTGTTTGCAGAGCGCGGCGCGGTACTGGTCGATGCAGGAATTTCGGGCGGCGCGGCAGCCGCCGACAAGGGCACCCTCACGCTCATGATTGGTGGCCCCGCCGGTGTAGACAGCTTGCTTGATCCAGTATTCCGGCATTTCGCCGCCAAGGTGGTTCACATGGGCGAAACCGGTAATGGCCATGCCACCAAACTGCTCAATAATTTTCTCAATGCCGTCACGCTTGCAGCGACCGCCGAGGTCATGGTCGCAGGCCGCAAGGCGGGGTTGGATCTTCAGCAGCTTCTCGATGTGATCAACAGCAGCAGCGGGGTGAGCTTTGCAAGTCTCAACCGCTTTCCCCATATCATTCGGGGCAATTATCTGGAAGGCGGACTCACCGGCAAGCTCATGACCAAAGATATCGTGCTCTACGCTGAGATGGCGAGCGAGTTGGGTATCGCCTCGCTGAATGCAGCCGGTCCGCTCGCAAGCTTTGGTCTTGGAACAGCGCTGGGCTACGGCGACCAGATCAGCAATCGGGTGGTCGACGCAATCGGCGACGCCAGTGGCGGTGTCCGGGTGAGCGGCTGACCTTCGTTTTGATGTTTTTCAGGAGATCGCAATGAAAGTGATGCACGCGCGCCAGGAAGGCGCCAGTTCGGAAATGCGGGACGCCACCTTTACCGGCGGCGTGTGGGGCGACCCGGTGATGCCCTTTACCCAGGGTGTCCAGATCAACAATGTGTTTTTCTCGCCAGGCGCCCGCACGCACTGGCATCAGCATGAAGTGGGACAGGTGCTGCATGTGGTGGGCGGAAGCGGCTGGGTCTGCGAAGACGGCCACGAACCTCAGCGCATCCGGACCGGCGATGTCGTCTGGATCGGACCGGGCGAGCGCCACTGGCATGGCGCAGATGCGAACAGTTTTATGATGCACTTGGCCATTTCCATCGGAAAAACCGACTGGAAAGAGGCGGTCACCGACGCCCAGTATGTGAAGGGCTGAACCCGAAAGGAATGCCGATGTCTGCCTCATCGCAGAAAAGAACCGTGCTGGTCTCAGGCGCCTCGGCGGGCATCGGCCGGGCCTGCGCGCTGATGCTCGCCCGTCGCGGCGATACCGTGATTGCGATGGGGCGGCGTCTGGATGCGCTCCAGTCGCTTGCCAGCGAGGCGCCCGCGGGGTCGATTGAAGTGCTCCCTGGCGATCTCAACGACAAGGCCTATCTCGATCAGGCCGATCGCCACTTTGCCCGCTGCGACGTGTTCATCAACAACGCGGGCGTGTTGCGTTATGCGCCGCTCATGGATCTGTCCGACGATGACATTGCCTGGATGTTCCAGACCAACGTCATGGCGGCGGTGCAACTCACCCGCCGGGTGGCCCGGCATATGGTGGCCCGGCAGTCTGGCCATATTGTGTTCATGACGTCCATCGCTGCGCGCGAGGTCTACCGGCTGGCCTCGGGTTACTGCGCAACCAAGCACGCGCTCTCTGCATTTGCGCGCTCGTTCCGGCTCGAATTGCAAGGCTTTGGCATCAAGGTCACCGAAGTGGCACCCGGTATGGTCGACACCAACATCCGCGAGGGGAGCGACCATCCTGCGGTGGTTGCTGCCATGCAGGCGCGCCGCTTCTCCCCGCTCACCTCGGATGAGGTGGCGAGCGCGGTGGCCTATGCGCTTGAATCCACGCCCAACCTCTGTCCCGACCTCATCGAACTGAGGCCGCTGGGCTCTGTCTGACGTTTTCCCGGAGATCCTCACATGGCCACTGCAGCCCAGGCCGCCCGCAAGGCGGCTGCGAAGAAACCCGCGGCGAAGAAAGCCGCAGCAAAAAAGCCTGTGGCCACCAGTCGGGCGGCCAGCAAGCCCGCGGCGAACAAAGCCGCCGCCAAGAAGCCCGCGGCCAAGAAGCCCGCCGCCAAGAAGCCCGCCGCCAAGAAGCCCGCCGCGCTACCCACCCTCAAGGTACCTGCGCTCACCCGCTGGAAGCCGCAGAAATTCATGGCGGTTCACGCGAGCGACAAAGGTCAGCAGTTCCGTAAAGGTCTTCGCTCCTATGCCTCGTACCGCGATCTGGGGATCAGCAAGGCAACCGGTGGCGTGGTTCAGGCGCATGTCATTCGACTGCACGGCCCCTGCGACCCGGCGGTGGTGTCAATCCGTCATGTGCATGGCGTCCAGTTCCAGTTCCTGTACATGCTCAAGGGCTGGATGGAAGGCGAATACAACGGCCGTCGCGAGCGCTTCGAGGCCGGCGCCTGCTGGATCCAGCCCAATTCGATCCCGCACACGGTGCTCGATTATTCCGACGATTGCGAGATGATCGAACTGATCCTGCCGGGCACCTTCGAGACCCGCGAACTCTGATCCGCCCCCTTTATCAATCCTTGGCTGGTTTGATCACCACGCCCATTCTGGCCTCCACAAACTGGGCGATTCGCGTGAAGTCGTGGGGGCCGCCATACACCTCATTGGTTTGCCGCCAGATTTCATGCACGGCGTCTGCCACCGGCATGGTGGCGCCTAGACCCGCCGCCTCGCGCATGCACAGATCGACATCCTTGAACATCAGCGCGGTGGCAAAGCCGAAGTCGAAGGTTCGCGGCAGCACCGCCTTCGGAAATTTGTCGCGGCTCGCGGTATTCATGCCGCTCCCGGCGTTGATCACGTCGATCATGATTTTGGGGTCCAGCCCGGCTTTGACCCCCATCGCCACGGCCTCCGAGGTGATGGCCATCGATGCTGCCGAGACCAGATTGTTGGCAAGCTTCATGGTTTGCGCCATGCCTGGCTCGGCGCCGATGTAGAAGAGCTTGCCGATATGCCGCAGCACGTCGGACAGGCGGTCAAAGCTTGCCTGCGGCCCGGAGACCATCACCGCGAGCGTGCCCTTGATCGCGCCGTTTCGCCCGCCTGATACCGGCGAATCAATAAACTCGATCCCCCGAGCAGCGAGCGCAGCCTGAACCGACCGCGCCATCGAGGTGCCGGTCGTGGAGAGGTCCACCACGGTTCGCACCGTCTTGCCGTGAATCAATCCCGTGGCCGAGGTGCACACGTCGTTGACGATCTGCGGGGTGGGAAGCGAAAGGAGCACCGTGTCCACCTGGTCGCCAACCTCACGCACGGATGCGGCAAGCTTCACGCCGCGGGCGGCCAAAGCCTGGGCGGCAGCAGGGTTGACATCAAACACCATCAACGTGTGCCCGGCATCGAGCAGGCGCTCGGCCATGGGAATACCCATGGCTCCCAATCCGATGAAGCCCAGATTCATTGCAATCTCCGAGATATGTGGCTGACCCGGTCGGTCATCGCCGATCAGTCCGAAGGATCGCACCGGATCCGCCCCTTGAGAAGCCAGCGATCCGAAAGTGATTCCGTTATGGCCGCGCAGCGCCAGGTTTGCCTATACTTGCCGCGCCCCAGTTGGGGTGTCGCCCAACCCGATCATGCAAAAGCCTGCCCCGCCCGAACTGGCTCCAAAGAGCCTGACCATCCCCGCGCTGGTTGCCGAGATGGCGAACCGCTATCCGGATCGCGAGGCGGTGGTGGGTGCCCATCACCGCTTCACCTACCAGGGTATCGAGCGGGCGGTGAACCAGGCGGCGTCGTTTTTGTTGCAGGCGGGTATCCGCAAGGGCGACAAGGTGGCCGTTCTGATGGGCAACCTGCCCGAGTGGATCATTGCCGACTTTGCAATCACCTCCATTGGTGCGGTGATGGTGGCGGTCAATACCTGGGTGACCGCACGGGAACTCGCCTATGTGCTCGAGCATTCCGATACGCGACTGCTCATCACCACCGGGCGGTTTTTGCGCCATGATTACCGCGCAATGATCGACGAACTGCGAGCCGAGTCCCGACTGCCTCAACTCGAGCGCGTGCTGGTGGTGGGCGATGACGTGCGCGACGGCGATCTGCGCTGGACCGATGCGATGCGCGAGCCCGATCCTGCCGCTGCGTCCCGGCTGAACGAAGCGCGGTCGGCCGTCAGGCCCGACGATCCGGCCTACATCCTCTACACCTCGGGCTCCACCGCGCTGCCCAAAGGCGTGGTGATTCAGCATCGGGGGCTGGTCGAAAACATGTGGAGAATCGGCCAGCGCCAGCACGTCACGCATCATGACCGCTTGTGGCTGGCCGTCTCGCTCTTCTGGGGGTTGGGGTGCGAAAACGCGCTCTTCAACCTCTATACCCACGGTGGCTGCATCGTGCTGCAAGAAAGCTTTGATGCCGAGGTGGCGCTCCAGCTGATCGAGCGTGAACGCTGCACGATGTTCTATGGCACGCCCAATATGGCCGAGGCGCTCCTCAGCACACCCGGTTATCGGCGAGAGCGGCTTCGCACCATGCGGGGCGGCGCCACGATCGGCACGCCGGATCAGATCCGACGGCTGGTCGATGCCGGCCTCACCGAGATCTGCAACATCTACGGGCTCACCGAAACCTATGGCAACTGCTCGGTGACCGATGCCAGCGACGATCTTGAACTGAGGCTATCAAGCATCGGCAGGCCACTGGAAGGCTTTGACATCCGGGTGATCGACAATGCCACTGGCCATGAATGCGAACCCGGCGACATCGGAGAAATTCGCGTCAAGGGCCATGTGCTCAAGGAGTATTACAAGGACCCCGAGCGTACCCGCGAAGCCTTTGATGAGCGGGGCTACTTCCGCACGGGCGATCTCGGGCTGTTCGGGCCCACCGGGCACCTTTATTTCCGGGGGCGAATCAAGGAAATGATCAAGACCGGCGGCATGAATGTGTCGCCTGTCGAGGTGGAGCAGGTGCTCACCGGGCACCCCGGCGTGATGGCGGCCTATTGTGTGCCGCTGCCTGATCCCGAACTCGAGGAAGTCTTTGGCGCAGTGGTGGTGCCCAAGCATGGGGCGATCATCGATCTCGAGGCCGTGCGGGCTTTGTGCGCCCGCGAACTGGCCCGCTACAAGCGACCGAAACAGTTTCTGGTGATCGAGGAGCGTGACCTGCCGCTCACCATCACCGGCAAAGTGCGCAAAGACGATCTGATCCGTCGCTTCACGTAATTCGCTGAAGGCGGACTTAGGGTTTACATCGAATTCTCAACGGAGATCTGCCAGATGACACTCCCCAGCTACGAAATCTACGCGGTCAAGTACGCGCACCACGACCGCAGTTCGCGCGACAACTTTGTGGGCGGGGACAGTCATGACGTGCCCATGCCGCTCGATTATTTCGTTTGGGCGATCCGGGGGGGCGGCCGCACCTGGGTGCTGGACACCGGGTTTTCCGAAGAGGTCGCCAGACAACGCGGGCGCGATTTTCTCCGCTGCCCCGGGCAGGGGTTGTCACTGCTCGGCATTGATCCCGACTCGGTGAGCGACGTGATCATCTCGCATATGCATTACGACCATGCCGGCAATGCCCAGCTCTTCCGGCGGGCGCGCTATCACCTTCAGGACCGCGAGATGCAGTTCGCAACCGGGCGCTGCATGTGCTTCAAGCCCATGCGGTTTCCGTTTGACGTGAATGACGTGAAAGCCATGGTGGACCGGGTGTTCGAGGACCGCGTGTGCTTTCACGATGGCGACGACGAAATCGCGCCCGGCATCACGCTCCACCGGGTGGGCGGGCATACGATGGGGTTGCAGGTGGTGCGTGTGCACACCCGCCGCGGCTGGGTGGTGCTCGCGAGCGATGCCTCGCATTTTTATGCCAACATCGAATCCGATCGGCCGTTTCCGCTCATCTACAACCAGGCCGACATGCATGAAGCCTATCGACGCGTGTATTCGCTTGCCAGTTCGCCGGCACATGTCATCCCTGGCCACGATCCGCTGGTGATGAAGCGCTATCCGGCGCCCAGCGACGCGCTGCGCGGTATTGCGGTGAGGCTGGATGCCGATCCGATCGCCGACTGATTCGAGCTTTTCTTCCATCCTGTTTCAAGGACTCCACGATGTCAGCCTTTCCTGATGAAGACTGGTTCAGGGCCTATCAGGCCCGTGTCAATGCCGATCGCGAACTCTCGGTGATCGGCAACTGGTTCAGCGCGCGTTTCTCGATCACGGTGGGCGATACCCGCCGCGTGCTCACGGTTGAGAAGGGGCGTATCAGCCAGATCAATTTCGCGCCGCGCTTTGATGCCCGTCCTGCCTTCGGGTTCCGCGCGCCGATGGACACCTGGGCCAGGTTTGTGAGCGCCACGCCGCCGCCGCTCTATAACGACTTCTTTGCCATGCTGATGCGCGTACCGGAGTTTGTGCTGGAGGGCGACGGCCTGGTTGCCATGCAGAACGGCCGTGCACTGCAGCGGATGATGAACCTGATGCGAAAGGAAGCCGCATGAACCGCCTCGAACCGATCAGCGGCCGCTATGTCACGGTCGATATCCAGGGCGAAGCCCATCGTATTTTTTTCGAGGAGGCTGGCGAGGGTGTGCCGCTCATTTGCCTGCACACCGCGGGCGCCGACTCGCGCCAGTGGCGGCATCTTCTGAACGACACCGATGTCACGAGCAAGTTCCGGGTGCTCGCTTTCGATCTGCCCTATCACGGGCGATCCAACCCGCCCGACGAATGGTGGCTGCGCAAATATCAGCTCACCTCGCAGCTCTATGCCGACATGATCCGGGCTTTCTGGAAGGGGCTGGATCTAGACCGACCGGTCATCATGGGTTGCTCAATGGGCGGGGCAATTGTGCTCAAGATGGCGGTGGATTATCAGCGCGAGCTTCGAGGCATCGTCGGGCTGGAGGCTGCCGCTTACGCGCCAGGGCGCTATAACGACTTCCTGCATCACCCTGCCGTGCACGGCGGTGAACTCTGCGCAAGCTACACCATGGGTCTGTGCGCACCCACCACACCCGAAACCAATCGTCGGGAAAATTGGTGGTACTACGCGCAGGGTGGTCCTGGCGTCTACGCCGGCGACGTTCATTTCTACAGCTTTGACTGGGACGGCCGTGAGGCGATCAAGACGATCGATACCGGTCTTTGCAAGGTGTCGCTCCTCACGGGTGAGTACGACTACTCGGCCACTCCAGCCATGTCGGAAGCGGTGGCTGCGTCAATCAAGGGGTCGCGCTACAGCCTCATGAAGGGCATGGGGCATTTTCCGATGATCGAAGATTGGCCTGGGCTCAAGCGCTATCTGATGCCCGAGCTTGAGCATATGCTGGGTTAAGTCCCTGCGCGGGTGGTCTGTGATGCGCTAACGCGCAGACAGACCAATCGATCCGGTGGTGCGACGCGCGGCCAGGTCGGCGTGCGCGTCGCGCGCCTGATCAAAGCTGTAGAGCCTTGGCGCATCGGTTCGCAGCACGCCAGCCAGGGCTTGCGCGAACACATCGGCTGAGCGAGCGCGCAGCGCCTCGGTGGTCTTGTTGAAGGTGAAGATGGACGGGCTGGTGATATGCAACGACCCCAGCTGGTTCAGCCGGAAAATATCGAAGGGCGGAATGGGGCCGGCGGGCGTTCCGTAGCTAGCCAGCACACCGTTGGGACGCAGGGCAAGGAGCGATTGCTCGAACATGGCGCCGCCAATGCCGTCGTAGACGGCATGGACGCCTTCTCCACCGGTGAGCGCCCGGCAGGCTGCGACCCAGCCGGGATCGGTACTGATCAATACCTCGTGACAGCCCGCTGCCCGGGCGATCGTGATCTTGTCGGCCGACCCTACCGTGCCGATCACGCGTGCGCCCTTGTGTGAGCACCATTGCGCCAACAACTGCCCAACGCCCCCTGCGGCTGCGTGAACCAGCACGGCGTGGCCGGGGCCCACCGCAAAGGAATCATTCACCAGATACTGGGCAGTGAGCGCACGGTTGAGCGTGACGCCGGCCCAATCGAGCGGAACCCCCTCGGGGACCGGTACCACACGGCCCGCGGGCAGGATCCGGTGCGTGGTGTAGGCGCCGATGGGCAAGTGGATGTAGGCAACCCGATCACCCACTGCAAAGTCGACAACACCGTCGCCCACAGCCACCACATGGCCCGATGCTTCAATGCCCAGACTTGAGGGAAATACCGCGATGGGGTAGCGGCCGCTACGGTGCTGGATATCGATGAAATTGACGCCGATCGCGGACTGCTCGATCAGCACCTCGCCCGCCGCCGGGGAGGCAAGCGGGCGAGTGCGCCACTGCAAAACCTCCGGCCCGCCGGGCCGATCGAACTCGATCGTTTGGGCGGAGCCGGCCATGACGCTTATCGCTTGGGCCAGATCGCGGGCGCAACGGCCAGCGAATCGGGGTATACCGCGACCGGCACGCCGTTCTGCCACTGCGAGATCGTGAGCACTGCACCCTCACGACGACCGTTCTCGTCGAACTTCACGCGGCCACCGGCAAAGAATTGCGCGGGTCCGGTGCCATTGAAGTCCATGGCGCGAATGGCTTGTGCAACCGCCTTCTTGTCGCCCGACTTGGCCATTTCACAGGCCTCCTTGAAGATCCACATGTCGCCGTAGGTGGACATGGGGTCCTGGGGAATCCAGGGCTCGCCCTTGCGGGCCTTGAAGTCGGCGATGAGCTTGTCATGGCCCTTGCCACCCCAGTTGGCGGTGATGTTCATCACGCCCTCCAGGGTGTCCTTGCCCATGATGTTGAGCAGCTCGGGAGCGCCGATCGCGCCGCTGTTGGCCACGATGGGCAGACGGCCGCGACCCAGACCCACCTCATTGATTTTCTCGAGGGTGAGTTTGAAGTCGGGCAGCGAGGTGGCGAGGTTGATGAGCAGGTCGGGGCGAGCCGTGCGCACCTTCTGGATCATGGAGCTCGCGTCAGCAAGCGGCGGGGTGAAGATTTCGTCAACGACGAGCTTCAGGCCCATCTTGGCGAGGCCGCCCTCGCGCATCGGCTTGCCAAACGCCATCGGGGAAGCGGTGTTGTCGCTCACGATGCCGACGTTCTTGATTTCCTTGCCGGCGGTCTTGGAGAGCTCTACCAAGGCAGGTACCGCCATGGTGGACATGGTGCCGGCAGTGACCGAGGTCTGGAACACGAACTTGAAGCCGCGCGAGGTGATCGTATCGGCAAACGAGAGCGTGAGCATGGGCAGCTCGGCGCGCTCGGTGACTTCGGTGATGGCGAGCGTAAACGACGACAGCCAGGCACCGGTAGCCCCGGTGAGGTCGGGCTCCTGCGACAGCATGCGCTGCGCTGCGTTCTTGGCTTTCTCGACGTTCTCGCCGGCGTCGATCGTGACCAGACGCATGCGGGCACCGCCCATGGACTTGATGCCGCCTTGTGCGTTGATGTCTTCGATCGCCATCTCGGCGCCCTTGCGCATGAGATCGCCGCTACGGGCCCAGGGGCCGGTGAGCGGAACGATGAGGCCGATCTTGACTTCCTTGGCTTGCGCGCGCGCGATGGCGGGCGCCGCACCGGCGGCCAAAGCCGCAGAGGACGCAGCCAGCATCTTGCGTTTTGAACGATTGACCATCACAAGTCTCCTGTTGAAGTGAGTGATTTGACTCTACATGCCCAGATAGATGGCGCGAACGTGTTCGTCTTCCATCAGTTGTTGCGGCGGACCTTCGAGCGCGATCCGGCCGGTTTGCAATACGTAGCCATAATTGCACGAGCTGAGCGCCTCCGCCACCCGCTGCTCGACGAGAAGAATCGCCACATCGGTGCTCGAGTGAATTTCTTCGATGCGCTCGAAGATCATATCGGTGATCTTGGGCGCCAGGCCCATTGATGGCTCGTCGAGCATGATGAGCCGAGGCGAGGACATCATGCCGCGGGCAATCGCCACCATTTGCTGCTCGCCGCCCGATAGCGTGCCCGCCATCTGTGCACTGCGCTGCTTCAAAATAGGGAACAGACCGAACATCTGCTCGAGGTTTTTGTCCCAATCGGCGCGCGCGCGCTCCGACTGCGCCCCCATTTCGAGGTTTTCGAGCACCGACAGTTCTTTAAATACCTGGCGGCCTTCGGGCACGTGCGCAATACCCAACAGCGGGCGGCGCGATGGCGGGATGGCCAACAGGTCTTGCCCCATCCAGGTGATTCGCCCCGATACCGGCGTGACTGTGCCCGAGATGGATTTAAACAGCGTCGATTTGCCTGCGCCGTTGGGGCCGACGATCGCAACAAACTGGCCCTCGCCGACCGTCACCGAGACATCGGTGAGGGCCTTGAGGCCACCGTAGGCGGCGTTGAGATTCTCAATGCTTAGCATGGTCCATCCACTTCTTGCCGAGGTAGGCCTCGATCACGGCCGGGTCGCGGACGACTTCAGCAGGCTTGCCGACAGCCAGCACCTGGCCGTGGTCGAGCACCAGGAAGCGGTCGGCGATACGAACCATCGCCTGCATGGTGTGTTCGATGATGACGATCGTTTGGCCTTCGTCGGCCAGGCGGCGGATTACGGCGAGAATGACCTCGACCTCTTCGCTACCCAATCCTGCGAGCGTTTCATCCAGCAAAAGCAGCTGCGGCTGGCCCGCAAGCACGCGTGCAAGCTCCATCAGGCGAAGCTCCAGGCTGTTCAAACCGCCCGCAAGCACCTGCTCATGCGCGAGCATGCCAACCCGGTCGAGTGCCTGGCGGGCAAGCTCAACCGCCCGGTCGTCATTGTGCTGCTCGGCAGCGAACGCGCCCACCACCACGTTCTGCAGCACGGTCATGCGAGGGAAGGGGCGAACCACCTGGAAAGTGCGGCCTACACCCAATCGGCAAACCTGGTTTGGCTTGAGTCCAATGAGTTCATGCTGTCCAAACTTGACCGTGCCCTGATCGGCACGAATGAAACCATTGAGCAGGTTGAACAGCGTAGTTTTGCCCGCACCGTTGGGACCGATGATGCCCAGCACCTCGCCTTGGCGGACCTCGAAGCTGACGTTGGACACGGCCTTCAGTCCGCCGAACGCCCGAGACAGATCGCTCACCTTGAGCACAATCTGTTCGCCGATGGGCGGGCGCTCGGCGCTCGCGGCGGCAGGAAGGTCGACCGTGCGGCGCTGCGCGTCAGCGGCGTCGTCGGCCCCGCCGCCGTTGCGGCGCCGCCAGGCATCACGCAGCCTAGGCAGCAGCCCCTCGGGCGCATACAGGATCATGGCGATGATGGCCAGACCGAACACCACACCGTGAATGCCGTGCACCTGGTTGCCAAGCTCGGCATGCAGAATTTCCGAGAGCGGAATCAGGACCGCCGCACCGATCACCGGACCCCAGACGGTGGCCACACCACCGAACAAGGCCATGATCATGGCCTGGGCAGATGCGATCATGCCGAACACCGAAGGCGGGGTGACCACGATCAGTACCACTGCGTAGTAGCCGCCCGCCGCAGCAGCGATTGCGCCTGACACCATGATGGCGCGCAGCTTCCAGGCTGCGGCATCAACCCCCGCGCCTTCCGCCGCTGCCTCGTTTTGTTTGATGGCGGTAAGCGACAAGCCAAAACGGGAGGCATGGATGCGCCCGGATATGTACACGGCGATGGCCACCAGCACCGTGGATACAACGATGTAGGTGTACTGACTCTTGAACTGCATGTACATCCAGCTGTTCTCGCGCACCATTTGCATGGTGACTTCCTGGTAGCCCAGCCACTCAAAAATGTAGAGCAGCGTGAGCGGGTAGGCGAGCATGGCAAGCGAGAAGTACACCCCGCGCAGCTTGAAGGTGGGATAGCCCACCAGCACCGAGGCGATGACACCCGCCACGGTTCCCAGCGGAATGCCGAACCAGGGCGAGAGATTGAATCCGATCATCGCCAGCGCGACCGTGTAGGCGCCGATTCCGAAGAACGCGGCGTGTCCGAACGACACCAGACCGCTGTAGCCGGAGAAGACGTTCCACGCGATGCCCATCATCGCCCAGATCGGCACGATGGTGAGGATCAGCTGGTAGTACTTGTCATCGATCAGCCAGGCAAACGCCAGGTAGACCGCTGCGACAATCGCGATGGTGCGCAACAACTTGGGTTCTTGATCGAGCTTCACGATCAGACCCTTTCAACGTTTTTGCCGAACAGACCCTGGGGCCTGAACAGGATGATGAGTAGGAACACCAGGAAAATCATGGCGTTTTGCAATTGCAGCGGCAGAAACAGCGTGGACACCTGCTGAATGAGCCCGATGACCAGCCCGCCCCAGAAGGCCCCGATCATGCTGCCCAGGCCACCCAGCACAACGCCTGCGTACATGATCACCACAAAGTCGAGCCCGATGTAGGGCTGGAACGGGTAGTAGCTTGCGATCAGCCCGCCCGCGAGTCCGGTGATGGCTGCGCCAATACCGAATGAGATTCGGTGTGAACGCTCGACATCGATTCCCATGTAGGTGGCCGCGGCCGGATTGTCGGCTGCAGCGCGAAGCGACTTGCCGATGCGGGTACGGTGGACAAACTGATAGACCGCGATGGCAACCAGTACCGACACCATCAGGGCAATCGTCCGGGCCTTGTTGAAAAACAGCAGCATGTCGTCGCCCACCAGCGGGCCCAGTTCCCAGGCCGAGCCGCTGTAGGGGGTGCGGATGGAGAGCGGCGTGTTGCCAAAGATGATCAGCGCGCCGTTGGCCAGCACGAGCGAGATGCCCAGCGTGAGAATGAGTTGAGGATAGTGGCCCTCGCCCTCGGTACCGGCGACCTTGATGCCGGTGGCTTTGGTAAGCAGCGACTTGTGCAGCCCCATGCCGAGCAGGTACAGCAGCACGCCAGCCACCACCGCGCCCACGATCGGGCCCACTGCCGAACTGAGCCCGAACCAGGTGCATACATAGAAAGCACCGTACATGCCCAGCATGAGGAACTCGCCCTGGGCAAAGTTGATCACTCGCATCAGACCGAAGATCAGCCCCAGCCCGACACACATCAGCCCGTAGACCGAGCCGATGAGAAGCCCGGCGATGACCGCCTGCATCAGGTTTTCAAAAAAGATAACGGCGCTCATGGCCTGCGTCCTCCGGTCTGCGCGTTCACATGCAGCAGCGGATTCATCGAGTGCCCGCCTTGTCTGCGGCCCACATCATGGGGTCATCCTCCGTTCGGAGCGTAAAGCCTGTTCGCCGAATATGGGCTCCATGATTGTTGTTGCGGCCTTCATGGGGCAGGAGCCAGGGTGCGCGGATTCTAGGGGGCAAATGCCAAATGAGGCAAGGCGGGGGCTGAGAAACCTCATGAATGGGCCTGGGGAATGAGGCGCCGCTCGACCACGTTGCCGGTGATGGTGGCCGCGCCATCGGAGATCAGATGCATGAGCATGGGGGTGACGTCAGCCGGCTCGGATACGCCCAGCGCCTTCTCGTACATGCTGATTTCGTCGGCGTTGGCGCTGTCGTGAAAGAGCGGCGTGTGCATGATCCCCGGCGACACGGCATTGATGCGTACGCCATAGGGGCGGAGTTCCTGCGCGGCCGACTTGACCAGTGCGATGAGGCCCGCTTTCGACGCGCCGTAGGCGGTGGCGCCCGGCCAGCCCGCGGTGGCAAGCCCCGATGTGAACACAATGATCGCGCCGCGGCGTCTTTTCTTCATCACGGGAAACAGCGCGCGAACCAGATAGAAAATGCCGTTGAGGTTCACGTTGATGTGTGCGAGCCAGTCGTCATCGCTCATCGCTTCAACCAGCACACGTCGCTGAATACCACTGGCGAGCACGGCCGCGTCAATGGTGCCGAAACGACTGGCGCTCGCCTCGATATGCTCCGTGACCGCCCGGGAATCGGTGATGTCCAGGCATGACCAGACCAGCCTGGGATGATTGATCGCAGCCAGCGCCTCGGTGGCGATGTCGCTTGCCACGACCTGAGCGCCGGCCGCGAGGCAGGCGTGAACCATCGCCAGGCCCAGGCCCGAGCCAGCCCCGGCAATGAGCACAACATGACCGGTGAAGTCGTAGGACACACGCATGCCTGATTCCTTCAGCGGGCGGTATAGCCGCCGTCGACCAGCAGATCGGTGCCCGTGACAAAGCTCGACGCGTCACTTGCCAGATAGATGGCGGCCGAGGCGATGTCTTCGGGCTGTCCCAGTGTACCGGTGAGGTGCAGCGGCCCCAGGGCCTCGCGGGCCGCCTCCATGGTGCCAAATCGCAGCAGCATCCGGTCGGTTTCAATCGCCCCCGGCGACAGGGTGTTCACGCGAATACGTTCGCCTGCATGGTCAACAGCCATTGCCCGGGCAAGGTTGATCAGGCCGCCCTTGATCGCGCAGTACACGGCGCGGCGGGCGCTGCCCACCCGGGCAAGCTGGGAGGCGATCAGGATGACCGACCCGCCGCCGGATTGTGCAATCAGCGGAATCGCAGCCTTGCTCATCAGGAAGGCGCCTGTGAAATTGACGCCGACCACGTGATTCCAGTCGTCGAGGCTGTACTCAACCACGCTGCCGCTTGCGTCTGACGCGGCCGCACCGTGCACCAGCACATGGAGCGCGCCCCACCGGACCCTGACCGCAGCAACGGCAGCGGCGGTATCGGCTTCGCTCGAGACATCGGCGGCGATTGCGATCGCATCGCTCCCCAGGGCCCGGACCTGTGCCGCGGTTTCCTCGCAGCCGGCGGCTTTCAGATCCACGCAGGCAACCTTGGCACCCGCGCCGGCGAGTCCGAGCGCGATGGCGCGTCCGATGCCCTGGGCTGCGCCGGTCACGATGGCGATTCGTCCTTCAAGAGAGAACCGGTTCAAGGCAGGTGTGAGGGACATGATGGGGGTCCTGGTGCTTAACCGTTCCGAAGCGCGGGAATGCCGCGAACCTGAGCGCATTGCAGGATCAGGTTGCGGGGCGGTGTCTGGTAGCGGCGCTTGCGGCTCACGCATACGCCCGTGGCGCGGTGCATGGCGACCGCCGCCTCGGCGGCTTTCACGATGAGGCCGTACGCGTCAAGGATGGGTACGCCATCGATCTCGAAAATCCGCCGCCTCACCATGAAGGCGGCCGAAGGACCTGCGGGAATGATCACCTCGGCCCCGCGCGCGATGGCGCGGGCGCAGGCGTCTTTCATTTGTTCGAGGAGTTCATCGCCGACTTTGTCGTCGGTGAATACATCGTCAAACCGTCCGATATTGTCAAAGCGCACCGCCTCGGTGCTCGATAGCCGGTGCTCAATGCCGTAGCTGCGGACAATATCCTCGTAGTGCGGGATGAATCGTTCGTTGGGTGCGATGAGCGCAAAACGCTCGCCCATGGTGCAGGCGGTGTAGCAGCACACTTCCATGAAGGACACCACCGGGATATCGAGGATTTCCCGCAGTTCGGTGAGCGCCGGATCCAGGGAATTGGCGATCACGAACGCGTCGTAACCACCGCGTTCGCGAACCGACAGGCCGTTGTCGACCACTTCACGAACGTCGTAGTGCCAGAACAGGCGGTACTGGTCGCCGAGCGCACCCTGCGAGGTGCCGCGGACCTCGACCTTGGTGCCCGGGGCCGCCACGCGATCGGCAGCCGCCTGGGTGGCGGCGATGGAATTTCGCAGTCGTGTTTCAGATGAAAGCAGCTGATACCAGAGTCGGATCGGTCGGGCGTCTGACATGTTGACCTCAGAGGAAGCGAAGTGGGCCGGGGCACGAAGTTTCATTGGCCGGGTGGTGCGAGTCAACCGGGCAAGTCGTTTTCCACTAGGATGTGTCGAACGACAATCGCTGCGAAACAGCGTTCAGACAAGGAGACGATCGATGAAGCGGTATGTGATGCTCATGCTGGCGCTGGCCCTGGGCAGTTCGGCAGCGCTCGCCCAAACCGGAACCTTTCCCGACCGGCCGCTCCGTATCGTGGTGCCGTTTGCGGCTGGGGGCAACGTCGACATCGTCACCCGCATTGTCGCGGGCGGACTTTCCGACACGCTGGGTCAGAGCGTGGTGGTGGAAAACAAGGCGGGCGCCAATGGTGTGATCGGTGCGGAGGCGGTGGCCCGCTCGGCTGCCGATGGCTACACGCTCTTCATTGCCACGGCCGAAACCATGGCGCTCAATCCGTTTCTCATGAAGACCGTACCCTACGATCCGCTCAAGGACTTTGCAGCGATCGGTCTGATGGACGATTTTCCCTTCACGCTCACTGTCAATCCGCAACTTCCGGTCAAGACGGTGGCCGACTTCGTGGCCTATGCGCGGGCGAATGACGGCAAGCTGAATTTCTCGTCGTGGGGAACCGGCAGCATCGGACAGATCGCTTTCGAACAGTTCAAGCAGGCGACCGGTATCCGGATGGAGCACATCCCATTCAAGGGGGCGGCGCCGGCCATCATGGCAGTTGCCACAGGCGAGGTGCAGGCCTTCATGGCGACGCTGTCGGTGGCGCGTCCACAGGCGGCGAGCGGTCGGGTCAAGATCCTTGCCATCACCACCGCCGAGCGCGATCCCACTGCGCCCGACATTCCGACCCTGCGTGAGATGGGGGTCGATGTGGTGATCCGCGGCTGGCATATTCTGGTGGCGCCCGCAGCCACGCCGGCAGCCGTGCTCAACCGGCTGAACAGTGCGCTGGTCGCGACCGTCAATCGCGCCGACATCTCGCAGAAGCTGGTGGGCGTTGGCGTGCGACCGATGACCTCGAGCATCGAGGAGGCCCGGGCAATGATTCAAAGCGAAAACGCCCGCTGGCGCGAGGTGGCGAGGAAGGCCGGACTGAAGGCCGAGTAGTTCTGCGCGAGGCGAAAGGCAGGCGGGGCAGGCGCCCCGCGCGAAAGTCAGGTTGCGAGGAACATCTCGCGGAGGGTGGTCCGCCAGCTGTCCGGATAGGCGGTGGGCGTGCGAAACAGCATCCCATGGTCGCGGAGCGCGATCTGCGCCTCGGCCATCTTGAGCGCCACCCCCAGGATGTCCAGCAACGGCACCCCATCCACCGCGCGCAGGCCATTCTCGACGAAGAACATGTTGAGTGGCCCCCCCGCGGGGATCAGTACCTTGGCGCCGCGCGCGATCGCTTTGCGGGCCTCGCCTCTGAATGCCTCCAGCGCCGGCGCCGGGTTGGCGTACATCGCGCTGAAGTCGTGATAGGTGAGCGCCATGGACGCGCCTTCGACCACCTGTTCACCCAGACCATATTCGCGCGTGAAGGCTTCCATCCGCAACCGGGCGCCGCGGTTGTGGGTGAGAAAGGCAAAGCGCCCCCCGATCTGCGACGCAAGATGCACGGCTGCCTCGGTGATGAATACCGCAGGCAAATCGGTCAGCTCACGAATTTCGAGATGGCCGGTTTCGTTGGTGCTGACATTCACAAACGCGGCGTAGCCCTGTTGCTCGGCGAGGATCGCGTTGCGGACGACTTCGCGGCTGGCGAGGTGAAAGGCGCTGTCCGACTGATCAACCCCCGGGAAGGTGCGGCTCACGCCGTGAAACTCGAAGTCGAACTGGGGGCCGAGCAGTGCCCGTGCGTGGCGACGCGCAGACTGCTGATACACGCTCCAGATCGCAGCGTCGGAATCGGAAGAACTGCTCTGGAGCCAGAGTTTTCGGGTAGGGATCATGAGGTGTCTCAGTCGGCACGAGTCTCAGTCGGCACGAATACCGGCCTGCGTGATCACGCGCTGCCAGGTCTTTCGTTCGTCGCTCACCTGCGTGGCGAGCGCCTCGGGGGCCGTACCCACCGCAGCAATGCCGCGGCCCAGCAGGTCGCTCACCATGGCCGGGTCTCGCACAATGGCGGTGAGCTCACGCGACAGGCGATCGATGATCGGTCGCGGCGTGCCTGCCGGCACGAAGATCGCAAACCAGCCGCTGACGTCTACGCTTCGCAGACCCGCATCGGCCATGCCGGGCAGATCGACGGTGGGCGAGCGATCGCGGCTGCTCACCGCGAGCGCGCGCAGCCGTCCCGCCTGATGCTGTGGCATCACGAGTTGCACCGAGTCAAAGACCAGCTGAATGCGGCCGGCGATCAGGTCGGTCATTGCGGGCGCAGCACCCTTGTAAGGCACGTGAGTCATCTCGATGCCCGCTTCGCGCCGCATGAGCTCCATGGCGAGGTGAGACGTGCTGGCGTTTCCGGCCGACCCGTAGGTGAGCTGTCCCGGGTGCTTCCTGGCATGCTCGACCAGTTCGGCCACGGTTTTTGCGGGCACCGAAGGATGCACCGCCAGCACCATGGGATAGGTGCCCAGCAGGCTTACCGCGGCGAGGTCGCGTTCAGGGTCGTAGCTGATCGATTTGAGGAGTGAGGGGTTCACCACGATCGGACCCGGGTAGGCAAAGAGCAGCGTGTAGCCGTCGGGCGCGGCACGGGCCACCACCTCGGCCCCGATGCTGCCGCCCGCGCCTGCGCGATTCTCGATCACCACGGGCTGACCCAGGCGCTCGGCGAGCCGCGCGCCCACCACACGCGACACCACGTCGGTCATGCCTCCGGCTGCGATGGGCGTCACCATCCGGACCGGGCGGTTGGGATAGTCCTGCGCCGAGGCCGCAGTCGAAGCAAGCAGCAGCGCCGACGCAAGCGTGCCGATGAGCGATCGCCGAATGGGCAGTTTCATGCAGTCTCCTCAATGAAGCGGGCAGAGAATCACACGTGCTAGCATCAAATGCAACAAAGAAACCGAAACGTGCCCGTGCACACCGTGACTGGTGTGCGCCTGAGCGAAATTTCCCCGGAGACAGCAGCGTGAAGGCTTCATCGATCGGCCACGATTTTCCGGCTGGCATGGCCCTGGTGGTGGGGGCAAGCGGCGGAATCGGCCAGGCTATCGCGCGCCGGCTGGCCGCCGCTGGCTGCACGGTTGTGCTCACCTATCGGCGAGGGCGCGTGGCAGCGGAGGCCTGTGCAGGCAGCATTCGCGAGGCGGGCGGCGCTGCCGAGTCGCTCCATCTTCCCCTCGATGATCCGGGCACGGTCGAGGCGGCGCTCCGTCCTGTGGCAGAGCGACTCGGCGCGCTTCATACGGTGGTCTACGCGGTGGGCGCCGACATCTCCATGACCTATGTGGCCAACATCGATCCCGCAGAGTGGCGCCAGACGATTGACGGCGATCTGCACGGTTTTTTCAGTGTTACCAAAGCGTGCCTGCCGCTCATGCGACAGGCAGGCGGGGCTTCGTTCGTTGCCATCACCACTGCGGGTCTGGACCGGCACCCACCACTCGATATCCTCTCCACGGTCCCCAAGGCGGGGATCGAGGCGGTCATCCGCGGCATCGCGCGCGAGGAAGGGCGCTTTGGCATTCGCGCCAATTCCGTGGCGCCCGGCATTGTGGATGGGGGGCTGTTTGACCGGCTTCGCGAGCGCGTGACCCCGGAGTTTGTCGAAGCGATGAAACGAAACACGGCGCTCCGCCGCTTCGGCTCGCTGGATGAGATCGCGGATGTCGCGGTGTTTCTCGCCTCGCGTCAGGCGGGTTATGTCACCGGCCAGCACCTTGCGGTCGACGGGGGATACTCGGTTTGAAGCGCAACGACGAACAACTTGAGCGGGCGGTCGCACCGCTTCACGGGCTCACGGTGGGCGCGGCGCTCCGGCG
Source organism: Betaproteobacteria bacterium (assembly GCA_009921765.1). The sequence continues at coordinate 5,885 of RFXC01000027.1, read as the reverse complement.
GTCGGCCGAGCGGTTTGGCGCGCTCGAGTTCATCAAGTGTCAGGATCAGGTGTCGACGTTCGCCGAGGTCGACGCCGATGTCGATCAACTGGCGGAGAGCCTGCTTGGGCTGGGTCTGTCGCGTGGCGATCATGTGGCGGTGTGGCTCACCAACTCGCGTGAATGGGCAATCACGTTCCTCGCCTGTGCGCGAATCGGTGCAGTGGTGGTGCCAATCAATACGCGCTATACCGCCTCCGAAGCGGGCTACATCCTCGCGCAATCCGACTCGCGCGCCCTGGTGATGACCCGTCGCATGTGGGGTAACGACTACTGGGCGATGCTTTGCGAGGCGGCCCCGTCTCTTGCAAATTGCTCGTCGGCCGAGTTGTCGGCCACCGAGTTGCCCAGGCTCGCTCGACTGATTGCGGTGGGCGCCGATGCGCCCGCCTGTGCGCTCTCGTTCGAGTCGCTCTGCTCGGCAGGCACCGCTCACGGCAACCTCGCTCACCATGCTGGTCGGCCCCAGCCGGTGCGCCCGCTCGCCTATGCCGAGCGCGCGGTCACGCCCGACGATCCCCTCATCATCGTCTACACCTCGGGCACCACGGGCAAGCCCAAGGGCGCCATGCACAACCACCATGTGATCCGGCAGGCCACCCGGGTTGGGCTCCGCCTGGGCCTGGAGGCGGGTGGCCGGGCGCTGGGCCACTTGCCGCTCTACCACGTTGCGGGTCTCTACATGTCGTTCGTGCCTGCGCTCACGCTGGGTGGTTGCTACGTGGCCATGCCGCAGTGGGACACCGCCGCCGCAATCGAATTGCTCGAGCGTGAGCGGATCAGCTGCTTTGGCGGCATTCCCACCCACTTCGTCGATCTGGCCAACCATCCGGCAATGCAGGGACGGCAGCTGCCTGCACTCAAATGCGCATGGATAGGCGGGGCACCGGTAATGCAGTCCACCTTTGGGCAGTTCATGAAGGCGCTGGGGCTCGAGCAGCTCATGTCTACCTACGGCATGACCGAGAACACCATCTCCACCACCTTCAATCTGCCTGATGATCCGATCGAGGTCTGCTGCATGAACCTTGCGCCCATCCTGGGCCCGAGCGAGGTTCGGATCGCTGACCCTGCCACGGGCGCCGAGCTCGCGCCGGGTGAGGTGGGAGAGGTGCAGTGCCGCGGTGAAACCGTGATGATGGGCTACTACCGCAACCCCGAGGCCACGCGCGAGACCATCACGCCCGAGGGCTGGCTTCGCACAGGCGACCTGGGCACGCTCGATCAGCGTGGCTATCTTTCGATCACCGGGCGCCTGAAGGAAATGTTCAAGACCGGTGGCTCCAACGTCTATCCGGTGGAGATCGAACAGCATCTTGCGCGGCACCCGGCGGTTCGCATCGCTGCCGTGGTCGGCATACCGGATGAACGGCTGGGCGAAGTGGGGTTCGCGTTTGTCGAGCTGCTGGATGGCCAACGCTTCACCATCGATGACCTCCGGGCGCATTGCCGCGGTGCGCTCGCCGACTACAAGGTGCCGCGGTTTGTCTGCCCGGTGCCGGCGCTGCCGCGCACCAGCACTGCAAAGATCCAGCGTTCGGCGCTTCCCGCTCTTGCGCAGGCGGAGATTGCGCGCCGTCGCGCCGTGCCGCCCGTCTGATCAGCGACGCCCGTCAGTCCCCGCAAAGCTCCATGCGAGGCGCCATCTCGATCCGTGAAGTGGCCAATCGGGCGGGGGTGGCCATCGGCACCGTGTCGCGGGTGATCAACGCCCACCCGTCTGTGAGTGCCGACCGGCGAGCGCGGGTGCTTGAGGCGATTGCTGCGCTGGGTTACGTACCCGACATGGTTGCGCAGAGCATGCGCAACCGCCGGTCCATGACGCTTGCCTGCGTCATGCGCGATTTCACCGTGCCCACGCTCAGCCTGTTCGTCGATGCCATGCAGCGAGAGGTCGAGCCGCACGGGTTTTCCACGATGGTGGCCTCCAGTGGTCACGAGGTGGCGCGCGAGATCTCGCTTCTGAAAGGCCTGCGGCAGCGGCGGATCGACGGACTGGTCATTGCTTCGTCGTCCGAGCGTTCGCGCACGCTGCTGTCGGCGATGCGCGGGGCTGGATTTCCGATTGTGCTGATCGATCGCCGCGCACCCGCAGAATTCGATTCGGTGGGCGTCGAGCACGCCCAGGGCGTTGCAACCGCCGTGGCCTACCTCTCCGAGTTGGGGCACCACCGAATTGCGATGCTGTCCGGGGAGGCGGGCCTGCATCCGGCCCGCGATCGTCTGGCGGGGTATCGGGCCGGCATGCTGCATGCCGGGCTCAAGGTCAAGGACCGGTGGGTGCGCATGACCTCGTTCAGCCCCGAGGCGGGCTATGAACAGACCCGGGCCCTGCTTGCACTCAAGGAACGACCCACCGCCATCATCGCCGGGGGCTCATCGCTGCTGCCTGGCGTCATGCTGGCGGCCCGGGAGGCGGGGCTCGGCGTGCCCGATGATCTCTCGGTGATCGCGGGTGCCGACAGCGATCTTGCCCGACTCTCGAGCCCAGGGGTGACCGCGGTCTGTTGGCCGCATGATGTGCTGGGTCGGGCCGCCGGTCGTTTCCTGGTTCAGCGTCTGGCCGACCCGGCGGTGTCGCGACAGTCGCTCACCGTCCGCGCCGAACTGGTCATTCGCGGTTCGTGTGCGCCGGTGGCGAACTGGACGGGATTGACTTCCTGAGCGTCCGGCTGAACAATCTGCGGCGCTCAAGGGGGGATCGGCGATTGCAGTCACTGCGCCGTCTCCCCGGATTTTTCTGAAAATTTGGAAACGTTTCAACATGCGACGAATCGGGATTGATGTGGGTGGCACCTTCACCGATGTGGTGATGGTCGATGATGCATCGGGCCAGGTCTGGTCTACCAAGGTGTCCACCACGCCCGCAGATCGCGTGATGGGCGCCATGAACGGCTTTCGCCGGATTCTCGAACTGAGTGGCACCTCCCCGGCGCAGGTCGGTTTCATTGGCCACGGCACCACCATGGCCACCAACATGATCGTGGAGGGGAAGGGGGCGCCGACCGCCCTCATCACCACCACCGGCTTTCGCGACATTCTCGAACTGCGCAGGCTCTCGCGCCATGACCGCGCCGACCTCTACGACCTGCAGTTCAGGAATCCGCGCCCGCTGGTGCCGCGGCGCTGGCGTTTCGAGGTCAGCGAACGCACCCGCCATGACGGATCGATCGAGACCGCGCTTGATCGCGAGCAACTGACGCAAGTCGCAAAGCAGATTGATGCATCCGACATCGAGGCGGTTGCGATCGTCTTTCTGCATGCCTATGCCAACCCCGCTCATGAGCAGCGCGCGCTCGAGGCCGTACGCCGGCTTCTGCCGGATCGCTTCGTCACCGCCTCTCACGAGGTCAACCCCGAGATGCAGGAGTACGAGCGGGCAAGCTCCACCGTCATCAACGCCATGCTGGGACCAGTCTGTGCCCGCTACATCGAGCGCTTTGGCTCGCAGCTCAAGGCCGACGGGTTTGGTGGCGAGCTCCTCTTCATGCAGTCAAATGGCGGACTGGCGAGCGGCGACGTGGTCGCAAGGAAGCCGATCGTTCTCCTCGAATCCGGGCCCGCGGGCGGGGTCAGCGCAGCGGTGCGAGGCAGCGACCACCTCGGCATCCGGGGACTGTTGCTGGGCGACATGGGGGGGACCACCTTCGATGTGTCTCTGGTGAGAGATGGTCGACCGGAGCTTCGAACCGAGGCGATGGTGCACACCTATGCGGTCCGCTCACCCACGATCGATATCGATTCGATCGGGGCGGGCGGCGGTTCGATCGCCTGGATCGATGCGGGCGGCGGTGTGCGGATCGGTCCACAGAGCGCCGGTGCCGATCCGGGGCCTGCCTGCTATGGCCGGGGTGGCGAGCGGCCAACCGTCACCGACTGCAATCTGGTACTGGGCTATGTGGATCCCGATTCTTTCCTGGGCGGCGAGTTCAGACTCGATCGGGCGGCGGCTGAACGCGCGATCGAGACTCATCTTGCGAAGCCGCTCGGGGTCAGTACGCTCGAGGCCGCGCGGATTGTGCGAGCGGTATCGAATTCGCTGATGGCGCAGGCGATGCGGCTCATGACGGTCGAGCGTGGCTTTGATCCGCGCGAATTTGCCTACCTCTGTTATGGCGGCGCGGGTCCGGTGCACGCGGTGGATCTGGCCGAGGAGCTCGACATCCGGCGGGTGATCGTGCCGCCGCTGCCGGGCCTGTTCAGTGCCCTGGGCATGGTGATGGCAGACCGGCTGCACGACAGCCAGCGCGCCGTGGAGGCCGATCTCGGCAGCCTCGCGGGCGAGCGTATCGAGCAACTGGCGCGCGAGTTGCAGCGGGAGGCGTCGGATACTTTCGGGGGTACGGTAGCCGCTCTGGGTGTCGAGGCGCGATGGCGCGCCGATTGCCGCTACGCCGGTCAGCCCGCCTCGATTGCGGTGGATATCGATGCGTCGCTGATTGCGCGGGCAAGCGCCGATCCGTCGGCCTTTCGAGCCGAATTGCGAACCGGCTTCGAGCAGAACCATAAACGCATGTGGAACTTCATCAAGCCCGATCAGCCGGTGATTCTCACCAACCTGCGCTTACAGGCGAGTGTCGCCTCCGGATGGCGCGGCGCGGTGCGCTCGCGCTCCGAGGCGCGTGGTGTGCCCCGCGAGCGCCCGGTGATGATCGACGGTCAGCCGCAGGTGTTGCGGGTGCTCCAGCGCAGTTGGCTGACCGAGGGCGAGCGGATCGACGGACCTGCCATCATCGAGGAGGCAAGCAGCTCGATCGTCTTCAAGGCCGGGCAGTATGCGCAGGTCGACGCCGCCGGCTATCTTCACATCCATCTCTGAGGCGAAAGCGAACCATGGAAACCATCGTCTACGAGATTCTGCGTAATTCGCTCTACTCCATCGCGCGCGAAATGAAGGTTGCCATGATGCGCACGGCAGCCAGCCCCATCATGCATCTGGGTGCCGACGCCTCGGCTGCGGTGTTCGATGCGCAGATGCAGCTGGTTGCACAGGGTAACGATATTCCCACCATGCTCGGCTCTGCCGTCATCTCCACCCGCCGCTCGGTCGAGGCGATCGGCCGCGACCGTCTGCAGCCTGGTGATGTGATCATCAGCAACGATGTGTACCTGGGTGGGGGCAACCATCAGCCCGATGTGCAGCTCACACGGCCGGTGTTCTTCGGCGACGAGATCGTAGCCTTCGTGATGACGCGTGGACACTGGAGCGACATTGGCGGCCAGACCCCGGGCAGCTACATGCTCGATACCTGGGATGTATTTGGCGAGGGGGTGCGCATTCCGCCGGTCAGGCTGTTCCGCAACGATGAGATCGTCGACGACGTCAAGACGCTGATTGTGCAGAACACCCGCGACCCCGAGGGGCGTCTGCTCGATATTCAGGCGCAATATGCCGGTACTTTTGTGGGTGACCAGCGCATCCGTTCGCTCTGCGAGAAATACGGCGCGCAGGCGCTTGCCGATGCGATGAAGCGTTCGCTCGACCACTCCGAAGCACTGATGCGCGCGGCGATCCGCGAGATCCCTGACGGGGTGTACGAAGCGGAAGATTGGGTCGAAGGCGTCTACGCCAAGAATTGGCCAGCCGACCCGGTGCGCATCAAGGTGCGGGTCACGGTCGCGGGCGACGAAATGCATTTCGACTACGCCGGAAGCGGTGACCAGAGCCCGGGCGGCATCAACTGTCCGTTCGCGGTCACCTGCAACAGCACCTGGTTCACGGTGAAGGCGATTACCGATGCGTCGATCCCAATCAACCAGGGTTGCTATCGCCCCGTCCACATCACCGCGCCGGAAGGCAGCATCGTCAACTGCCGTTTCCCGGCGCCGGTGGTGAGCGGCAACAC
>RFXC01000260.1 GCA_009921765.1 Betaproteobacteria bacterium | reverse complement strand
GCCCTCAAGCTTGAGGGCGCCCGCCACCGCCAGACCCTCGACCGACAACAGCGCAGAGGACTTCGCTGTCAGGTTGGTGCCTGCGCCAGTAAGCGACCCGGCCAGGTTCAGCGCGCCAGCCGCGTTGACGCTGGAGTCGGCCTGGGCGGTCAGTTCGATCCGCAGGTCGTTGCTGTCACGTACCGAGGCCTGCTTGGCCTGGAGCTTGGTCAAACCGCCAAAGTCGTTGGCTTCGTTGGCGAGCGTCACGGTTTGTCCGGTGGCAATGATGTCGCTTGCACCGGCAACCCGCAGCGCCGCGGTTTGCGTGACCGCGCCGCCCGCGCTGATCGAAAGCCCATCGCCCACCACGATCTCGCCCAGCGAGATTGCGCCCAGCGACTCAAGCCGCAGATCACTCGCCTCGCCCTGCACGGACGCACGCTTGACCGTGAGGCCAACACCTGCCTGAACCCGGGCATCGCTGGTGGAATCGATCTCGACGGTGAGCGATTTGTCAGAACCAACCGAAATGCGTCCACCGGCAACGCTCAGTTCGCCCGCCAGATCGTTGCCCGCAGCCGTGAGCGTGACCGCCGCATCGCCAGCATCAACGACAGCATTGGCGCCCACCTTGATCGCACTGCCAGCTGCCTGCGTGATGGGGCCCGCTGCATTCAGCGACAGTGCCCCGCCCACCGCGAGCGAGCCCAGCTGCACACCCTCGCTGCCCTTGCCTGTGAGGGTCAGGTCGCTGCCCGAGCCGCTCACCGCGCCCGACACCGTGAGCGTACCGGCGCTGGTGACCGTGACATCGTCGCTCGCCGCAAGCGCAAGCGTAAGCGCGCCGGCGCTCCGCAGCGCGACCGTTTTGCCGCTCACGCCCAGCGTTCCGACAAAGCGGTTGGCATCGGCTTCCAGCGTGATGGCATGCGTGCCCGCATCGATGGTGGATGCCGCACCCACCAACAGGGCACCGCCCTGGGTGACCGCACCACCCGCGCTCAAGGCCACGCCGCCCGCGAGTTCAAGCGAGTCAAGTACGGTGGCGCCGGCACTCTTCAAGCTCGTGACACTGCCGGCACCGGTGCCGACACCACGAAGCACACGCAGCGCGCCAGCGCTCTCAAGTCGAACCGCGGCACTGGCGTCGAACCCGATCGCAAGCCCGGTATCGGAATCGATCACGGTGACCGCGGCGCCCGTCACGTTCACATTGCCCGTGAACTGGTTGTTCGCAGACGACAGCGCCACGTTCTGGCCGGCAGCACTGACTGTGGTCGTACCGCCCACCACCAGCGCGCCAGACTGCGATATCGCGCCGGTGCTGGCGAGCGAGACATTGCCCGGCACCGTCAACGCGCCCAGGACGGCGCCTGCAACATCGGCCGTCAGGCCATTGCCCTCGCCTGTGATCGTGCCGCTCAAACTCAGGATGCCGCCTGCGCGCGCGGTCACAGCGCCGCTTGCCGCGACCGACAGATCGAGCGCACTGCGATCGCGAATCTGCAGCACGCCCGAAGCGATGCTCACCGCGCCACCGAAGTCATTGCCGGCGCGGCCAAGCGTGACCGCCTGGCCGGTTGCGGTCAGTGTGGTCGCGCCCGCGATCGTCCAGTCGCCGGTTTGCGTCACCGCGCCCGCGCTCACGATCCGGGCGTCGCCCGTCACGTTCAGTACGCCCGCCGCAAACGCGCCCTGGCTGCTGGCATCCAGCGCTCCGCCGACGGTGGTCGCACCCAGCGTGAGTTTCGCGCCCGCACCCGGCACCACCCGCAGGTCGCTGCCTGGTCCGGTGACCGAACCGCTCAGGCTGATGTCACCGGTTGCCTCGATGACCGTATCGCCCTGCAGGTTGAGCTCGATGCCAAGCGGCCCGGTGTCGCGCAGCTGTGCCGAGGTTCCTGCCAGCTTCACGGTTCCACCGAACACGTTGCCGATCCGCGCGAGCGTCACCGCGCCGGCGTTCGACCGGATGTCGGCCGCACCACCAACGGTGATCGCGGTTTCGCCCTGGCTGATCGCGCCCGCCGCGGTGAGCGACACGCCGCCACCCACCTGAAGCGATACGAGCTTGAGCGTGCCACCGGCGGTGACCGTCAGATCGCTGCTGGCGGCCGCCAGAGGCGCGGTGAGATCGAGCGCCCCTGCACTCTGGATCGTCACATCACCCGGGCTGCTCACAGCAAGAACCAGCGCCTGCGCGCCTGCCGAGGTAACCGCAAGGTCGCCGCCGGAGGCCGCACGCACGTTCGCGCTGCCGGTCACTGCGAGCGACAGCGCATTGGTGTCGCGAACCGCGACCGCGCCACTGCTGACAACAGCGACCGCGCCATCGAACTGGTTGCCCGTGTGCTCGAGCGTCACCGCGCCACTGCCCGCAGAGACCGAGAGCGGGCCCGTCACGCGAAGCGCCGCAGTTTGGGTCAGCGCTCCGTTGCCGCTCGTCGACAACGCGCCGCCGACCGCCAGTTCGCCCAGCGTGATGGCGCCCGCCGACTCGAGTTGCAGATCGTTGCCCGCTCCGGTGACCGTTGCCACCACCGACAGCGCGCCGGCCGAGGCCAGCACCGAGTCACCGCTTGCGCTCAGCACCACATCGAGGTCGTTGCCGTCGCGAAGCGCCACGGCCGCACCACTCAACCGGACCGTATCGGCAAACCGGTTGTCTGCAGACAGCACGGAAATGTTGCCGCTTGCCTCGAGGCGGGTGGACCCGTCGATTCGAAGCGAAGCACCCGCGCCTTGCGAGATTGCACCCGCAGTTGAGCGCGCGAGCAGCGTGGCCGCCCGAATCTGTCCATCAAGCTGCATGCCGCCCGAACTCGCAATGTCGAGGTCTGCAACCTCGAGCAGCGCGACGCTGCGACCGTTTACCGGGCGCAGCGCAAGCGCCGCACCGGCCATGCCCTGGACCGCCAGGTCATCGAGCACCAGACGGCCATTGTCGAGCCGGACCTGCGGCGCGAAGCGGCCAACGCCCGCGAGTTCGAAGCTGTTGCTGTCGCCTGCAAGCAGGCCTGCCGCAAAGCTCACCACGCTGCCGCCTGCGCGCGATGATGTGATTCGAACCGGATCGGCATAGGCAGGGCCGGTGAGGCCGATGCCGGCGTCGAACCGTACCGCGTCCGCACCATCGATCCGCAGCGTTGCACCCGCCGACAGATCAAGCGTGCGCGCAAACCGCACGCTTCCGCCGATTGCGGTGATCTCAAGACTGCCCGAGACCGTCGGGTCGATTGCGAGTTCACCGCCCGAACGAACCGTGAGGTTGCCGCTTGCGCGCGCCTCGAGCGTCAAGGCGTTGATGTCGGCCACGCTCACCGTGCCACCGGTCACCACCGTCCGCCCGCCGAAATCATTATCGGGATTGGCAAGCGTCACCGACTGGCCGGCCGCGCTGATCTGGGCGAGGCCCCCGACCGCGAGCCAGCCGGTCTGGCTGATGGCAGCGCCGTCGGTACTCACCGTGAGGTCACCGCTCACAGCCGTGCGGCCGAAGCTCACGGTGCCGCCAGAGGCCGGAACGAGCGACAGGTCGCTGCCGCTGCCGCTTACCGTTGCACTCACCGTGATCGCACCCCCCGCGCGCAACACCGCATCGGCGCTTGCAGCCAGCACCGCCTGCAGCGCGGTGCTGTCGCGCAGCACAATCACGCCGCCGCTCGCATACACACTGCCGCCAAAGACGTTGGCTGCGTCATCGAGCGTAATCGAGGTCTCGACACCCAGGCGGTTCTGAGCTCCGTCGGCAACCGCTGCACGGTTGAGCTGCAGCCGGCTCACCGAAGCCGACACCACCGCCTCACCCGCTGGCACGACGTAACGGAACACCTTGGTGGTCGGTGTGGAGGCCGACGCATCAAAGGTTGCGCTTGCGCTTCGCGCACCGGCATCGGTCTGGAGCGCGAGATCCAGGGTCGGCGACCCGCTGGTCGTGTCGATATCGGCCGCCTCGCTCATCGCGAGCTTGAAGACCATCTCGCGACCCGCCTCATAGCGTCCTTCGGCTGGCACATCGATCCGGACGATGCTGGGCACCGTGCGATCGATGCCGGTTGCAGCAGGCGCCTCACCCACATTGATGAAGGCATCGCGTTCAAGCAGCGCACCGCTTGCGCTCGCAACCGTGATGCGGACCGATCCGCGACCCGTCAGGCTGGAGAGATCGACGCCCGAGAGCGACCAGCTACCGTTGGCAACCGAGGCGTTGCGCACAACCGAGGCGCCCAACGCGTCGGTAAAGCGCACGGTCAGCGCGCCGATCCGGTTGCCCGCCACGTCGCTCAACGCGGCACTGTTCAGAACGAGCGCGCCTGGCTGGGCCGCGTTGACCGTCGTGCCGACCGGCACCGTGTAGCGGAACACCTTGGTTGCGGCCGACGACAGCGCAGGCATGTATTCCGCGCGCCCGGTCTGGTTGCCGGCTGGCGTGTTGAGTGCGAGCTCAAGCGTTGGCGAACCCGCCGCCGTATCGACATTGACGGTTTCACTGAAACGAACCGCAAACATCATCGTGCGACCCGCGGCATAGACACCCGCTGCTGGACCGTCGACCCGCGTGATCTGCGGGAACACCGTGTCGGTGGCGGACTCGGGCGCGGGCGTCCCCACATTCAGGAACGCGGCCTGCTCGAACCGGGTGGCGCCGGCGCCGGTGATCGTCAACCGTACCGGACCGCTGTCGGCCAACGTGAACAGGTTGATGCCCGACAGCGTCCACGCGCCATTGCTGACCGTGGCCGTCCGCTGCACGGTCTTGCCTGCCGCATCGGTAAAGGTGAGCGTCAGGGTGCTGCCGGCGGCCGTCGAAGCGGTGCCCGACAGATCCACCGCGCTGCGGCTCGCGGCTGCAACCCAACGGCCCGCCGCGCTGTTCACTGCGATATCGCCCGCTGCCTGAACCACCGCATTGGCCGAACCGCTGCCCGCTTGCGCAAGCACCACGCGCTCCACGGTGGCACCCGCCAGCGCCGACGCGGTGCCCGACACCGCAATCGCCGTACGGTCCGCTACCGCGACCCACCGGCCCTCGGCCGTACTGATCTGGATGGGGAGTGCGGCCTGCGACAACGCAGTGCTGCCGGTGCCGGTAAAGCTCAGCTGCTGACCTTCGATCCGGGTTTCACCCGCAACGGACAGCGCGCCGGTCTGGGTGATGGCGCCCGAGGCATACACCGTGAGGTCGCCCGGTACCGATCCGATGGAGCCGAGCGTGACCGTGCCGCCAGCGAGCGCGATCAGCGTGAGATCGCTGCCCGCGCCACCGACCGAACCGGCAAGCGTGAGGTTGCCCGCCGCTTCGAGCCGCATGTCACCCACCGAGGTGAAGCTGCCGGACATCGCATCGCCGTCGCGCACCGTGAGCGCGCCGCCTGCGGTGGCGGTGACATTGCCGCCGAACCGGTTGGCGCCCGCCAGCTGGATTGCGCCGCC
>RFXC01000259.1 GCA_009921765.1 Betaproteobacteria bacterium | reverse complement strand
GACTCGACATCTTCCAGATCAACCGTGGCGCCGAACACCACGCGGCCGTCGGCGTCGACCAGGCGCGGATCGATGATCTGGGCGTTCGAGAGCTTGGATTCGACTTCCGCAATCCGTCCTTCAACAAACGCCTGACGTTCGCGCGCCGCATCGTATTCGGCGTTCTCGGACAGGTCGCCCTGGGCACGCGCCTCGGCAATTGCCGTGATGACGGCAGGCCGCTCAATATGCTTGAGTCGTTGTAGTTCGTCTCGCAGCAGTTCAGCGCCGCGTACAGTCAGTGGAATCGTGGGCATGGAAACACCTTCGCAGAAAACATCACGGACCGGGCGAGCAACGCGCGGTCCGTGTTCGGTTGTAACTGTATCTCACTCTGCCCGCGCCATCGCGGCGCGGGTGCAACTAATTCGCCAGCGCCGCGTGGAGCGACTGCAGGCTGTAGACGTCGAGATCGTGCAGATGGCGCATGCCCTCGACTGCCGCACTGGCGCCGGCAATGGTGGTGTAGTAGCTCACACGCTGTGCAAGCGCAGTGGTTCGGATCGACCGTGAATCGGCGATCGCTCCACGCTTTTCCTCCACCGTATTGATGACCAGCGCAATCTCGCCGTTTTTCAACATGTCGACCACATGAGGCCGGCCTTCCTGCACCTTGTTCACCGCGGACACAGGAATGCCCGCCGCCGCAATCGCCGCCGCGGTGCCGCGGGTCGCCACCAGCGAGAACCCCAATTCGTGCAGACCGCGCGCCACCTCCACCGCGCGCGGCTTGTCGGAACCGCGTACCGACACAAAAGCGGTTCCGCTGTCAGGAAGCTTTACACCCGCACCCAGTTGGGATTTGACGAACGCTTCGCCGAAGGTGTGCCCCACTCCCATCACTTCGCCTGTGGATTTCATCTCCGGACCAAGGATGGTGTCGACGCCGGGGAACTTCACAAACGGGAATACAGCTTCCTTCACAGCGTAATAGCTCGGGGTCACTTCATCGCGCACATCCTGGGCCGCGAGGCTGCGCCCCACCATGCAGCGCGCAGCAATCTTGGCAAGCTGCATGCCGGTGGCCTTGGAGACGTAAGGCACCGTGCGTGAAGCGCGCGGATTGACCTCAAGCACAAACACCGTCCCGTCGCCTGATCCATCGCCACGCTGAATGGCGAACTGCACATTCATGAGTCCGCACACGCCGAGCGCGCGCGCCATGACTGCAGTCTGTCGCTTGAGTTCGGCGACCAGCGCGGGCGACAGCGAATAGGGCGGCAAGGAACATGCGGAGTCGCCAGAGTGAACGCCCGCCTGCTCGATATGCTCCATCACGCCACCGATAAACACCTCGGCGCCATCAGACAGGCAGTCGACGTCGACTTCGATCGCATCATTGAGGAAGCGGTCCAGCAGCACCGGGCTGTCTTCCGAAACCTTGACCGCCTCGCGCATGTAGCGCTCAAGATCCCGCTGCTCGTGCACGATCTCCATCGCCCGCCCGCCCAGCACATAACTGGGCCGCACAACCAGGGGGTATCCGATCTCGGCCGCGAGTGCGAGCGCCTCGGGTTCGGTACGAGCGGTGCGGTTGGGCGGCTGACGCAACTGCAGCTGCTGCAGGAGCTTCTGGAAACGCTCGCGGTCTTCGGCGATATCGATGGACTCGGGCGACGTGCCCACAATGGGTACACCATTGGCTTCCAGGGCCAGCGCAAGCTTGAGCGGTGTCTGCCCACCGTATTGAACGATCACGCCAAACGGTTTTTCAACCGCGACGATTTCCAGCACGTCTTCCAGCGTGACCGGCTCGAAATAGAGCCGATCCGACGTGTCATAGTCGGTGGAAACGGTTTCGGGATTGCAGTTGACCATGATGGTCTCGAAACCGTCTTCGCGCAGCGCAAAGGCAGCATGCACGCAGCAGTAATCGAACTCGATGCCCTGCCCGATCCGATTCGGCCCGCCGCCCAGCACGATCACCTTGCGACGATCCGTGGGCTGCGATTCGTCTTCGTCGTCATAGGTGGAGTACATGTAGGCGGTGCCGGTGGCGAATTCTGCCGCGCAGGTATCGACCCGCTTGTACACCGGCCGTACACCGTGACCGTGACGGTGGGCCCGCACCGCGTCGGCGCTTGCGCCAGTAAGTCTGGCGATGCGACGATCCGAAAAACCACGCGACTTCACGAACCGCCATTCGTCATGCGAAAGACCCGCCGCATCACGCGCGCGCAATGTCTGTTCGATATGGACGATTTCCTGGATCTGGGACAAAAACCAGGGGTCGATCGCCGACTCTTCAAACACCTCCTCGACGCTCATGCCGACGCGGAACGCATCGCCAACGTAGAGGATGCGCTCAGGGCCGGGCTCGCCCAGCTCGGTACAGATCTCGTCGCGATCGGTGCTCCGTTCGTCGAGTCCATCGATGCCGGTTTCGAGGCCGCGCAGCGCCTTCTGAAAGCTTTCCTGGAAGGTTCTGCCAATGGCCATGACTTCGCCCACCGACTTCATTTGCGTGGTGAGCCGGGAGTCGGCCTGGGGGAATTTTTCGAATGCAAAACGGGGGATCTTGGTGACGACGTAGTCGATCGTGGGCTCGAACGACGCAGGCGTGGCGCCGCCGGTGATGTCGTTACGCAATTCATCCAGCGTATAGCCCACCGCCAGCTTGGCTGCGATCTTGGCGATGGGAAAGCCGGTAGCCTTCGAGGCCAGCGCCGACGAGCGACTGACACGCGGATTCATTTCGATCACGATCATGCGACCGTCGCGCGGGTTGATCGCAAACTGCACATTCGAGCCGCCGGTGTCAACGCCGATTTCCCTCAGGATGGCAATCGATGCATCGCGCATCAATTGGTATTCCTTGTCGGTGAGGGTTTGCGCAGGTGCCACGGTGATGGAGTCACCCGTGTGCACGCCCATGGGATCGAGGTTTTCGATCGAGCAGACGATGATGCAGTTGTCTTTGCGGTCGCGCACCACCTCCATCTCGAACTCTTTCCAGCCGATCAGCGATTCCTCGATCAGCAGTTCGCGGGTGGGCGAGGCTTCCAGGCCCCGGCGACAGATGGTCTCGAACTCTTCCGCGTTATAGGCGATGCCGCCGCCCGTTCCCCCGAGCGTGAAACTCGGCCGGATGATGACGGGAAAACCGACCGACTTTTGGCCCGCCCAGGCTTCCTCAAGCGAGTGGGCGATGGCCGAACGCGCCGAGCCCAGCCCGATGCGGGTCATGGCTTCCTTGAACTTCTGCCGGTCCTCGGCTTTGTCGATGGCCTCGGGCGAAGCCCCGATCAGCTCGACACCGTGCCGCTCGAGAACGCCGTGGCGATGGAGATCGAGCGCGCAGTTGAGTGCGGTTTGGCCGCCCATGGTCGGCAGGATCGCGTCGGGCTTTTCCTTGGCGATGATGCGTTCGACCACCTGCCAGGTGATGGGCTCGACATAGGTCACGTCGGCCGTCTCCGGGTCGGTCATGATGGTGGCCGGATTGCTGTTGACCAGAATGACGCGGAACCCCTCCTGGCGGAGCGCCTTGCAGGCCTGGGCGCCGGAGTAGTCGAATTCGCAGGCCTGGCCGATGACAATCGGGCCTGCACCAATGATGAGAATGCTTTTAAGGTCGGTTCGCTTTGGCATGTTGGAGACTTCAGCGGCTCGCGAGCGTGTGGTCCGCACGGCCCTGCATCAGGCCGATGAAGCGGTCAAACAGCGGGCGAATGTCATGGGGTCCCGGGCTGGCTTCAGGGTGCCCCTGAAAACAGAAAGCGGGCCGATCGACGCGTGCAAGTCCCTGAATCGAACCGTCGAACAGCGAAACATGCGTCACGCGCAGCGTGGAGGGAAGCGAAAGCGGATCGACAGCGAAGCCGTGGTTCTGGCTGGTGATCATCACCGAACCGGTGTCGAGATCCTTGACCGGGTGATTGGCGCCATGGTGGCCGAACTTCATCTTGAGCGTGCGCGCCCCGGATGCGAGGCCCATGATCTGGTGCCCCAGACAGATGCCGAAAGTGGGAATGCCCGCATCGATGATTTCACGCGCCGCGGCGATCGCGTAATCACAGGGCTCTGGGTCCCCTGGGCCGTTGGATAGAAACACGCCATCTGGCTGCCTGGCCAGCACCTCGGCGGCGGGCGTCTGGGCCGGCACCACCGTGAGCTCGCAACCCCGATCGGCCAGCAGGCGAAGGATGTTTCGCTTGACGCCGAAGTCGTAGGCCACCACGCGAAACCCCGTGGATTGCGGCTTGCGGAAGCCCTCGCCCAGGCGCCATGAACCCTCGCTCCAGGCATAGGCCTGTCCGGTGCTCACCACCTTGGCCAGATCCATACCCGCCAGACCGGGGAACGCACGCGCCGCAGCCAGAGCCGCCGATTCGTCAAGCAGATCACCGGGTCTTGAACCAGCGATCAGGCAGCCGCTCTGCGCCCCCTGATCGCGCAGCACCCGCGTGAGACGACGCGTATCAATGCCGGCGATCGCCACAATCTGCTCGCGCTTGAGGTAGTCGCCAAGGCTGGCCGCCGAGCGCCAGTTGGAAAGCCGTGAGGGAAGATCGCGGATGATAAGTCCCGCAGCATGCACCTGACCGGCCTCCACATCTTCATCGTTGATGCCGGTGTTGCCGATGTGCGGATAGGTGAGCGTGACGAGCTGCCGGCTGTAGCTGGGGTCAGTGAGAATTTCCTGATAGCCGGTCATGGCGGTGTTGAACACCACCTCGCCCACCGACTGGCCAGCCGCGCCCACCGACACACCTCGAAAAACGCTACCGTCGGCCAGCACAAGGAGCGCTGGAACTGTTTCGGGAAGAAGCCGGGCACACTCCGCCGCAGGTCGCGTTTCCGATGGCACCCGATCTGTCGGCCCTTTATCTGTCTGCCCAAATGCCGAGGTGCGGGAAGGGTCGCGATCGGAGGACGAAGTCAAAACCAAGGCCGGGCTCCCGAGAGAAGGTAAAACTTTTGGAGTATAGCACTGCGGGGAGCACGGACCGGCAAGGCAGAGCTAGTGAGGCATCAGCGTTTCAGCGATCAGCTCGACGATCTCGGCCCCCACCCTGGCGAGGGCCCAGCCTGCAGCCCCGGCAGCCACGCCGGCGATCACGGTTGCGATCGGCCCAAAGCCCGACAGCGTCACGTGGAGCGCCGCCAGAAGCGCAGCCAGCGCCCCGACCGCGACTGCGAGCTTCCGGCCATGCAGGGCAACGAATTCAATTGCGGGATAACGCATTCAAGCCTCCAGAGAACCCATGATGCTGCGGCCGGCACGCCGGCCCGACACGAAGGCCCAGCCAAGATGGTGCCCATGCCCCTCGAGCAGCACACCCCCCTGGCCGGTTGAGCCCGCGGCATACAGACCCGGTATGGGTCGGTCGTCCTGCCCCAGCACGCGATGTTGTGTGTCGACGGCGAGCCCGCCATCGGTGAGCGTCACCACGCCGCGCAGCGGCCCCAGCGCAAAC
>RFXC01000258.1 GCA_009921765.1 Betaproteobacteria bacterium | reverse complement strand
GCCCTCGGGGCTCAATGCCATCAGCACGCTGTTCCTCGCCCTGCTCCAGCCGGGGGACCACCTGCTGGTGCCTGATTCAGCCTACGGTCCCACCCGGGCGATCTGTGATGGCCTCATGACCCGCATGGGGGTGGTGGTTGAGTACTACGACCCCGCGGCCTCGGCCGAAGACCTGTCGCCCAGGCTGCGCGAGCGCACGCGCATGATTTATCTCGAGAGTCCGGGCAGTTACACATTCGAGGTGCAGGATGTGCCCGCCATCTGCGCGCTGGCGCGGTCGCGAGGCGTTCTCACCGCGGTCGACAACGCCTGGGCCTCGCCCGTATTCTCCCGCCCGTTTGACTGGGGGGTTGACGCTTCGGTGCTGCCGCTCACCAAATACTGGAGCGGCCATTCAGATGTGCTGATGGGCGCGATCGTGGTGCGGGAAGCGCTTTGGCCGCAACTGTGGGCGTCCGTCAAGCAGATGGGTATCTGTGTGGGCGGCGATGACGCCTTTCTGGTGCTTCGGGGTTTGCGCACTGCCGATGTGCGCATGCGGCGGCATCAGGAGAATGCGCTCGCCGTGGCGCGCTGGCTGGAGACCCGTCCCGAGGTTCGGCGCGTTTTGCACCCGGGGCTCGCCTCGCACCCCCAGCACGCGCTCTGGCAGCGCGACTTTTCCGGTTCAAGCGGGTTGTTCTCGTTTGAGCTGGACCCCGCCGCCACCGGCGGCCTGGGCGCAGGGTTCAACGCCGCCACGGCCGCACTCAGCGAAGGTCGGCGGTTCTTCGGGATCGGCTATTCATGGGGGGGCTTCGAGAGCCTAATCATGCCCGGCCGCCTGTCCGGTCTTCGCACGGTCGGCCCCTGGGACGGGGGGGCGCTGATCCGCCTGCACGTGGGGCTTGAGGATCCGGCCGACCTGATCGACGATCTTGCTGAAGGGTTTGCTGCGATGCGCCGGGCGGTCGCCGCCCGCTAGGCTGTCATGGTTGGCCAGGTCGCGCGTGAGCGGGCTCGACCGGCGATGACGGGGCGCCCCGCCGTGCAGCCGCGCGCAACCCGAGCGCCGACCTCCTGAGCGTTGCCTTCCGAGCGTCCATCCCACCGGCGCCCTCGCACCGGCGCCCTCGCACCGCCGCCCGCGTACCGCCGCCCGCGTACCGCGCTCAGTGACTGGCGCCGCCCGCCTGGTGCTGGGTTGCGCCGCGCTTCACCTCGGCCATGTCAAGCTCACGCACCTGCCGCAAAATGTCCTCGAGCGCCCCCTTAGAGAGCGCGCCCGGCTGCTGAAACACAATCACCTGCTCGCGAAAAATCATGAGCGTGGGAATCGAGCGGATGCTGAAATGCATCGCGAGTTCCTGCTCCTCATCGGTATTGATCTTCACGAATTTGACGTCGGTGTTTTCGCCGGCGACTTTTTCGAAGACCGGCGCAAAGCCTCGGCACGGGCCGCACCATGGCGCCCAGAAGTCGGCAACAACGATGTCGTTGCCGCCGACGGTGGCGTCGAACTGCTCGGTGGTGAGATCGGAGACGGACATCATGGTTCCTGAAACGGGGTGGCCTCGGAGGGCAGCAACCGGGCCGTGCACACGCCGCGTGGCGGGCCCCGTACCGGTTGGCCCCGGCGCGCCGAGGGTCTGCGCCGGGTTCGAACGGTATATTGCGCGCTCAATCCCGAATTGCAAGCGCGCGACCGACGCGCGCCGTTCAGAATCGACGGAGGAGACCCATGCCCACCCATCCGAACCCCTATCGCCAGGGACTGTCGCGTAACGCCGCCAACCATGTTCCGCTCTCACCGATCAGCCTGGTGGACTGGGCAGCCGATGTCTTTCCCGATCGGCTCGCGCTGATTCATGGCGGGCTCAGGCTCAGCTGGGCGCAGTTGCGCGCGCGCGCCCGCAGGCTCGCCTCGGCGCTTGCCGCGCGCGATATCGGCGAGGGCGACACGGTGGCGGTGATGCTGCCCAACACGCCGCCCATGGTCGAGGCCCACTACGGCGTGCCGCTCACCCGCGCGGTGCTGAACAGCATCAACACGCGGCTGGATGCTGCAACCGTCGCCTTCATCCTCCAGCACTCCGATTCGAAGGTGGTGCTGGTCGACCGCGAGTTCTCCGCAGTGATGGCCGAGGCGCTCGCGATCGTGGCAAGCGCGGGCGGTCGCCGGCCGACGGTGATCGATGTCGATGATGTGCTCTATGACGGCCCCGGGCAGGCGGTGGGCGACATCGGTTATGAGGCGCTCCTCGCAGAAGGTGACCCGGCCTACGCAGGCTCGCTTCCCGAAGACGAATGGGATGCGATCGGCCTCAACTACACCTCGGGCACCACGGGTAACCCCAAGGGCGTCGTGGTGCATCACCGCGGGGCCTACATGAATGCGGTGGCCAATGCGATGGCCTGGGCGCTTCCGCGCCACCCGGTCTACCTGTGGACGCTGCCCCTGTTCCACTGCAATGGCTGGTGCTTTCCCTGGACGCTGGCTGCGGTCGCGGGCACCCATGTGTGCCTGCGCAAGGTTGACGCCAGGCTCATCTTCGACCTGATCCGCGAGCACCGTGTCACGCACTACTGTGGCGCGCCGATCGTGCATTCCACCCTGATTGCAGCCCCCGAGGAACTGCGCCGCGGGATCGACCACGAAGTGCAGTGCATGGTGGCGGGCGCAGCGCCGCCCGCGGCCATGATCGCCGGCATGCAGACCCTCGGCTTCAAGCTCACCCATGTGTACGGACTTACCGAGGTCTACGGACCGGCTGCGGTGTGCATGCCGCATGAGGATTGGGCCGAGCTTGCCGTGGGCGACCAGGTCGACCGGCACGGCCGGCAGGGGGTGCGCTATCAGCTGCAGCAGGGGCTCACCGTGATGGACCCGCAGACCATGACCGAGGTGCCACGCGATGGGGAGACCATGGGCGAGGTCATGTTCCGCGGCAACATCGTGATGAAGGGTTATCTGAAAAACGAGCAGGCCACCAGCGAGGCGTTTCGCGACGGCTGGTTCCATACCGGCGACCTCGGGGTGCTCCATCCCGATGGCTATGTCAAGCTCAAGGACCGCGCCAAGGACATCATCATCTCCGGTGGCGAAAACATTTCCTCCATCGAGGTCGAAGACGCGCTCTACCGCCACCCCGCGGTGATGGCCTGCGCGGTGGTGGCCAAGCCCGATCCGAAGTGGGGCGAGACGCCGCTCGCGTTTGTCGAATTGCGCCCGGGCACGCAAGTCACCGAGGCCGAGCTGATCGAGCACTGCCGGGGGCTGCTTGCCCGATTCAAGTGTCCGCGCGAAGTACGCTTTGCCGAGGTGCCCAAGACCTCCACCGGCAAGATCCAGAAACACCTGCTGCGCGCTCAGGTCAAGTCGGCCAGCGCGATCGTGGGCTGAGACCGACCGGCGGGTACAATCCGCGCCCATGCTCTCTGAACAGAAATCCGCGCTCGCAGCGCTTTTTGCCGAGGCCGCCCGTACGCTCGCAGCGGGCGTGCTCGCTTCCGAATCGCTTCCGGCGGTCGAGCTCGATCGGCCGCGACAGGCCGATCACGGTGACCTCGCCTGTAACCTTGCCATGCAGCTCGCCCGTCCGCTCAAGCAGCCGCCGCGCAAGATTGCCGAGGCGCTCGCCCAGGCCGTGCAGGCGGCGGATGCAGCGAGCCCCCAGCCGTTGCTGGCTGCGGTCGACGTCGCGGGCCCGGGTTTCATCAACCTGCGGCTCGCGCCGGCGGCGCGCCGGGCGGTGGTGGCGCGCGTGCTCGAAAAAGCCGAGGCCTTTGGCTGTGGCACGCAGGGCGCTGGCCGCAGTGTGGTGGTCGAGTTTGTGTCGGCCAACCCCACCGGGCCGCTTCACGTCGGCCATGGCCGGCAGGCGGCGCTGGGTGATGCGCTCTGCGCGCTGCTTGGCGCGAGCGGCTGGCGGGTGAGTCGCGAGTTCTACTACAACGATGCGGGCGCGCAGATCGCCAATCTCGCCGCCTCCGTGCAGGCGCGGGTGCGCGGCATCGAGACCGATGATCCGCGCTTTCCGGCCGACGGTTATCGGGGCGATTACATCCGAGAAATTGCAGCCGATTACCTGGCCGGCAAGACGGTGGCGGCCGAGCGGGTGGCCCCTGAAACCGCTGCTGCCGACCCCGACGACCTCGAAGCAATCCGACGTTTTGCCGTGGCTTATCTGCGCCGCGAGCAGGACAACGATCTGCGCGCGTTTGGCGTGCGTTTCGACACCTACTACCTCGAGTCCTCGCTCTATACCGATGGCCGGGTCGAGCAGACCGTCAATGCGCTGACCGCGGCCGGCGTCACCTTTGAGCATGAGGGCGCGCTCTGGCTTCGAAGCACGCAATTCGGTGACGACAAGGACCGCGTCATGCGCAAGAGCGAGGGCGGCTACACCTATTTCGTGCCTGACGTCGCCTACCACGTCACCAAGTGGCAGCGCGGCTTTGAACGCGCGGTCAACATTCAGGGCTCGGACCATCACGGAACGATTGCGCGTGTGCGCGCGGGCCTTCAGGCGCTGTCGGTGGGCATTCCGGCGGGCTATCCGCAATATGTGCTCCACAAGATGGTCACCGTGATGCGCGGTGGCGAAGAGGTCAAGATCTCCAAGCGCGCGGGCGCCTACGTCACGTTGCGCGATCTCATCACCTGGAGTGGTGAGCGCGGCACCACCGATACGCCAAGCTCGGCCGATGCCGAGCTCGCTGAGCGTCGCGGGCGGGATGCGGTGCGGTTTTTCCTCGTCTCGCGCAAGGCCGATTCCGAATTCGTGTTCGACGTCGACCTCGCGCTCTCCCAGAGCGATGACAACCCGGTCTATTACGTGCAGTACGCGCACGCCCGCATCTGCTCGGTGTTTGAGCAGGCGAGCCGCCAGTCGGGCGAAGCGCAAGGAGCGCTTGAAGCACGCATCCGTTTGCAGGCGCTGTCCTCGCCAGCCTTCACCGAGCGGCTGGATGCGCCGCGTGAGGCCCTGCTCATGGCCCGGCTTGCCGAGTTTCCCGAGCTGGTGGCGCAGTCGGCAGAGGAGCTCGCGCCGCATGCGCTCGCGTTTTTCCTCAAGGAACTCGCCGCCGACCTGCACGCTTACTATAATTCCGAACGGTTTCTGGTCGACGATACCGGCCTTCGCGAAGCGCGACTCGCACTGCTTCTCGCCGTGCGGCAGGTGCTCTGCAACGGTCTTGCGCTCCTGGGTGTTTCAGCTCCGGAAAAAATGTAATGCGGTTTCGCGGCGGTCACGCGGGAATGAATGTCCTTCAGCGCGGCAGCATCGCGCTCGGCATGATGCTGGGTATCGTCATTGGCCTCGCGGTAGCGGTGGCGGTTGCCGTGTTCGTCACCCGCGCGCCGCTGCCGTTCGTGAACAAGGTGGTGCGAAGCGGAGACCGGATCGTCGAGCCGCGCACGCCCGCCGAGGCCCCCGACCCCAACCGTCCGTCGGCTGCCCGGCAGCGTGCCCCCGA
>RFXC01000257.1 GCA_009921765.1 Betaproteobacteria bacterium | reverse complement strand
GGTCGTGTAGAGCACGGGGCAGCGCTCTCCGGGGTCGGCTGGAGGCTGCTGCAGGGCGCGCCAGCCCGCAATACTGTCAAGCGCGTTGTGTCGCCCAACGTCCTCGACGAACAGGCAGAGCCGGTCATTGTCGAACAGCGCGCAGGCGTGTACCGAGCCCGCCTGCTTGTAGAGGGTGTCGTGCCGCCGGATGGTGTCGGTGATTGCAAGGAGCGTCTCCTGCGACACACCGGGTGGCGTATCGGGCACGGGCCCAAGGGTGTCGATCAGATCGGAAAACATGCTGCCCTGTCCGCAGCCAGTCGTCACCACACGGGAAGCATCGCGCGGGGTGCTGTGGCGCGAGACGCGGTGTGTGCGGACGGCCGCCGCACCCGTCTCCCAATCAACCGTGACCGACTCCACCTCGGCCACCGATTCGACCATCCGCTGGTTGAGGAGGTATCCCAGCACCAGCCATTCGGGATGTGCGCCCAGCGTCATGAGCGTGACCACTTCAGCGCGATCGAGGTAGAGGGTGAGCGCCCGCTCGACAGGTACGGTGACGGCGATGCGTTGGCCCCGTTCATTGGTGGCCATCACGCTACGGATGAGCGGCAGGGACGCCTGGGTCAGACGGGGAAGGGCGGAGGCGGGCATCGATGCGGCAGGGTAAACGGATCGGCAGCTTCGGGTTTGATGAAGCGGCTGCTACAGTCTACGTCGATCGAGCCCGCGTTTCTTCATTCGTCCCTGTCTGCCATGAAACTCCCTGCCTCGCGGCGCTACAGCGCCGACCTGTTTCCCTCGCCTGCACCGGTGGCTCCGATGCCTGCCGCAGCGCCCCGCCGCGCGCTTCACACGCGCCGTATCGTTTACGACAGCTTCGCGCGCGACGATGGCCTGTTCGACATCGAAGGCCGCATCATCGACACCAAGGCTTATCGCTACGAGGAACCGGTACGAGGGGTGCGCGAGCCTGGTGATGTGGTGCATGAAATGTGGGTTCGCCTCACCATTGATGGCGAGATGACTGTTCGCGACATTCATGTCTCGATTCCCGGCGCGCCCTATCCCACCTGCCCGGAAGCGCAGGCGCGGTTTCGTACCCTGCTCGGGCTGGGTCTCGCGCGAGGCTGGCGCCGTGCGGTCGATGAGCGCACAGGCGGTACGCTCGGTTGCACGCACGTACGTGAAATGCTCTACCAGATGCCGACGGTCGCCTATCAGTCGCTTGGCAACTGGTCGCTGCGCACCGCTGAAGGGTTCGAAACCATTGCGCAGCGCATCGCTGTGCAGCCCCGATTCATTGACGGCTGTCACAGCTGGAGAGCCGACGGCCCGATCGTTGCCGTGTTGTTTCCCGAAGAGGCGGTTCCGACCCGCGATCCGGGAAAACTCTGAGCCCATGAATCAGCCGGGTGCACCCGATTCCCTGCTCCAGGCGGCGCTCAGGCCCTTTCAGGCGCTCGAAGCGCAGGGGCTTGCCGCGCAGTACGAGCGCTCGTTCAAGCTCGAGCCAGGGCGTCTGATTACCCAGCGCTACATGCTCGGTGTGCGAACCGACTCAACCTCCGAGGCGGTGCTGATTTCGGCTGCACGCGCGGTGGGCATGCCGCAAGCCGCGCTTGATGCGTTTGCGCAGTCGCTTGGCACGGCGAGCACGGTGCTGTTCGGATTCGAAGGTGTCAACCTGCCCCGGTCAAGCGGTGATGCGCCGGTCTTCAAGGTGTATGCAGAGTATCGGGCCCGCCTGGTCGACCGCTTGCCCGGCGACGCTCCGGTCGAACTCTTCCGTGGCTTCAAGTGGCAGCCTGATGAGCCTCATGCCTGGATCGAGACCCGCTACAGATGCCGTCCCGGGTTGACTGTCGAAGAGGTTCGGGCGCGGGGTGCTCAAATGCTCGCAACGCCGGCGCTTGAACCGGTGCGTGCTGCTGTCAACGCGGTGCTTGAGCGATCGCTTGCAATCGATCCCGGCTTTCAGCCCCAGTGGCTGGAGTTGGGTGAGTCGGGGCAACCGATTCGCGCCTTCGACCTCAATCTCTACGAGGCGGGCCTGCGGGTGGCCGATATCGCCCGGCCGCTTTCAGCGCTCGCCACCCGCTTCGGGATCGTGCCTGGTGATCTTGAACGACTCCTTGCAATTGCCGGTCCGGGGCTGCTGGGCCATGTGTCGGCGGGCGAATCGCGCCGTGGCGCGGGATTTCTCACCGTGTACTTCGAGCCGGTTGAAAGCGCCGGACCCGGCCTCAGATGACCACGCCGTCGCTTCGCACGCTGATCGAAGGCGCCGACTTGGCACCCCTTCTCATGATGTATGTGCAGCTCTCCGGCGATCGTGCCGAGCTTGCCCGCTACCGTCCGCACATCCGTGGACCGTGGCGCTGGATGGAAGATGCGCCGCCTGCGCTCAGGGCGCGCCTTCATGAGCGAAGCGCTGAGCTTCTCGAGGCGATCGCGAGCGGTCGCGCGCAGGCTGCGCCGCCGCCCGCGCCGGATCTGCTTGCCGAGATGGTGAACACCTGCGTGGGCCAGACGGTGCCCGATGAGTATCTGCCGCTGATTGCCCATGAGATGGGCCTCGCGGGCACGCCGCTTCTCGAGGTCGACTGGCGGGTCCGCCCCGCCCCGCAGGCGATCGACGATTTTCATGTGGCGGTGATCGGCGCTGGCGAGTCAGGCCTTGGCATGGGCATCAAGCTCGCGCGGCTTGGCCTTCGCTATACGATTTTCGAGAAGAACCCGACCGTTGGCGGAACCTGGTTCGAGAATCAGTACCCGGGATGTGGTGTCGATACGCCCAATCATTTTTACCAGTATTCGTTCGAACCAAACCACGACTGGAGCCGGTATTTTTCGCCGCGTGACGAGCTCTGGCAGTACCTCGAGCGCGTGGCTGACCGGTACGCGGTGCGGCCTCATATCCGGTTCAACACCGAGGTGACTGAAGCCTCGTGGAACGATGCGCGGGGGTGCTGGGAGATTGTGGTTCGCGATGCGACCGGCACGCTTCAACACTTCACCGCCAATGCGCTGGTGTGTGCGGTCGGGCAGCTGAACCGGCCCCGGTTTCCCGACATCGAGGGTCTGGACCGCTTTGCCGGCCCGGCGATGCACACCGCGCAGTGGGATCGGTCGGTTGCGCTGGAGGGGCGTCGGGTTGCGATGATCGGCACGGGTGCGAGTGGCATGCAGGTGGGGCCGTCGATTGTGGACCGCGTGGCGCAGCTGTCGATCTTTCAGCGCAGCCCACACTGGGCCGTGCACAACCCGCTCTATCACGCCAAGGTCGAGCCCGGGAAAAAATGGGCGCTTGCCAACCTCCCTTATTACGCCAGCTGGTATCGGTTCCAGCTGTTCTGGGCTTCGGCCGATGGCCTCTACCCGTCGCTGCAGGTTGATCCAGGCTGGCCGACCCCGAACCTGTCGTTGAACGCTGAAAACCATGCAATGCGCGAGCGGCTGATCGAACACATCCGTGCCGAGGTGGGGGATGATCAAGTGCTTCTCGCGAAGACCGTGCCCAGCTACCCGCCCTATGGCAAGCGCATGCTGCGGGACAATGGCTGGTTTCGCATGTTGCGGCGCGAGACCGTTCGACTCATCACCGATCCAATCGAGGCGATCGAGCCCGATGGCGTTCGTACACGGGGAGGCGAGCGCACCCCCGCCGACGTGCTGGTGCTTGCCACCGGATTCCAGGCCGATCGTCTCACCTGGCCAATGAAAATCTCGGGCCGCCACGGGGTGACGCTTCGCGAGCGTTGGGGCGACGATGATCCGCGCGCCTACCTCGGCATCACGGTGCCCGGGTTCCCGAACCTCTTCCTCATGTATGGCCCCAACACCAACCTCGCCCATGGCGGAAGCGCAATCTTTCACAGCGAGTGCCAGACCCGCTACACGCTCCTCGCGCTTCGCGAGCTCCTCGAGCGTGGGCAACGTGCGCTTGAGGTCCGTGAAGACGTACATGATGAATTCAACCGCCGCGTCGATGCGCAGCACGCGAAGATGGTGTGGGCGCATCCGGGTGTGGGCAGCTGGTATAAAAACCGCCGTGGCCGGGTGTTCGCCACCTCGCCGTGGCGAATGCTCGATTACTGGAATTTCACCCGCGTGCTCGACCCTTCCGAGTACCGCTTCAGTTAAGCTCGGATTCGTCCACCCTCTTGTAACCGGATCACACCATGACCGCTGACTCGCTCTCCGACAACTATCGCGGCGTATTCGACACCCGGCTGGGCTTTGGCTCGCGGCCGGCACTGCTGGTGATCGATTTTGTGATTGCCTACACCACGCCCGGCGCGCCGTTCTTTGGCCAGGGCGTGGTCGATGCGGTGGATGCTTCCGTGCCGCTGATTGCAAAGGCGCGTGAACTCAAGCTGCCCGTGATCTACACGGTGGTTGAATACCACCCATCGGGTGCGGATGGCGGACTCTTCTTCAGAAAAGTGCCTTCGTTGAAGCTCTTTGTGCGCGGCGAGCCGCTTGGTGCGATTGACCCGAAAATCGCCCCCCGACCCGAAGATCTGGTCATTGCCAAGCAGTATCCCAGCCCCTTCTTCGGAACCTCGCTTGCCTCGACGCTGCACACCATGGGGGTCGATTCCCTGGTACTGCTCGGATGCTCCACCAGTGGTTGCGTGAGGGCAGCCGCGGTGGATGGTATTCAGCACGGATTCCGCGTGATCGTGCCGCGCGAGTGTGTGGGCGACCGGCACGATGCACCGCATCAGGCGGCGCTCTTTGACATCAATGCGAAGTACGGCGACGTGGTCTCTCGCGCCGAGACACTCGACTGGTTTGGAAAACTGCCTGCGGTCAGTCGGACCTGATCCCCGCCTGGCGCTATCTCAAGCAGGCCGCGGCCGTGCTGGTCAGGGAGTTTGATTTCTGAGGTGCCGGCGCTTCAGCGGCTGGTGGTGTTCACGTAGCCGGCGTTGAGCGTGGGCCGGCCAAGCAAGAGGTCATAGCCCACCATGGCGCCAAAACGCGAGCCCTGGTAGCCCGCGCCGACGTCGATGCCGATGCGTGTGGGACCCGATCCAAAGGGATAGACGTTGATGCCGCCGCCCAGGACGGCGCGGTCTTCGCGGTTACTGGAAACCACCTTGGCTGTGACGCCGATGTCACGGGCGCTGATGTTGCCGCCGAGCTGCATGGAAAGGCCCAGGAAGACGCCGCCTTCAGCTTGGGCCAGGGAGCAGAGCGAGACGAGACCCATTGCGACCAGCCACTTTTTCATCGGAAAGCTCCCCCGGATGCTCGGTTTACGACTCACAACCGTCATATTTTCCCTCAGGTTGGTCTCCGCCAACAAGTCCTTCGAGCATCAATTGTTGAGATTCACGACAGATTCCGGACAAATGGCTCAGTCAATCTGGATTTTCAACGCCGGAAGCGCACGGCGCCAGCTGTCGGCCTCCCGCGCCAGTTGGGCGCGCATCTGGGCGGGTGCGTTGCAAACCGGCATCACCCCG
>RFXC01000256.1 GCA_009921765.1 Betaproteobacteria bacterium | reverse complement strand
ACCGAATTGTTGCGCGCCGCATAACGCTCGGCGGTCGCGAGCCCCTCGGATGCGATGGAATCCGCGGCCCCGGTCGGCAGGTCTGCGCGCGCCACGCCCTTGCTGTCGAGCACCGCAGGAAACGGTCTTTCGAACGAGGTAACCGTCAGCGGCAGCGGCACTGCGACGCTCACCCTCACCGGAACCGCCTCGGCGGTCAGCACCTACCTTACGGCTGCCAACCGGATCCTGTTCAATGGGACCGCCTCTGCAACCGCCTACACCCTGACCGCCACGGCGCAGCGCGTCAGCGGCGGTGTCATTCTGGCGGCGACCACTGCGCAGACACTGCTCACGGCAACGTCGTCGGGCAGTGCTTCATCGAGCGGCATTGCCCAGGCCTTCTCGCCGCTTGCACTGAATGTGCCGTCGGCCTTCTCCGCGCTGTCGGCGAATGGCGATATCCGCTTTGCCGACGCGGTGGGTGATAGCGCTGACACCTTGTCGATCGTCATGGCGGTCAGCGGCGGCCCCGCGAACCCCACCCCCGCGCCTGCACTGGTTGCAGCTGGGGGAAGCGGCGTGACGGCCAGCGGTTCGGGAACCGGCACGCTGACACTCAGCGGCACGGCCACCGCGCTTTCAGCCTATCTCAACACCAACGGGGGCGTGCGATTCAACGGGCAGGCCTCGTCCACGCCCTACGCGCTCACGACCACCGTGCAGAGCGTGACCGCCGGCGTGGTGCGCTCGGCGCGCACAGCGGTCGCGACGCTTGCCAGCGTTGAAACCGGCTTGAGTGGCAGTGCCACGGCAACGGCGATGCCGACGCTGAATATGCCGGCCAGCCTGATGGCGCTGTCGGCGAACGGCGAAGTGAAGTTCGCGGATGGATTCGGGAGCGGCACCGAAACGCTGACTGTCGTGCTTGAGGTCAGTGGTGGACCGGCAAGTCCGACGCCTGCGCCGGTGCTGTCAGCAAGCGGATCGTCCGCTGTGACGGTAGTGAGTGGTTCAGGCACCAACACCCTTACGCTGAGCGGTACAGCGTCCGCGCTCTCCGCCTACCTCGGTTCAAGCGGTGGCGTGCGCTTTGATGGGCAGGCGTCCTCCACGCCTTACGCCCTCAGTGCCACGGTTCAAAGCCTGAACGGACCGGTTGTCCAGCTTGCGCGGACGGCGCAGGCCACGCTCACCAGTGCGCAACTGGGACCCACGGCCTCGGCTGGAACGGCCACCGCGTCGACCGCTCCCGCCCTTGCAGTGCCGGCCAGCCTGACCGCACTCGCGAGCAACGGCGATATTCGGATCACGAATGTGCTGGGTGCCACGCCCACTGCCGAAACGCTCACCCTGGTGCTGTCAGTAACCGGCGGGCCTTCGGGTGTGAGCCCGTGGCTCGCGCCGGCTGCCACCGTCTCGGGTGTCACGGTGACGGGTGCCGGCACTGGTGTGCTCTCGCTCACCGGTCTGGCTGCCGACCTCAACACCTATCTCGGCGGCACTGGCGTGCGCTTCAACGGACCGGCGTCGGCCACGGCGTATGACCTCAAGGTCACGGCCCAGCGCCTGGGTAGTGATGGTGTGGTGCGCGCTGCGGCAACGGCAACTGCGTCGCTCGCGAGCGTGCAGCTTGTCAGCAGTTCGTCTGCCGTCCTGCTCTCGGCGCCTGCCCTCAGCCTGCCGGGCACGATCACCGCTCTGCCTGCGAACGGCGAGATCAGGATCGCAAATGCCCTGGGCTCGGGCAACCAGACGCTTACCGTGGTGCTCTCAGTAAGTGGCGGTCCTGCCGGTGCCACGCCGAAGCTGTCGAGCTCCGAGGGCAATGTCGCCTCGGGCAGCGTCATCGTAAGCGGTTCGGACAGTAACCGCCTCACGTTGACCGGAACCGCCTCAAGCCTCAGCGCCTACCTCAACACGGCCAACCGCATTCTCTTCAATGGATCAGCCACCGCCACGCCGTACACACTGACCGTCAGCGCCCAGTCGCTGAGCGGCGACACCGTCCGCTCGGCGACTACAGCCAACGTTCAACTTGTGACGACGGGTTCGAGCGGTACAGCCACGCCGGCGACCGCGCCCGTGCTGATCCTGCCGTCCAACATCACGACGCTGTCGGCCAACGGTCGCCTTCAGATCGCGAACCTCGCTGGAAGCAGCGCGACCGACACGGTGACCGTTGTGATGGCAGTGACGGGTGGCCCGAGTGGCGCCACGCCCAAGCTCTCAAGCGCCCTCGGTAACGGCTCGGCGGAAGGGGTCACGGTCACAGGAACCGACACCAACACGCTCACGCTGACCGGTACGGCCGCAGCCATCAGCACGTTTATCAACATCG
Organism: Betaproteobacteria bacterium; assembly: GCA_009921765.1. The sequence continues at coordinate 3,200 of RFXC01000256.1, read as the reverse complement.
CCGACCGTATCCGCTTCAACGGCACCGCATCCACCACCAGCTACTCGCTCACCGTGACCGCGCAAAGCCGTGACGGCGCGACTGTTCGCTCGGCGGCGTCGTCGGTGGCGACGCTGACAAGCGTTGCAACAGGCACTGCGGCGACCAGCGGCACGGCGCAGCCCTTCGCGCCGCTCACGCTCAACATGCCGGCAAGCTTTACCGCATTGTCGGGAAGCGGCGAGATCCGGATTGCCAATGCGGTTGGCACAGGCAATGACAGCGTGACGGTTCTGCTGTCGGTAAGCGGCGGCCCTGGCGGTGCAACGCCTGCGCCGACGCTGTCCACCTCGGGTACGGTCTCGGGGGTTACGGTGACGGGTTCTGGCACCGCAGCGCTCACGCTGACCGGTTCGGCAACGTCGGTCAGCAGCTACCTCAACACCGCGGGACGCGTGCTCTTCAATGGCCAGGCTTCCAGCACCAACTACACGCTCAGCGCGACGGTACAGAGCCTGACCGCAGGCGTCGTCAGGTCGGCTCGCACTGCGCAGGCAACGCTCACCAGCGTGCAGCTCATCACAGGCGCAAGCGGCGCGTCCTCGCTGCTCGCGGCGCCTACGCTCAACCTCCCTGCAAGCATCACAACGCTGGCGGCCAATGGTTCCATCCGGGTCGCCCTGCCCACGACGCCGACCCTCACCGATGGGCTGGTCGGGACCAGCACCACCGACACGCTGACGGTCATCATGGCGGTGAGCGGCGGGCCGAGCGGTGCGGTACCCAAACTCTCCAGTGCGCTGGGGAACGGAACGAATGAGGGCGTCACGGTTGCGGGCAATGACTCCGGGACGCTCACGCTGACCGGCACGGCAGTCGCGATCAGCAACTACGTCAACGTTGCAGAGCGAATCCTCTTCAATGGACCCGCATCCACGACCGCCTACGCGCTGAGCGTGACGGTGCAGAGCCGTGACGGATCCACTGTCCGGTCAGCGGTATCGTCCACCGCCGCCCTCACCAGCGTCGCCTCCGGTAATCCGGCCACGACCGGCAGCGCCACGCTCGCGGGCGCTCCCACCCTCAATCTCGCTGCGAGCTTGTCGGTGCCGTCCGCTGGCGGTGAACTCCGGCTTGCCAACCTGGCTGGAACCGGCACCGAAAGTGTCACGGTTCTGCTTTCGCTCAGCGGTGGTCCGGCCAGCCCGTCGCCTGCGCCCACGCTGTCGACGCCGGCCCTTGTCTCAGCCATTTCGGTTGCGGGCGCTGGCACGAATGCGCTCACGCTGACCGGCACTGCCACCGCGATCAGTACCTTCCTGAATACAGCAGGTAATGTGCTGTTCAGCGGTCAAGCGTCCAACACCAGCTACACGCTTACTGCCACGGTGCAGAGCGTAACGGCGGGCGTTGTCCGCTCCGCGCGCACGGCACAGGCCACGCTCACCAGTGTTCTGTCGAACATTGGCGGCAGTGCTACGGTGCTGGCGGCGCCAACACTCAATCTGCCGGCAAGCTTTGCTGCGTCGGCAGTCAACGGCAGCATCCGGATCCCGGACCTCACGGGCAATGCCACCACGGCAGTCCGCGTGGTGCTGTCGGTCGACGCGGGTCCGACCGGTGCAACACCGACTCTCACCAGCGCGGCGGGCAATACGCTTGCAGATGGCGTGACCGCATCGGGATCGGGATCGTCGCAGCTGGTGCTGTCCGGCACGGCGGCAGCGATCAGTGCTTATCTCAATACGACCGATCGCATCCGTTTCAACGGCACGGCCTCGACCACGCCGTATCGACTCACGGCCACGGTCCAGGCTTTGGCAGACAATGTTGTGCAGGGCGCATCCACCGCGCACGCCACGCTCACTTCGCTCGCCGCTCCGGTGGCACTGCCCACGCTCACTGTACCGGCCAGCTTCTCCGCGACCAATGTGAGCGGAGGCGTGCACTCGGGTGAAATCCGGATGCAGGGCGTGGTGGGAGGCGGCACAGAGACGCTGACGGTCGTACTGTCCGTTAGCGGCGGGACCCTCACCGGGGCGCTGGGGAACGTTACTGCACAGGGTGTCGCAGTGACAGGGTCGGGCACACAGCGACTCGCGCTCACCGGTACGGCGAAAGACATCTCCGACTACCTGAATGTGGCCAACCGGGTGGTCTTCAGCGGCGCCTCGTCGGCCACGCCGTATGGGCTGGTTGTCACGGCGCAAAGCATTGACACTGGCGGTACGATCCGCTCGGCGGTGACCTCGAAGGCGGTGGTGCTTACCTTCACCACCACCAATGACATTGTGGCCTCGGCCGATATCGTGAGTGCAGGCGGCAGTATCAGCATCGTGTCGAGCCGCAACGTCACGCTGTCGGGTTCGGCAGACGTGCGTACCGTCTCGGGTGGCAGCATCGACATCGAAGCTCGCGAGGGCGAGATTTTCCAGAGTGCGGCGAGCGTCGTCTCGAGCACCGGTGCAAGTTCCAGCGCACGGCTGCTCGCGAAAACCAATGTCACCGTGGGCGATATCGAGCTTGTCGATGGCAAGGTCAGCATCTCGGCTGTGACCGGATCTATCTTTGATTCCGACGCCCTGATCGTGAGTGGGTCTGCGAGCCTCAACGATGCCGACCACGACATCAGCAGCGCACAGCTCCGGCTGTCGGCCGGCACCAGTGTGGGCGAGGCGGTTGATCACCTCGAGACCTCGGTCGGACGCTTGAGCGCACGCGCCGCTGGCGGCAGCATCTGGCTGCTCGAGGCGAGCGATCTCCTGATCGATGACGTTACGGTCACCGTGAACCGTGTGCGCTCCGATGGCACATTTGCAGGGTCCAGCCTTACCGACGCCCTGCAATCGGACGTGAAGACCACCGGTGCGGATGGTTCGATCGTGCTGCGGACCGTTGCTGGATCAATCACCCTGAACGACGGCACTGCGTCGGCCGACGACACCGCCATCAGTGCCCACGGTAGCGGCAACGTACTGATTTCGCTGCCTGGGCTTGCCACGGGTTCCAGTGGCAGTGCCACAGCGCTTGCGTCGCCCAATCTCGCGCTGCCGGCCAGCTTCACCACCCGTCCGACCAATGGCGAGCTGCGCTTTGGAAATGCGGTGGGTAGCGGCGACGAGAGCCTGACAGTCCTGCTGACAGCTAGCGGCGGCCCCACGGGCGCGAACGCCACCTTGTCGAGTTCAGCGGGCAACACCCTGGCTGACGGCGTGACCGCG
>RFXC01000255.1 GCA_009921765.1 Betaproteobacteria bacterium | reverse complement strand
CGGATGATATCGCGGCCCTCCATCGACCAGTGTTCCTGGGTGTTCGCTAGGAACATGCGCGAACCAGTGTCAGTGAGCTTGGCGCCAGAAACGAAGTGGGGCGCGGAACTGGCACGGAGCGGGTAAGCGTTGAAGCCGGCGCCCTTCCCCACCCGGCCGGAAACCGTACGGCCATAGCCGAGAGGAACGACTACCGTGTAGTCGGCGAGACCGGGCTGGATGTGCACCGGTCCGCGGACGCGTCGACCACCGACCGCGAGCTCAAAGACACGGGCATTCTCCTTACCCATGGAGAACTCGGCGGTCTCCTTCCGCGCCACCTGCAAGAGCGACCCTTTGGGCTCGATCCCCAATTCCTTACCCAGCTTGGGACTGACCAGAATGGCATTATCCCAGGAAATCTTGGTGATAGGCTCGGGGCACTCCTGCAGCCAACCGTTGTTAGCAAAGCGACCATCGTCGACCTTTGCGTCGGCGACGAAGCGCACCTCTAGGTTTGAAGCGCTCAACGCCGGCAAGGCTTGAGCCGAGCCAAACAGACGCTGAACGCCCGCCGTGTCATAGCGGACTTCCACAGGACGGTACGCAGAACCGGCGAGCAGGCCATCATGCAGGAAGCGCGCCATCGTCTTTTCCGCGTTCGCACCCGGACCGGCCAGCGACGTGACTGTCGCGGAAACCAAAGCGTACGGGTCAACGTTCTGCTCACCCGACAGACGCGCCAAGACTTCGATCTGCGTGATACCGCCGAACAATGGCTGGATCATCGGCTGCACCGGCACCACTGTTCCATCCTGCGTGCGGGCGTCGCCCCAAGATTCAAGATAATGCGCCGCCGCAAGATGCGTTGTGGTCGCAACGTTCAACGCCGACGTTTCGTCGACGTGGAGTCCCACCCGGATCACTTCGGGCACCGATTTCTGAAGCGAGGCCCAGTCAAGGTCGGCGGGGGCGTTGTAGACCGGATTCCCGCCAAGCACGACGAGGGTCTTGACCGAACCACCTTTGATGGCAGCGGCGAGACCGCTGAGCGTGGAAGCGCCCGGGGTAACTTCGGCCTGCACAAACGTAACCGTCTCACCGACGGCGCCCAGAACGGTGTTGAGACCGTAAACGAGCGCATGAATTTCAGCCGGCAAGTGGGAACCGGCGACAACAAGCGCCGCGCCGCGATTAGCCATCAGGTCTGCCGCGCAGGCCTCGATCCACTTGGCGTCGACCTTCAGGCCTTGGGAGAACGGGGCCACGGCTGACTCCGCCGCCGGATATGCGGCGGCGACAATCTTGGCCGTCAAGGCCAGCATGTGACTGGAGGCCACCCGAAGACGATGATCAGCCATGCTGCCGGTGAGCGTCAGGGCGCTCTCGGCGACATACAGGCGGTTCATCGGGTCGTCCTTCTTGGCAACCCGGCGCCCCTTCGAGAACCCGCGGATGTTCGCGATGCTCCCAGCTTCAGCCTGGAGGAAATCAGCGTCGATCGAAAGGATCCGCTTCGCCTTCGCGAAGTGGTAAACCGGCTTCACTGAAGCGCCGAAGGCGGCTTGAGCGGCGGCCAACGGCGGCTCGTCCTGAACGGGCTCGTACTCGGCCCAGACCATCCGCGGAAGCTTGGCCCGGAGCTCGCGCACCAAACGTGCACGCGTGGGGGACGAGGATTCATCCGCGAGAATGGCCAAACCGGCTCCTTGGGAGGCAGCGTAGGTTGCCGCGACCTTCGCCAACAGGGCGTTGACCTCCTCCGCTTTCAGCACCGCTCCCGCCTTGGTGTGCCCCTTGGCGCGGTCCGGATCGTAGAGGTCCAACACCGAAGCCTGTGCGGTCAAAGAAGCGGCGCCTCCGTTCGGCTCGTAGGACGGATTCCCTTCCAACTTGGTGGGACGGCCTTGATGCGTCTCGGCGAGAAGCGGGATCGCCGACTTACGGACCGGCATCGCGGTCGCATAGTAGGAAGGCAGCCCGGGGATGATGCCCTCGACCGACTTACCGTAGGGCAGAATAAACTTTTCCGGGCGCCGGCAGCCCGCGAGACCAACCCCACCCAAGGCGAACGAAGCCGCCATGAGCTTCATGAAGTTGCGACGATCGACTTCGTTGAGCTCCGAGGCGCCCTCGGGAAACTCACGCTCGAGTTGCGCGCGGAAACCCGGGGTGGCGGACAGCTCATCCAAGCTCCGCCAGTAACGCGGACCGGTCAGCTCTTCGCCCGCGGCGGGGGCGGGATGATCAAATTTGCGTTTCATCGATGGCAGCCCGAGCAGCTTTGCGGGGGCATCAGTTTCCAGTCGTGCTTGAACTTATCGGCCGCCTTAGCGCCCGCCTCACCCTGCTCGGCGAGGCGCGTGGAGTTGAGATTGAAAACATCGCCCGGTTTGCGGATGCGCGAAGCAGGATCTCGATGGCATTCGAGACAGAACGCCATGCTCAACGGCTGCGTGTGCGTCACGGTATCCATCTCGTTGACCTTGCCGTGGCACTCCACGCAGGACACGCCTCGGTTAACGTGAGCGGCGTGGTTGAAGTAGGCGTAGTCGGGAGTCTGGTGGATCCAGACCCACGGGACTGGAGTGTTGTTGGCGTAGCTTTCGCGCACCGGGGCCAGCAGCGGGCTGTTCGCCTTGATGATGCTGTGGCAGTTCATGCACGTCTGCGAAGACGGGACGTTGGAGTGCCCGGACTTATCGACGTTTGAATGGCAATACCGGCAATCGAGGCCAACCTCCTGAACATGCTTCGCGTGACTGAAGGGCACCGGTTGCAGCGGCGCATAGCCCACGCGGGAGTACTTGGGCGTCATGTAATAAGTGACGCCCGCCGTGGCGATTCCGGCCAGCACCACCAAATAGACCACTATCTGGAGGGGCAGCCGGTTGGCTGATTTCGGAAACAGCTTCGACATGGGCTGAAGGAGGCTCCCGGTTACTCGCCGTTAGGCGCCGACACCATGGCCCTCGCGGGTGGCGAAAGCGGACCAAAACTGTTTTCGCGGCGAAGGATGCGTCACGGGTCGGAAAGTGAAAATCGCGGCCGAAACAAGGGAGGGGCATTTCCCTTGTAAACTCTATTTTCCGTCGCGAACGCACAGACGACGGGAATTAGGAAAAGCGCGCGGAGACGGCGTTCTCGCTAATCCGCTTCGTCCTTTCCGCCGCGACGAAACCAACCCGAAAAACTAGACGAAAACCCCGTCCCGCATCGGACGGGTGACGTCGCAGCGCTGCGCAATCTCCGGATTATGGGTCACGAGCACGACTGCCTGGCCATTTTCCTTCGCGAGTCGCGTCAGCAGGTCGAAAACGAGGTTGGAGTTGCGGACATCGAGGTTACCGGTCGGCTCATCAGCCAAAAGAATGGTGGGCTGATTGGCGAGCGCCCGGGCGACCGCCACCCGCTGCTGCTCGCCTCCTGACAGCTGGGTGCCCAAGCGGTGCGTCTTGGCGCCGAGTCCAACCGCCTCCAGCAGTCCGTGGGCGCGGTCGCGCATCGCGGCCGGGGTAAGCTTCCCCAGTTTCCGCATGGGCATCATGACGTTTTCCAACGCCGTGAATTCCAGCATCAGGAAGTGAAACTGAAACACAAAGCCGATGTGTTCACCTCGCGCAGCGGTACGCGCCAGATCGTCGTGGTTGGACATGACGCGCCCGTTGATCTCGATCTCTCCCCCATCGGGGCGATCCAGCAAACCGAGGAGATAGAGCAGCGTGCTCTTCCCGCAGCCCGAGGGGCCGACGATGGCGTAAACTTGGCCACGTCTTGCCTCAAAGGAAACCCCCTTGAGCACATGCACGCGACCCTCCCCCTGACCGAGGTGACGGTGCAGATCGCGGCAACGGATGGCGAGATCGCGGGAAACTGCGCTCGAACCTTCCATACTCACTGTGCGGTGCCACGCACGATGTCGCCAGGCTCGAGGCGGGCGGCGCGGCGCGCGGGGATCAAGCTGGCGATCATGACCATGACCACGGCGGTGGCGATCGCGCCGAGGTAGTGGTAGATGTCCCAGGTCACGATGAAGCGATCGGTCTTGAAGATGCCGTTAACCGGCAACGGAACCTGGCTGACGAGCCACGTAACCACCGCACCCAGGATCGCTCCAGCGCCGGCTCCGATGCCGAGCACTATGCCGGCCTGCCAAAGGAAAATCCGAGTCACATCCCTGCGCTCATAACCCATGGAACGCAGGATCGCGATGTCCTTGGTCTTCTCCAGCACGATCATGGCGAGCGTGTTGAACATCGCCAGACTGGCGATGAGCGTGAAGACCGAAACCGTGATCATGGTCGAGATCCGGAGGGCGCGGAAAACCGCCAGCCAGGTCTTCTCCCGCTCCTGCCAGGGCTTAACGCTGTGCCTTAGCACCTGCTCCATGCGCGAGGCATCCGCAGGTGCACGATCCGGATCGTGGAGCCCGATCTGGAGGAACGTCGCCCCGGAAGGCCGCTTCAGCAGCGATCGAGCCTCGGCCTGATGCAGGTAAACGTTCGTCTTATCCACCTCACGGTACCCCGTCTCGTAGATGGCGGCGACCCGCAGGCGGCGGGAGGCACCTCGGGTTGAAAGCACGAAAGAGTCACCAACGACCAGCTGGAGCCGGTCGGCCAGCACGCGGCCGACGAGCGCACCGGTCGGGGTCTGGCGGAAATCATCCAGCTGGCCGGAGGTGATCTGCTCGGCCAGGTCAGAAACGCGCACATGGTCCTCCAACCGGATGCCGAACACCTGCGCATCCTCGGTCTTGAAGGCGCTTGTGACCTGCACTCCGCCCCGCACGACAGCGGAAACACCCCTGATGTTCGGAAATCCCCGCAACGCCTCGATCAAGGCCTGCGGCTCCTCGATGCCCTCGATGTACTTCACGCCTTCACGCCGGGCAAAATGCGAGTCTCCCCCTCCCGCCGCGGCCATGCTCCGCATGGTGTCCTGGATCTTGTCCTCGATCCGGATCGCCCCGTTGATGCCTAGGATCGTCTTCGTGAAGAAACGCTCGAAACCACTGGTGGTGGCCTGGGTGACGATGAACAGACCAACGCCCAGGATCGTGCACGCCAGGCTCATCACCATCGCCCGCTTCTTCGCCGTGAGAAAGCGGAAGGCGATGCGGAGATTAGGTGAAATCACGGGGACAAGACGCGGCCAGCGAGCCACTCAGAATACCACCTCGGTCCTCACCCGCTGACCCTCGCGGAAATCCTCCAGTCGGTCGACGATGACGAGTTCGCCCACCTCAAGCCCCTTGCGGACCTGAGCGTTGTTCAGCGAAACGATGCCCAGCTCGAGCTTTCTGCGCTCCACGCGTCCGTCCTTCACGACGTAGACCTTGTCGGAATCGAAGATCGAGCGACGCAACACCATGACCTGATCGGCGACCCGATCGACCGTGATGGTGACCTCACCGGTACTAAGGGGACGCAACTGATCGGGATCGGCCTTTACATCCAGATGCACCGTGAAGCGCTGTGCGTCATCGGCTGAAGGCAACAGCTCCACCACCGTGGCATCGAACGCCTGCGTGCCGTAGGT
>RFXC01000254.1 GCA_009921765.1 Betaproteobacteria bacterium | reverse complement strand
ACCGTGCGCTGCTCCAAAAGCCTGAACACGCCATTTTCCACCAGCAGGCCGAACAGAATGACGGTGAGGAGTCCGGCGAACACCTGCGGAACCTCCAGCATGTTTTTGCTCTGAAAAATGAACCATCCAAGCCCGCCCTGGCCTGAGCTCGCGCCAAACACGAGTTCGGCCGCGATGAGTGTGCGCCAGGCAAACGCCCAGCCGATCTTGAGACCGGTGAGAATGCTGGGAAATGCCGCTGGAATGAGGATCCGCAGCACGTAGGAAAGGGGTGACAGACCGTAGTTTCGCCCCACCATTCGCCAGGTGAGGCTCACCGCCTGGAAACCAGAATGGGTGTTGAGGGCGACCGCCCACAGAACCGCATGCACCAGCACAAACACGATGCTGCCCTCGCCCAGACCAAACCAGATCATGGCGAGTGGCAGGAGTGCGATGGAAGGTAGCGGGTTGAACATGGCAGTGAGTGTTTCCAGCAGATCGGCGCCGATACGCGTCATTGACGCAAGGGCAGTGAACACCGCAGCGAGCAGCATCCCCGCACCATAGCCCTCCAGCAGCACCTTGATCGACACCCAGGTGGCCATCGCGATCCGGCCATCAACCAGCCCCTGGCTCAGCGCAACCAGGGTTTCAGAAAGCGCGGGAAAGAGCAGGGGATTGTCCTGCCACCGCGAGTAGAGTTCCCAGATGAGCGCGAGCACGGCGATCACCAGCGACTTGCGAACCCAGCCAAGATTCCAGAGTTTTTGTGTGAGCCGCAATTCGCGCTCGACAACAACCTCGCGTGGCGGCTCCACCTTGTGAACGATGTCGGGTCGTTGCGGGGGCATGTGGTCGGTCATGACGGATGGCTCGAAGGGCGTTGCAGCAGCATGTCCTCAATTCTTGCGGTCAGCGCCAGGCGCGCCTCGGCATCCTGGGGGACAGACAGCTCGGCCTGCACCTGGCCCGGGTGCGGACTCAGCACCAGGATGCGACTGCCGATGTGGACTGCTTCGGGGATCGAATGCGTGACGAACAGCACGGTAAAGCGGGTGTCTTCCCATAAACGAAGCAGTTCGTCTTGCATCGCGCCGCGAGTGAGCGCGTCGAGCGCGGCGAAGGGTTCGTCCATCAGCAGAATGTCGGGCTCCATTGCCATGCCACGTGCGATCGCAACTCGCTGCTTCATTCCGCCCGACAACGTGTGCGGATAATGGTCGGCAAAAGCGGTCAGCCGAACCTTGTCGATGTAATGTCGCGCGCGCTCGAGTGCCTCGCGCCGGCCCGCCCGCTTCGAGGCCGTCAACGCAAAGAGCACGTTTTCCAGCACAGTCTTCCAGGGCAGCAACTGATCGAATTCCTGGAATACCATCACCCGGTCGGGGCCCGGACCACGTATCGTGCGGCCGTTCAGTGTGAGGCTGCCCTCGGTGGGGGTGAGGTAGCCGCCCACCGCCTTGAGAAGCGTTGATTTCCCGCAGCCCGACGGACCGAGCATGACAAATCGCTCGGCGCGATGCACATCCAGGCTTACCCGGTAGGTGGCGGTGACCAGATGCTGGCTGGTCCGATACTGAAGCGTGACGCCCTGAACGCGCAGGAGCGGCTCGGGGCCCGCTGCAGTCATTCAGTGACCCGCCTGCAGGTCGATCCCGGGGAAGAACAGATCCGCGACGCCGCCCGCGCGATTCTTGAGTGAGCCGATGTCGTGCATGAAGTGGGCGTATTTGATGACATTCTCGGGAGTGGTGGTGTATTTGATCGAGGGATCACCCAACATGGCCATCATCTCGTCCAATGACCACCGGCTGCTGCCGCCCATCGACTCGATCAGTGTCTGCGCGGCGCCTTTCCTGTCATCCCGAATCATGGCGTGGGCGCGCTGCAATGCCGCGACGAACGACTCATAGACCTTGGGGTTGCGGTCTCGGAAGCGTTGCGTGGCGGTGATCATTGTGAATGTGGTGGAGCCGCCCATCACATCGTCGCTGTTCATGATGGTGCGGATGCCCTGCTGCTTGAGTTCGGCCTGTGCGAGCGGCGGTGAGGCAAAGTGACCAGTGATGGTTGCGCTGCCGGATAGCAGGGCGGCTGCGGCATCGCCGTGATTCATGCTGACGGTGAACGGGTCGAAGCGGAATGCCTGGTCGCGGCCATATTTCCTGACCGCGTACATCTGCATCACGATCGATGGAATCGATGATTTGACCGAGGTGACGGCGATGCGGTCGGTGCCGGTCAGATCGTCGATCGTTTTGAGATGCGCTGCACGGGTGTTGAGCAGCATCGGCATTGAGCTCATCGCGGCCACCCCGCGGGCGCCCACGCCGGTTCGCGTGCGATCCCATAGGATCAGGAACGCAGGTGGGCCGGCCGATACGAAATCAGCAGAGCCCGAGATGAGGGCGTCGATCATGGCCGATGGCCCGCCAATGTTCGACCAGTTGACCTTCAAGGGAACGCCTCGCCGGTTGGCTTCGTCTTCGATCAGACGGTGTTGTTTCATCACGTGCAGAGGCAGGAAGCCAAAGCCGCCGGCGCCCAGCGGCACACGGATTTCGGAGACTTCAGCGCGAGCGGTGATCGCCACGGCAAAGGTTGCAATGGCTGCAATCAGGGTGCGATGTAGACGCTTCATGGCAGTTCTCGCAATCAGGGTTTGTTCATGCCGGCCTGTCGGACCAGCGCTCCGGCGCGGGCGTGGTCGGCGGCAATCTGGCGAGCGAATTCATCGGTGCTGCTGCTCGAGGCCACCAGACCCAGTCCGTCGAAATGTGCTCGCAGTGCGGGGTCGTCCAGCACCCGTCTGAAATCGCGGTTGAGTGCGGCGACGGTCGCATCAGGCGTGCTGGCGGGCACTGCAAAGCCATACCACTCGGGCATCTCGCCGGCTTGCGCGACGCCGGCCTGCGCGGCGGTTGGGGTTCCGGGCAACACACCGATCGGATCCTTCCCGAACAGCACGAGCGCGCGAAGCTTGCCGGAGCGCACGTGCTGCGCAACCGACGTGGGATTGGCGACCAGAAGAGGAATGTGGCCGGCCAGCACATCAATGACCGCGGGACCAGCGCCCTTGTAGGGGACGTGGGTGAGATCGATGCCCGCTGCGGACTTCAGCATTTCGCCGGCAAGCTGCGGACCCGATGCACTGGACCCGTAGCTGATGCGGCCAGGTTCGGCCTTGGCCAGTGCGATGAGTTCAGCAAGCGATTGCGCCTTGAGCGACGGATGGGCAACCAGCACGAACGGTTGCTGCGTGGCGCGCGTGACCGGCTTGAAATCGCGCAGCGGATCGAGTGTGCTGTCCTTGTAAAGGTGAGGGTTGACCGTGAACACCCCCTGATGGGCAAGCAACACCGTGTAGCCATCGCCGGGTTGGCGGGCAGCCTGCGCGCTGCCGACGTTACCCTGCGCGCCGGCCCGATTGTCCACAATCATCTGCTGGCCCCAGAGCTGGGAGAGCCGCTCTGCGACCGCCCGTCCAACCGCATCGGTGCCGCCACCGGGAGGGAATGGAACGATCAGCGTGACCGGTCGCGTCGGGGTGAATGCGGCCGCAGGGCTGGCTGGCGCTGCGCTTTGCGCGTGTGCGACCGAGACGCCGAGCGCCAGCAGCATGACGGCTCGGCGTGTTGCGCCGACCAGCCGCGATCGTGGAGGGGCGGGGGCAATCATGGGCAGGTCTCCTCTTGATGGATCAGGCTTCGGCTGGCCTGTTCGCAGAGCAGAGTATCCCCGAGTCGGATACCGGTGCCAAGAACGTTGCCATGCTTTCGGGACACTGCGCTGGTGGGCGGTCGCCTGTTCTTTGGACCGCCCGGCGTTGCCTGGACAGGCCTGGCCGTCTACCATCCGACTCCCACTTCTTCATGAACTTCATTCTTTCGGAGCGCTTCGCCATGAACAACAAGGAACTCTATGACCGCGGCCTGCAGATTCGCAAGGAGGTGGTCGGTGCCGAGTATGTCGAGAAATCGCTGGCGGCGGCCGATGACTTCACTCGGCCACTTCAGGATCTGGTCACCGAGTACTGCTGGGGCGCGGTCTGGGGTCGCGAGGAGTTGCCGAGAAAGGTCCGCAGCATGTTGAACATCGCGATGATCGGTGTGCTCAATCGGCCCCATGAGCTCAAGCTTCACGTGGCGGGGGCGCTGCGTAATGGCGTCACGCGGGAAGAAATCCGCGAGGTGCTGCTTCAGGTTGGCATCTATGCTGGTGTGCCGGCTGCCATCGATGGCTTTCGCGTCGCGCGCGAGGTGCTGGACGCGACCGACAAAAAGGCCTGATCGGCGGACTGCCGGATGAGTGCGCATCGCCCCACTGGGCCGACCCTTGCCGAGCGACTGGGTCGGTTTGCTGCCGAGACACCGCTGGAATCCTTTCCCGCGCTTGCGCTTGAACGCGCAAAGATGATTGTCGCGAGCACGCTCGCGAGCGCGAGCCGCGGGGTCGACATCGCATCCACCCGGGCGCTGCTCGCAGCCGAAGTTCGGCTGGGTGGCAGCGGCCCCTGCGGACTGTGGTTCGGTGCGGGGTCGATGTCGCCCGATCGCGCGGCCAGGGTGAATGCGGTAGCAAGCGATGCAGCGGCGTCCGACGACAGCGACCTGCGCAGCATCGCCCACATCGGTACGCCCACCACCGCTGCCGGGCTCGCGGTGGCGCAGTGGCGGGCGCGAAGCGGCCGGGAACTGCTCGCCGCAATGGTGATGGGCTATGAGATTGCCGGACGGGTCGATGAAGCGCTCACCCCCGGGCGGATGCAACGCGGCTTTCACGGATCAGTATCGACCATCTTCGGCGCAACCGTCACGGCAGGGCGCCTGCTGGAGCTGGATGCGCAGACGATGACGCATGCGCTGTCGCTCGCGGCGTCCTCGGCATGTGGCATGGCGATCGCTGCCGACACCAGTTGCGCCCGGGAATATCACGCCGGGCTCGCCGCGATGCTGGGAGTTCAGGCGGCAGTGGCGGCCGAGAGCGGCTTTGAGTCCGAGGGGGCGGTGCTCGAATCCCCGCGCGGCTTCTTTGATGCCATGAACGGTCAGGCGGGCCGGGAGCGCACCCTTTTCATGCCATTGCGCAGGCGGCCATCGAGCTTGCGGTGGCGCACGACCTCAAGCCCGAGCAGGTTGCCTCTGCCATGATTTCAGCGCCTCAGCTCAAGGTCTGGGCGCAGCAGGCGGTTCCGCCCAACGATCTGATCAGCGCCGCGCACAGCGTGCCCTATTTTGTGGCGTGCGCCTTTGCTGATCGCCGCATTGGCTGGAATCTTTTCTCACCAGAAAAAATGTTTGATCCGGTCGTGGTGTCGCTGATTGGTCGGATCGGATTTGACCCCGACCCACCTCCGCATCCGGATCGTTTTGGTCATCGGCACGGCGGAACAGTCTCGGTCACCACCACCGATGGCAGGCTGCTCAGCCACACGTGCAAGGCGCCACGCGGTTCAGGCACCACCGGCATTCAGTGGGCGGATGTGGAGGACAAGTACCGCGCGTTGGTGCCCAGGGCCGAGTGTTCGGGAGATCGGGTT
>RFXC01000253.1 GCA_009921765.1 Betaproteobacteria bacterium | reverse complement strand
CGGAGTCAAACTCCATGAGTCGACTGAACCGGTTGCTTGCTCCGACCAATGTCGTGGTCGGCATGTCAGTAACCAGCAAGAAGCGTCTTTTCGAACAGATCGGTTTGCTGTTCGAAAACCTCTACGGCATCGAGCGCAGCCGGGTATTCGACTCGCTGTTCGCGCGCGAGCGTCTGGGTTCAACCGGACTCGGCGAAGGGGTTGCCATTCCGCACGGGCGCATCAAGGGCCTGCGCGAGGCACGCGCGGCCGTGGTGCGGCTCACCGACCCCATCGCATTTGACGCACCCGACGGGCAGCCGGTTTCGCTGCTGGTGTTTCTGCTGGTACCTGAGCACGCCACCGAAGAGCATCTGGAAATTCTGTCTGAGGTGGCAGAGCTGCTCTCTGATCCGGCAATGCGCAGTCAGATGAACTGCGAGGCCAATTGTCAGCGCCTTTATGAGGCTCTGGCGGTGTGGGAGCCCTGCCGCCCGGCGGCCTGAGTTCGGGCCCGCCCCGAACCGCTAAGCTCACGCACCATCCAATTCCTGGAGCGCCGCGATGAGCGTCACCGTTGCCGATCTGTTTGCCGCCAATTCGGACGAGCTCGGCCTTGCCTGGGTGGCTGGCCGACCGGGCGAGGCGCGGGAGGTGGCGCACACCGCAGCCGAGCCGGCCGATCTGATCGGGCACCTGAACCTGATTCACCCCAATCGCATCCATGTCTTCGGTCAGCCGGAGCTTGACTTCTTTCTGCGCCACGACTCGGCGCGTCAGCAGGGCATCCTCACCGACCTGATCGCCGGTCATCCGCCCGCTGTCATCGTCGCCGACAGCCTGCAGCCGCCCGGCGCGCTGATCGAGTCGGCCACGCGCGATCGAATGCCACTGATCGCGAGCCCGCTCTCGGCGGCGCGCGTCATCGACACGCTGCGTCATTACCTGGGCAAGGCCGCCGCAGAAACCTGCCAGATGCACGGCGTGCTGATGGATGTGCTTGGCATGGGGGTCCTGATCTCGGGTGAATCCGGGCTGGGCAAGAGCGAGCTCGCACTCGAACTGGTGAGCCGCGGCCACGGCCTGGTGGCCGACGATGTGGTCGATCTCAGTCGCATCGCCCCGCACACCGTGGAGGGGCGCTGCCCGCCGCTTCTTCGCAATCTGCTGGAGGTGAGGGGGCTGGGCCTGCTTGATATCAGGACGATCTTCGGCGAAACCGCGGTGCGGCCGAAGATGAAACTCAAGCTCATCGTCCATCTGGTTCGCCGCAGCACCATGGAAAACGAATACCAGCGACTGCCGCTCGAAGCGCTCACGCAGGAAGTGCTGGGCGTGCCCATTCGAAAGGTCGTGATTCCAGTGGCGGCGGGTCGCAACCTCGCGGTGCTGACCGAGGCCGCGGTGCGAAGCACCGTGCTGCAGTTGCGCGGCTTCGACACCATGGGTGACTTCGTTGAGCGCCAGCGCCAGATGATCGAAACCGGCGGCGGCTAGGTGCTTGACGCTGGGGCACACCGCGCTCGCGTAAGATCAACCCATGCGTGTCATTCTGATCACCGGTATTTCCGGTTCCGGCAAATCGATCGCCCTGCGGGTGCTTGAAGATGACGGCTTTTTCTGTATCGACAATCTGCCGGTCCGTTTTCTTCAGGAGGTGATCGGGCACCTGAGCGACCAGGGCGCCGAGCGGGTCGCGGTGGCCATCGACTCGCGCGGCGGGCGCGAACTCGCCGAGCTGCCATCGCTTGCCCACGGACTGAGCCGTTACGGCCACGACGTGAAGGTATTGTTTCTCGATGCGCGCAACGACACCCTGATCCAGCGTTACTCGGAAACCCGACGACGCCACCCGTTGTCATCGGCAAGCCCCGGCGCGGCGGTGCCCACGCTCACCGAATCAATCGCGCACGAGCGCGAACTGCTGTCTGAGCTCGAGGGCCTGGGCATCTCCATCGACACCAGCGACCTGCATCCGAACGTATTGCGCACCTGGGTGCGCGACGTGGTCGGCTCCAACCGCGCGGCACTCACGCTGCTGTTCGAATCCTTTGCGTACAAGACCGGCGTTCCCCTTGACGCTGATCTGGTGTTCGATGTGCGATGCCTGCCCAATCCGTTCTACGTGCCGGCGTTGCGCCCGCTCACCGGCCTCGACCACGCGGTGGCCAATTACCTCGATGGCATTTCGGCCGTGCAGCAAATGGTGGGCGATGTCACGCGTTTTCTCGAGAACTGGCTGCCGCACTACATCCTCGAGAACCGCAGCTACCTCACGGTGGCGGTGGGCTGCACCGGCGGCCAGCACCGCTCGGTGTACTGCGTCGAGCGACTCGCCGCCCATTTTCGCAACCGGGAACAGGTGCTGGTGCGGCATCGTGGAGTCGCCATGCGCGAGCAGGCCGCAGGCGCGCACCGATGAGCGCAAGCCCCCTGCAGCTCCCCATTTTCCCGCTCGGCACCGTACTCTTTCCCGGTGGGGTGCTGCCGCTTCGTATCTTCGAGGCGCGCTACATGGACATGGTGCGCGAATGCATGAACCGCTCGCACCCGTTTGGTGTGTGCCTGATCACGCAGGGCCGGGAAGTCGGTACGCCCGCCGATCATGAATCGACCGGCTGTATGGCGCGTATCGCCGACTGGGACATGACCGAACCGGGTGTGCTGCAACTGCGCACAGTGGGCACTTCGCGCTTCACCGTGATCGAGCGCAGCGTGGAGGCCAACGGGCTGATCCGTGCCACGGTCGAGTTGATCGAAGACGATCCTGAAGTCCCGGTTCCTGGGGAGCTCGCCGCCTGCTCGATCCTGATTCGTCGCGTGATCGACGACATCTGCAGCCGCGAACCGGAGCCGGCCCGCCGCATCCTCGCCGAGCCCTACGCACCAGACGCCGCGGGCTGGATCGCCAACCGGCTGGCCGAACTTCTGCCGCTTTCGATGCCATCGCGGCAAATGCTGATGGCGCTCACCGATCCGCTTCGTCGACTCGCACTGATCCATGAAGTGCTGCAGCGCGAACAGGTGATCTGAGGCGCTCTACCCGCCGTCGGTCGGCTCGTGGCGCTTGCGCAGGGCCGAGGCAGATCCAGCAAGCTGTTCGAGCAGTCCGCGCACAGGCTGCGGCAATGCCTGCTGTGTCGCCGTGGCCAGCGCAATCCAGTGCGTCTGCGACTCGGTGACCAGCACCCCGCCGCGTCCAATCTCGATCAGCACCGGGTAGGCGATCAGACGAAAATGTGTGAACGCGTGGTGCACCGGGGCGAGCGTCGTCACCCGCAAGGGCGCAACACCGAGGCGCGCTGCAGCGGCCTCGGCCTCGGCCGCGAGCTCGCGCTCGCCCGGGGCAACCTCGGGAAAGCTGAGGAGTCCACCCCAGATGCCGGCAGGCGGGCGGCGCTCGAGAAGCACCGCATCCTGATCCAGAATCACCAGCCAACCCGCCTCGCGAACCGGCGTCGCCCGAGGCGGCCGTGCGGTCGGCAACAGAGACTGACGGCCCTCGATCCGCGCGACGCAGCTTGCCGCCACCGGGCAACTGTCGCACCGTGGGCGCGAGCGCACACAGGTCTGCGCCCCCAGGTCCATGAGGCCCTGGGTGTAGCGCTCGATATCGCGCTCGGGCAGTTCACGCTGCGCGATTGCCCAGAGCATCTGCTCAACCCGCCGTTCGCCGGGCCAGCCCGCCACCCCGAAATGCCGGCAGAGCACGCGTTTCACGTTGCCATCGAGAATCGCCGAGCGCTCGCCGAATGCAAACGCGGCGATCGCCGCAGCCGTGGAGTGTCCGATCCCAGGCAGTTCGGCAAGCGCTGCGGCCGAGTCGGGAAAGCGCCCACCGTGCTGCCGCACCACGTTCTGCGCGCAGCGGTGCAGATTGCGCGCCCGGCTGTAGTAACCGAGCCCGCTCCAGAGTTCCATCACCCGCTCGACAGGCGCCGCGGCGAGCGCAGCCACGTCGGGAAAGGAGTCAAGAAACCGGCGGTAATACGGAATGACGGTGCGCACTTGCGTCTGCTGCAACATCACCTCCGAAAGCCAGATCCGATAGGGGTCGCGAGTGCCTTGCCAGGGGAGGTCATGCCGCCCGGATTGCGCCTGCCAGCGAACGATCGCTGCGGCAAAAGCGTGCGCGTCTTTCATCGTCTGAGGGTTCTGCCTGGCCTAGCGCGGCTGGCAAGTGGCGCAGAAATAGGTGGCGCGCTGCTGCTGGCGGATAAGCTTCACCGGCGCAGCGCACACCCTGCAGGGTTCGCCCGCACGGCCGTAGACACCGCAGTCGAGCTGAAAATAGCCGCCGCTGCCGTCTGACCCAACGAAATCGCGCAGACTACTGCCACCCCGTTCGATGGCCTCGGCGAGCGTGGCGCGGATCGCCTGCGCCAGACGATCGCAGCGAACACGCGACAGCCGGGCGGCGGCGACCGTCGGTCGGATACCGGCGCGAAACAGGCTTTCCGACGCATAGATGTTGCCTACGCCCACCACGCAGTGCCCGGCAAGCAACCATTGCTTGACCGACACCCGCCGACCGCGCGATGCGCGGTAAAGCCAGTCGCCATCGAAACGCGCATCAAACGGCTCGATACCCAGGCTCGCAAGAAGGCTGTGGGCCGCGATCGGCCCGTCGGATGCGTCATGCCAAAGCATGGCGCCAAAGCGTCGGGGGTCGTTGTAGCGCAGCATTCCGCGGTCTGTGACGATATCGACGTGATCGTGCGCGATGAGGGGCGGGGCCTGCGGAAACCAGCGCAGCGTTCCGGACATGCCCAAGTGAATGATCAGGGTGCCGTTTTCGACATCGAACAGCAGGTACTTGCCTCGCCGCTCGACCGCCCGCACGGTGCGACCCGCGAGCCTTGCCTCAAGATCAACCGGTACTGGCCAGCGCAGCCGCGCTTCGCGGACCTGCGCGGCGCGCACTGTCGCTCCGCACACCTGCGGTCCGAGACCACGGCGCACAACTTCCACTTCAGGCAATTCAGGCATTGACAGGGTCGCTTGGGGTCCTTGCTTGCGAGCCAGTGTAATTGAACCTACCATCCGGGCATGATGGCTGTGCCCGAAACGGGTATTGCGGCCCCCTATCCTTCAATTGCCTGTCCCCGCACTCACATGAATTCAACCGGCCGATGGCTCGGCTCGCTGATGGTTCGCTTCCTGCCCGCGGCGCTTCTCGCTGGGGCTGCGGGGCTTGCGGTCGCGCAGGCGCCTGCCGATCAGGCACCGGCCAGCGCAGCCGCGCGCGCGCTTCCCGAGATCGACCTCTCGCCGCAGATCCTGTTCCAGGTGCTGGCCGCCGAGATCGCCGCCCAGCGTGGCGAGGTTGGAAGCTCTGCCGCCACGTACCTGTCACTTGCGCGGCGCACCCGCGACCCCCGACTTGCACAGCGCGCAACCGAACTCGCGCTCGCCGCGCGCGCACCCGACCGGGCGCTCACCGCAGCGCGCCTGTGGCTGGAGATCGAACCGGCATCGAGACTCGCCGCGCAAACGGTCGATGCGTTGCAGCTCAGCACCGGCGCGCTCTCCACGGCCGAGCCCGCCCTGCGCACCCGGCTCGAACGCGC
>RFXC01000252.1 GCA_009921765.1 Betaproteobacteria bacterium | reverse complement strand
GCTCATCGCCGTATGCTTTGGCCACGTCGTCATAAAAGGCTGGGTCGAGTTCCGGGTAGGCAGCCTTGCTGATTCCGCCTCGACCGCCACGAAAATGGAGCATGGTGGGCGACGGGATGGTGACCTTGGCGCGCGTTCCTGCGGGCAGGTTGGCCTTGAGGTAATTGAAATCATCGACCTGAATATTGCGGGTGTGTCGAATCCGATCCACCACCCGGATTCCTGGGGGCGCAAATTGCTTGGAGCCGTCCGGGTTGATAAGTGCCACCGGGATGTCGGTGGCAACACCGCTCAGCTGCTCAAGAAAATCGATGTGAAACCAGGTACGGCGAAACTCGCCATCGGTGATGGCTTTCAGCCCCACATCGTTCTGAAAAGCGATGATCTCGGAAATGGCGCGGTCTTCAACCTTGCGCAGCTCATCAGCACTGATCTCCCCTTTGGCCTTGCGATCGCGGGCCTCAAGCAGATATTTGGGGCGAAGAAAACTTCCGACATGATCGTGTCGGGCGGGAAGGGAATAACTCACGTTGACCTCGGCAGGCGCTTGAAACGGCAGATAAATCGGGCGGATGGAACTGAACCGCTGCGGATTCTAACCCCAGTCTTGGCAAGGACTGCCTATGAGGGGTGAACCGCCTCGCCCAGGTAGGCTGCCCGGATGGCGGGCTGAGCCATCAGCGTTTGCGGTTCGCCCTCGGTAACGATTCGCCCGCCCTCGAGTACATAAGCGCGGCTGGCGGCCTCCAGCGCACGCACTGCATTCTGCTCGATCAGCAAGATGGATACGCCCGAGCGGTGGATTTCATGGATGGCCTGGAACACCTGCTCCACAACCGATGGCGCAAGGCCGAGCGAGGGCTCGTCGATCAGCAGCAGCCGCGGATGCGCCATCAGGGCACGACCGAACGCCACCATCTGCTGTTGGCCGCCCGACAAGGTGCCGGCCAGCTGCCAGCGGCGCTCCTTGAGGATGGGGAAAAGCCCGTAGACGCGCTCCATCGTTTCGGCGCGGCGCGAGCGGGCAAGCGCCCGATAGGCGCCGATGTCCAGATTCTCCTCGACAGTCATTTGCCCGAACAGCAGGCGCCCCTCGGGAACGATTGACACATCGCGGTTGCACATTTGGGTGGCGGTCATTCGGGTGACGTCCTCGCCACGCAGCACAATGCGCCCGGAGCGAACCGGAAGCAATCGCATGATCGTATTGATGAGCGTGGTCTTGCCGGCGCCGTTGGGGCCCACGACCGACACCAGCTCGCCTTCGTCAACGTGCAGGCTTAAATCCCACAGCGCGGGCGCGTCGCCGTAAGAAACATGGACGCTTTCAACGCTCAGAAGTTTGGGGGAGTCAGCGGCCGGGTTCATGGGGGGTTCCAAGATACGCACTGATGACATCGGGATCGGCGATGACTTTCCGGGGATCGCCACTCGCGATGATCTGACCGTAGTTGAGTACGATCAGTCGCTCGCAAAGCTCGAGCACGGCGCGCATGTTGTGTTCAATGAAAACCACGGTCGAACCGCGGTTTCGAATCTCCCGCACCAGGGTAATCGCGCTGTTGATTTCCGACGGCGTAAGACCGGCGAGAACCTCGTCGAGCAATACGAGCTGCGGCGCCGACGCGAGCGCGCGCGCGAGCTCGAGGAATTTCCGCTGATGCAGATTGAGCTCGGTGGGGAGCGCCCGCGCGCGCTCAGCCAAGCCGACGAACTCAAGCCAGTGCATCGCCTGGCGCTCGGCCTGCGCGCGCGAGAGTTGCCGGCCCCCGAACATGCCGGCAAGCGTGGCGTTCTCGAGCACTGTCAGCGTGACAAACGGACGCGGGATCTGATAGGTGCGGGCAATGCCGGCGTGCGCTGCCTGATACGCGGGCTGCGGTACGAGGTCGGTACCGTTGAAGACCACGCTGCCGTGCTCGGGTTTGTAGAGGCCGCTGATCACGTTGACCATCGTTGACTTGCCGGAACCGTTGGGCCCGACCAGGCCCAGGATTTCGCCCCGTCGGACGTCAAGGCTGACATCGTTCAGCGCCCGAACACCGGTGAACTGCTTGGTGACATGGTTGACGGAAAGAATCAGGTCGCCGGCCTGACCCTGACGCGCGATGGGCGGGGGCGACAGCGGCTCCGGGAGGGGTTTGGGCGCCGACTCGCGCTTGCGCCACCAGCGAAGCAGCTGTCCCATGATGCCCTGCGGCATGAACAGAATGACGATGATCAGGATGAGCCCGATGGCTGCCCGCCCGGCTACGGCGAAATCACCCGCAGTAAAGGAATAGAGGAGCGCTGTGATGACTGCGGCACCCACCGCAGGTCCAAACCAGTGGCGCGAACCGCCCAGAACGCTCATCAAAACCACGTTGAGCGGCACAACGATATTGAAAACCTCACCCACCGTAACGTAGGACACGAACACCGAGTGAATTCCGCCGGCCACGCCGGCGAACGCGCATGAAATGCCAAAGGCGATTAGTTTGTAGCGATAGGTCGGAACCCCCTGAACCTCGGCCACATCCTCATCGTCGTGAATAGCAAAAAGCGCCGAGCCCAGCCGACCACAGTAGATCCAGTAAGCCACCCACAGCATGACCGCAGCAAGTGCGAGGATGATCAGGTAGAAGCTGCCAGAGGGTGTGGGACCAATTGCTGGAATCGGTACCGCCGACAGATAAACGCCCGGGCCGCCGTCGATCGGGGTGTTGAGGATGATCGTGCCGATCACAAAGGTGATCGCAAGTGTGAGGAGCCCGAAAAGCTCCCCCCGCAAGTTTCGAAGCCGAAACACAATGGCACCCAGGGCCACGCCGAAAACGGCCGCCACCAGGCCTGCGACCGGCAGCGTGGCAAGAAAGGGCCAATTGAGCTTGCCGGCTAGAACGGCGGTGGTATAGATGCCAACGCCAAAAAATGCGCCGTGACCAAACGAGAAATACCCGGAGTAGCCGGACAGAATGTTCCAGGACGTGGCGAGCACGATCCAGTGCAGCACCAGGTACAGGAAGGTTTCATAAAAAGCGGGCAGCTTCAGAAGCGGGACCGCCGCGAGCAGCGGCAGAATCACCAAAAAGCCCGCAATGACGCGTCGGTCCATGTCAGACCTTGCCCGGACGAAGCAGCAACACCGCGATCAGCAGCGAGAACGACACCAGCGGCGCCCAGGCCGGGGCCGTGACCGCCATGGTGGCTGCTTCAGACAAGCCGATCACGATTCCGGCCACCAGTGGGCCCAGCGGGTTGCCCAGGCCGCCTATCATCACTGCGGAAAACACCACGCCCACCCAGGCGTAAATCTGTGAGGGGGCGAGCGTGAAACTGAGCGCGAGGCAGGCCCCTGCCACGCCAGCAAAGGCAGACGCTGCACCCGACAATACCAGCGCCAGCATCGGCTCATTGATACCGAAGGCCGCGGCCATGCGCGGGTTTTCCGACATGGCCCGCATGGCCTTCCCAAGCGCGGTATAGCGCAGGAGCGCCCAGGCTGCGAGCGACAGCGCAATCGCGATCAGTAGCGTCATGAGTTCGGGCAGCGGGAAAAAAAGCTGACCGACCTGAAACTTGATGTCGCTGTAGGACGACTCAAGCTTTCGATAGTCGGCCGACCAGATCCACTGAATCACGCTTTCAATGATGACGGTCAGACCGAAGGTCACAAGGAGCGAGTTGAACGGTGTGACCTTGAACCGTGCAAACACCCAGTGCATCAGCATGCCGATCAGGAAGAAGCCCGGCACGATGATGATCATGGTGAGAAACGGGTCGAGCTTGAAATGCTCGGACAATTGATACGTAAGGTAAGCGCCGAGGAAGGCGAGGGCAAAGTGCGCCAGATTGATCTGGCGCAGCATTCCCCAGGACAGGCTCAAACCAAGTCCGAGCAGGCCATAGAGGCCCCCGATGAACAACCCGGACAGCAGCGACTGTCCGAGCAGTTCCAGGCTGGGCATGTGCATCACTCAGGGCGTCCGGAGCGTTGCGCCAGGCTTGGCGAAGGGCCTTGGCCAGACCACCACCCACTCGCCGTTCTGCACCTGTTTGAGCTTGGTGAGGTCGTCGCCGTAATTGTTGACCCCGTCAAAGCGCATGGGGCCCTGGATGGTATTGACCGTGTTTTTCTTAAGCCATGCGGAGAGGGTCTTGTCATCCAGCGACTTGGTGGCGTTGACCGCAGTCTCAAACACCTGCCAGGCGGAATAGGATGCCGCAGCCTGGGTGTCGACCGAGGTGTCTGGCAGCGATGCCTTGGTGGCCCGCTCGTTGAAAATCTTCGAGAACTCAACCGCCCCGGCGTTCTTCATCATGGGCTCATGCTGCTCGAAAATGGTCATGGCAAGCCCAAGGTTCCCGTCGGGCGACTTGATCATGGGGCCCGGCGACGGCAGGAAGTGGAACATGGTGGGCGGTGCGTAGTCGATCTTCTTCATGGCGTCCAGCAGCAGCATGCCCTCCAGGGCGATGACGCCGCCCCAGATGAAGTCCGGACGTGCGGCCTTCAGTCGGCTGGCGATTGCGCCGAAGTCGCGGTTGCCGAATTCCCATTCCAGCCACAACACCTCCTGGAGGCCGCGCTTTTTTGCAACGTCGCGCGCGCCAACCGACATGAAGTGCACCGACGGAAACTTTGAGGTGACGATCGCGATCGTCTTGGGCGGCTTGGGGCCAGCGGCAAGCGCATCGAGCACCATGTTCGGACCGGACGTTTCCGGGGTTGGACCCGTTGCCCAGGTTGGGAACTGCATATCGTATTTGGCAAGGCTGGGAATGCCAAAGGTGTGATGAACCAGAATCTTTCCGTAGCGCTGTGCAACGCCCATGGCGGACAGAATGTTCGCCGTCGCATAGGGGCCAATCAGCAGGTCAACCTTGTCGACGGTCACCAGTTGCTCATAAAGCGTACGGGCGAGATCGGGCTTTGACTGATCATCTTTCAGCACCCATTCCACGGGCCGCCCCAACAGTCCGCCGCGCTTGTTGAGCTGCTCGACATAAATCTCGCCAGTGAGCTTGTGAATCATGGCGGTGGCCGACAAGGGGCCGGTGAGCGCGAGCGTCCCGCCGACGCGCACGGGTGCGCCCGACTGAGCAAGTGCGCCGCCCGCGAACGGCATTGACAGCAGGGGTGCGCCGGCTGCGGCGATGAGTGGCTTGAGCGCCTGTCTACGGTTCGTTTTCATGGCTCCTCCTTTGGTGATTGAACGGGTCTGGTCGTACGCCGCCGGCGCAGCGATCGGTTGTTCAGTGTGCGGCGGCCTGCAGCCTCGCCTCCAGCTCATGCATGATGCGCTGCCCGGAGACCACCAGCTGCTGCTGGCGATCGGCTAGCGCACCGAACGCCATCCGTCCGTCGCGCTTGCGGAACTCGCCTGCGATCATGACCGAATCGATGTTGGCGAGGCTCGCCTGCGTGACCAGCGTGGCAACCGGGTCGTGCATGGGCTGCATATTGAGGTTGGCCGTGCGGCCCGTGACCTTCTCGATGGTCGCGATGAAGTCCATCAGATCGACCGGCGCGCCCCGGCCGATGTTGAACACCCGGTAAGGCGCGACACCCGACCCATCGGGCGCCGGCGCGTTGGAATCC
>RFXC01000251.1 GCA_009921765.1 Betaproteobacteria bacterium | reverse complement strand
GGGCACGCCGGGCACGCATGCCCGTGATGGCAAACCGGTGCGCCTCGTCGCGGATTCGGGCGACCAGCATCAGCGCCTGCGATTCGGGCCCAGGCGCAAGCGTGGATCGGCCGTCGGCAAACACCAGCTTCTCCAAGCCCACCTTTCTTCCCTCCCCCTTCGCCACGCCCACCAGCAACGACCGGTCAAGCCCCAGCTCATCAAACACTTCGCAGGCCACCCCCAGCTGTGCGGCACCGCCATCGACCAGCACCACATCCGGCAGCTTGCCGGTCACTGCGCGATAGCGCCTTGACAGCACTTCGCGCATGGCGGCCGGATCATCGCCCGGCGCTGCCGACTCGATATTGAACCGCCGATACTGAGACGGCTGCATGGCGTGCGACTCAAACACCACGCAAGACGCCTGGGTTGCCTCACCCATGGTGTGGCTGATGTCAAAGCACTCGATCCGCAGCCCCTCCAGGTCGGACCCGTCGTCGATCCCGAGAAGGGTTGCCAGTTCGCGGGTTCGTCCCCGCTGCGAGCCCTCTTCGGCCGCGCGCTGGGCAATGGCGAGGCGGCCATTTGATACCGCCTGTTCCAGCCATCGTCGCCGCTGCTCGTGAGGCTGACGAAGCCACTGCACCGTTTGCCCTGCCCGCTCCTGCAGCCACGCCTGCATCACCTCATCGGGCGCAGGCTGGTTGGCAATGATGATCGCCGGAACCGGCAAGGCGTCGTAATGCTGAAGCAGAAATGCGCTCAGCACCTCGGCCTGGAAAAGCTCGTCACCGGCCTCGGCAGCACGCAGTTCCGGGAAAAAAGCCCGATCACCAAGGTGCCGACCGCCCCGAACCATCGCAAGGTTCACGCAAGCACGCCCACTTTCCACACACACGGCAATGATGTCCGCATCGGTGTCGGTCCCGGTGTCCATGGATTGCTGGCTGAGAACCCTGGAGAGCGCAGTGATCCGGTCGCGCAGCACCGCGGCCTGCTCAAATTCGAGCCGTTCGGCGGCGGCATGCATGTCACGCTCGAAGTCATCGAGCAGTTCGCGCTGACCACCTCGCAGAAAACGCACCGCCGACTCAACATCGCGGCCATAGTCTTCATCGGAGACAGCCCCGACGCACGGCGCACTGCAACGGCCGATCTGATGAAGGAGGCAAGGCCGGGTTCGGTTCGCATATACCGAGTCTTCACAACTTCTCAGCCGAAAGACTTTCTGCAGAACCTGAATGCTCTCCTTGACCGCCCAGGCGCTGGGAAAGGGCCCGAAATAGCGGCTTGAACGCTCGAGCACGCCACGGTAGTAGGCGATTCTTGGATGGTGATGGCCGGAGAGCTTCAGATACGGGTAGCTTTTGTCGTCACGAAAAAGGATGTTGTAACGCGGCTTTCCTGACTTGATCAGGTTGCTCTCAAGCAGCAAGGCCTCGGCCTCCGAGGCGGTGACCGTGGTGTCCACCCGAACAATGCGCTCCACCATGTGGGCAATGCGCGGGCTTGGATGATTCTTCTGGAAGTATGAGGACACCCGCTTTCGCAGGTCTCGCGCCTTGCCAACATAGAGGAGCGTTTCGCTCTCACCGATCATCCGGTAGACGCCAGGCCGATGGGGAAGCGAGGCAACCAGCGCCCGCGCATCGAACCCCTTCTCTTCGGGCTCGCCCGACTCAGACATGGCCACCAGGGCGCATCGCGCGCCAGCGGCGCAGCCAATCGCGATTGGGACGCCAGCGCAGCCGGGTAATCAACGCATCTGCCAGATCGGGCCGGTTACAGACCAGCAGCATGTCGCAGCCGGCGCTCAGCGCCGCGCGGGCGCGGGCGTGGATGTCTCCCGCCACCGCAGCGCCCTCCATGGTGAGGTCGTCGCTGAAAATCACGCCATCGAAGCCAAGCTTGCCGCGGAGGATCGTCTTTAGCCACTTGCTGGAAAACCCCGCAGGCTGTGAATCCACCGCCGGATACACCACATGAGCGGGCATGACCGACGACAGCGTTTCGCCCAGCCAGCGGTAAGGGGCGGCATCGTGCTCGATGAGGGTTGCGCGCCCGCGCTCGTCAACGGGTAGCGCCACATGCGAGTCGGCGCTTGCCCAGCCATGCCCGGGAAAGTGCTTGCCGCAGTTGGCCATGCCGGCGAGGAGCAGTCCGTGGTTGAGCGCACGCGCAAGCATCGTCACCACGCGCGGATCTGAATGAAACGCCCGGTTACCAATCACTGCCGATCGACCGTGGTCCAGATCGAGGACCGGCGTAAAGCTGAGATCAACGCCGACTTCACGAAGTTCGCTTCCGATCACTCGACCCAGCCGCGTGGCCTCCTGGCAGGCAGCCAGAGGATCCTTGTCCCAAAGCTGCCCCAACTCCCGCATGGGCGGCACCGTAGTGAACCCCTTCCGAAACCGCTGCACCCGGCCGCCTTCGTGGTCCACACAGATGAGCAGCGCGGGGCTTCTGAGCGCGCGAATCTCTGCGCACAGCGCCCGGACCTGATCCCGGTCAGTGAAATTCCGCGTGAACAGGATGACCCCGCCCACCATCGGGTGCACGAGCCGTTCGCGCTCGACGTCGGTCAGCGACGTGCCTGCGACGTCAACAACCACCGGGCCCGGGGCGCGGTCTGGAGGACTATTGGGGATGGACATGGGCTGAGATCTGCTCAAGGACAACGAAGGCCATGACATGGTCGGATTCGTCGGAGAGCGATACATGCGCAATGAGTTTTCGCTCTTCGAGGTAAGGCGCGAGTTCCTTCCGCGCGCGCGCGTAGGGCTTCCCCCGCCTGTCGTTCAGAACTTCGAGTGACAACAGGGTCATGGGCCCCCGCAGCCCTAGCCCCAGCGCCTTGCTGAACGCCTCCTTGGCGGCAAAGCGCTTGGCCAGATAGCGCGCCGCGTACCCTGAACCGTGTGCACCGCGCGAACGCCGGCGCAAGAATTCGGTCAGCTCGTCGGGGCCAAGTACCCGGCGTGCGAACTTGTCACCCCAACGCTCAAGCAAATTCTCGATGCGGTGCATGGCCACGATGTCGCTGCCAATACCATAGATCACACCGCGGCTCCCGCAGCCGCCTCGCGCATGAGTCGCTTCATCTCGCGAACAGCCTCGCGAATTCCGACAAACACCGAACGCGACACAATCGCATGACCAATATGGAGTTCGCGTATGCCCTGAAGCGCCGCCACCGGCTGCACATTCACATAGTTGAGCGCATGCCCCGCGTTGAACCGCATGCCAAGCGAGCGCACGAGATCACCCGCTCGACGTATGCGCGCGAGTTCATGTCGTACCGCCGCACTTTCAGCATCCCGGCCCTGCTGGTGAAACGCATGGGCATAGGGACCGGTGTGAATCTCGCAGACCCGAGCACCAATGCGCGCCGCCGCCTCGATCTGCGGCGCCTCTGCGTCGATAAACACACTGGTCACAATGCCGGCGCCCGCCAGCCTCGCCACCACTTCACGCAGGCGTGTCTCCTGCGACGCAATATCCAGGCCCCCCTCGGTGGTGATTTCATGCCGCCCTTCGGGCACCAGCATGGCCATCTCGGGCGCGAGTGAAGCGGCAATCTCAACCATCTCGTCGGTTGCAGCCATCTCAAGATTGAGCTTGATGTGGGTGAGCTCGCGCAGCCGCCGCACGTCAGCGTCCTGAATATGACGCCGATCTTCGCGCAGATGGACCGTGATGCCATCCGCACCACCCAGATGGGCCTCCACCGCCGCCCACACTGGATCGGGTTCGTAGGTGCGCCGCGCCTGTCGGATGGTGGCAACGTGGTCGATGTTGACGCCGAGTTCAATCATGGGGAGAGCTTGTGAAGGTCGATGAGCACCTGCCGGGTGCGAAGCGGATACCCCTCCAACTGATGCGAGAGGATGGCCCGGGCGAGATATTTTGCCTCGCTGCGGCTGTCGGGCGAAGTCAGACGCCCTGCTGCCAGGTCAAGCAAGGTACGCCCCACCACTGAAGTGTCGCTTCCCGGCTCTGCCACGATGAACCCACTCCCGGGGTGCCACGCGTAGCGCATGCCCGCATGGATTGGCTTCCCCGTCGCATCGAGTTCGAGCTCGGGCGCATGACCCGTCTCACGGAGCAACTGCCACTCGAAGGCGCGCAGCGTTTCCTCGAGCGGCGCACCTTCGGCAAGCGCTGCCAGCGTGGCCGAATAGGCGTCAAAGAGCGCCGGATGCGCGTCTTCCCTGGGCAGCATGCGAAGCAGCAATTCGTTGGTGTAGAACGCGCAAAGCAATGCATCGCCCTTTGGCGGCTGCATCCCACCCAGCCATTCAGCGGTATTGAGGGTTCGCAGTTCGCCCTGCCCTGACCACACCGCCGAGATCGGCTGAAACTGGAGCAACACCGCCCTGAGCGCTGACCCCGGTCGCTTTGCGCCCTTGGCCACCACCCCCACGCGCCCGTGGTCGCGCGTGAACAGATCAACGACGAGGCTGGTTTCCCGGTATGGCGTGGAATGGAGAACAAACGCCGTGTCGCGAACCTTACTCGTAGCCATGGGCGCGAAGACTGGCCTCGGAATCGGCCCAGCCTGACCTCACTTTCACAAACAGCTCGAGATAGACCCGACACCCGAAGAGCTTTTCAAGCTCGGCGCGGGCATCGGTCGAGAGCCGCCGGATGCGCTCACCGCCGTGGCCAACCACAATACCCTTCTGGGCATCACGCTCGACCAGCACACTGGCAAACACCCGCCTAAGCGTGGGCAACTCCTCGAAACGCTCAATTTCCACCGTGCTCTGGTAGGGCAATTCGTCGCCCAATTGGCGAAAGAGCTTCTCGCGAATCATTTCAGCGGCGAGAAACCGCTCGCTTCGGTCGGTGAGCGCATCGGCCTCGAAGAGCGGCGGTCCCTCAGGCAACCGTTGGACGCACAGCGCGATCAGAGTATCGATTTGCCGCCCGGTGCGGGCACTGACCGGAATGATTTCATCAAAGCCATACTCGGCCTGGAGCTTTTGCACCATGGGGAGCAAACGCGACTTGTCGGGTACCTGGTCGATCTTGTTCAGGACCAGCAGCCGGGGCTGGGCTCGGCTCAGCCGGCGCGCAAACGCCTCGTCGGCTGGGGTCCAGGACTGCGCATCGCAGACGAGGAGCGTGACGTCCGCGTCTTCAGCCACCTGCAGCGCTGTTCTGTTCAGCACCCGATTGAGCGCCCCGCCCACCCGTGTCTGAAAGCCCGGACTATCCAGGAATAACAGCTGCGCGTCGTCTCGCGACAAGACGCCGACGATGCGATGTCGGGTGGTTTGCGGCCGATCCGAGGTGATGGAAAGCTTCTGTCCAACCAGTCGGTTCAACAGCGTTGACTTGCCGACGTTGGGGCGCCCAACAATCGCGACGGATCCGCAACGATGCATCGGAAGCGACTGCGGCCTCAGGCGGCTTCAGCGGCCGGCCCGGCCGACTCGCCCACCGTCTGCGGCAACGTACCGGGCACGGCGCCCAGTCCCGGCGCCGCGACAACCGGCGCCGCCACGGTCGTGGGTGGATCGGGAGCCACCTGCCGCGTGCTGCGGGTTCGGCGCGTGACGACCGATGCAGCTTCTGCCGCGTCAAGTGCCAGGCGTGCAGCCGCCTGCTCAGCCGCACGACGACTGCCGCCGCTACCCAACA